>JAQBZH010000032.1 GCA_027622005.1 Bacteroidota bacterium | reverse complement strand
CTTTTAGCGCGGGGCCCCGCTTCGTTTGTCAAAACCTTTTAAGTCGCCTTAACCGATCAATTAAATCCGGTTCCAGTTACCTTTGGAGGAGTGTCTTGGTTAGCCACTTGCCAAGCGGTGCCAAAAATAACCTGAGCAATGCGGGCCATCCGCTCGTATTCGATTTTTTCTGGCTCATCATCCACGCCGTGGTAGTCTTCATGCGTACCAGTGAAGAAGAAGATGAACGGGATGTTGTGCTTACCAAAATTCCAATGGTCGCTACGACGATAGAACTGATTTGGATCTTCCTTAGAGTTGAAACGCTCATGTAGATCGAGCTTCGTTCCAATCATTTCGTTGACGCGCAAATTGATATCGTGTAATTCTTGCGATACCAAATTGGACCCAATAATGTACACATAGTCCGAATTTGGCCCCGTATGAGTAGGATCAATACGGCCCACCATATCGATGTTAAGATTGGTGACTATTTTTTCCAATGGTACGATTGGATCGCGATCGGTGTAATACTGCGATCCCAACAGCCCTTTTTCTTCACCCGTTACGTTTAAAAACAGGATCGAACGGCGTGGTCCAACCCCGTCGTCTTTGGCTTTCTGGAAGGCTTCCGCGATTTCCAGAACGGCAACGGTTCCTGAACCGTCGTCATCGGCTCCGTTGTTGATGCCATCGACCGGATCCGGACGCATTCCGATGTGGTCATAATGCGAACTGACAACCACAAATTGATCCTTTAAAAGCGGATCGGAGCCTTCGATATAAGCCAACACATTTTCCGTTGACGCATCGAATTGCTTGTGGGCAACCTTGCTTGAAACGACTCCTGTAACTTCAAATACGGTTGGTTTAAGTGATGAATCGATGGCCGATTTGATACTCTGGACCGTTTTTCCAGAAGAAGCGATGATCGAGTTGGCTAAATCCGCTGAAATCGAAAGAACCGTCGGAAAGCGGTTCCCACGTCCACCGGCTCCGGTCGGCGGATCGATCGAAAGTCCACCGCCCGCAGGAGGGGCACTAGCCGCTGCCATAGCCGCATCGCGGATAGTGCCAATTTGACGTGGAGATAGATCACCTACAACCAAAATGCCAGCAGGGCCATTTTCGGCGGTAAAGAACGGGCGAAGTTTGTCAAATCGTCCTGTCGTCCACTTAGAAAGGGCATTTCCTTCAGTTGGGAGCAAGCTTTTGTCGCCTTTCATAGGCTCATCAGCTAAGATCATCACCCATTTGCCGGTATAGCTGATTCCAGCCGCCGAAAGGGCCGCTAAATCGTTGTAGCCCAAAGCATCATCTCCAATTCCGTATCCCGCAAAAACGACGGATCCGCTAGCGCTTCCTTCACCGCCCAACATGGTCATGAATGATCCGTCCGTTGCGTTGCCGCCAAATACGTGAGTTTTTCCACCTGCAGTCAGCTCGGCTTTATCGAACCCTGAGCCGTAAAGGTTAAATTTTTGTAGGAATGCACCGGGAGATCTCGGATTTCCGTTCGCGCTATTACCTTTTCCCTGGAGTCCCATTTTCCGGTATTGTCCAGCCAGATATTCGGCCGCCAGTCGCTGGCCGCGGGTCGCAGTTTCACGTCCCTCAAAAAAATCGGAAGCGAAGAAATACAGGTGAGCTGCTAAATCTTCGGCCGTGATGGACGCTTGATATTTTCCGACCAATGCTGGGTTTTCAAAAGTGGTGGGGGTATCCCCTGGCGTCGCGAGTGTCCGGCCAGCATCCGAATTCTGAGCTAATACCCGCTGGGAGGGGAAGAGCATCGCAATGAGCAAGCTGCCGAGTACGAAATATGACTTCATTTTTGTTCTTAACTAGTGACCTAGTTTCTTGGTGAAAGAGTGTTTAGGGTTGGGCAGGCCTGGCATTATGTAAGCTTGCCGCGCTTGTTTAAATAGGCCAATAAGGCCGTTCCGTATGGTTCTGCGGTATCTAATTCAATGAAATCGATATTTCTTTCCCGGCATTTCTCCCGAAATCGAGTGGAAAAGCTCCGAACCGCCTCTGCGTAATTTTCCCGTAATTGGGCGGGTTGGAGCGACATTTCTTCTCCCGATTCCATGTCCACAAAACGCATAGGAACATCGGGAAATCTAAATTGCCTTTCAGTTTCTGTCTCCAGAATGTGAAAAACGAGCACTTCGTGACCTTTGTACCTGAGGTGTCGCAGTGCGTTGAGCAAAGCGTCGTGCTCGCCGATGTTTTCAAACAAATCGGTAATGATTACGACCAACGACCGTCTTGCAATGCGTTCAGCGACTTCGTTTAAAACGGATGCAGCACTTGTTTTATTTTTCGACTGATTCGGTACGGCAATCTGTTCTAGTTTACTAAGGATTTGCCTCAAGTAACCTTGCGTGCTTTTAGGCGGCAGCATGGTGTGAATGTGCTCATCAAAAGCGATCAAACCCGTAGCGTCCCGCTGCTTAACCATCATGAAGTGAAGAGCAGCAGCCAAATAGGCGCCATACTCGAGTTTGGACAGTCCCGATGAGTGCTTGTAACTCATCGACGGGGAGGTGTCGAGGACCACATAATGCCGCAGATTGGTTTCTTCTTCGTACTGCTTTACGTAGTGCCGGTCCGTTTTTCCGTACACCTTCCAATCTACGTGCCGCAATTCGTCCCCGGGGTTGTACGGCCGATGCTCGGCGAATTCAACTGAAAACCCGTGATAGGGGCTTTTATGTAGACCTGTAATAAAGCCTTCAACGATGAGTCTGGCCCTGAGCTCCATATTGGAGATTTGACCTACAAACGCCGGGTCCAGGTACTTAAGGTTGGTGTTTTCTCCGCTCACGGACTTCAAATAAGAGAATAAAAGAGTTCAGGTATACGAAGTCGGAGAAAATCGTTCCGCGTAAATTTTATAGATAGACGCGAAGCGCTCAGCCCACATTTCAGAAGGATGCTTTTTCTTTTCCACCCGGTAATTTCACCATCTTTACTGAATCTATAAAGCGATGGTATAGAATGAGTTGATCTAAAAAACCTTAACTTATGGCTATGGAGCCAAATGACGTCATTAAAGCGCACCTTATGGATGCGCATGACCTGGAGCGCACATTAAAACGAATGGCGCGTCAGATCGTCGAGATGTTTGATCTTGACGCATCGAAAGCGTCTTCTTTTGCATTGATCGGTATGCAGTCGAGGGGGGTCCATCTCGCAGCCCGAATTCGTAAGATCATCCAAGAAGTGGATGGAATTGATGTGCCGTTGGGTATTCTTGACGCCACTATGTATCGGGACGACTTCCGGATGCGCTTTAAACAGCCTGTAGTTCGAGAGACGAAAATCGATTTTGATATCGATGGACGGGACATCGTTTTGGTTGATGATGTGTTGTTTACGGGTCGGACTACGCGCGCTGGGCTGGATGCTCTAACGGATTTGGGACGTCCATCATCCGTCCATTTTCTGGTTTTGATTGACCGCGGACTCAGAGAACTACCCATAAAGGCCGATTTTGTAGGGCGCAGAGTACCGACTCTAGCAAACGAAGAAGTTCGAGTCCGACTGTTAGAAATGGACGACAAAGAAGGCGTTTGGCTTGTCGGACGCCCATCATCACCCACCATTTGAACGTTTGGTATACGTGGAACCGACAACAGACCAGAACCAAACCGGACTTGATCACCGCCATCTGCTCGGGTTGTCTGATTTTTCGGCCAGAGAGATTCATTTGATTCTCGAGACGGCTCGTCGTTTTCGAGATGTTTTGGACAGACCCATTCGAAGAGTTCCAACGCTGCGGGGAATTACGGTGGTCAATCTATTTTTTGAGTCGTCAACCCGAACTCGGATTTCGTTCGAATTGGCTGAAAAAAGGTTGTCCGCTGACACGGTAAATTTCAGCGCATCGGGCTCAAGCGTGTCAAAAGGGGAATCGCTGAAAGACACGGCGCAGAATATCGAAGCCATGAAAATTGATATGGTTGTGGTGCGTCATGAATCTCCGGGTGCGCCCCATTTTTTGACCCAATGCGTCGATGCGGTGGTGATTAACGCCGGAGACGGTGCTCACGAACATCCAACGCAGGCTCTTTTGGATATGCTGACCATTTCAGATCGCTTCGGAAAGCTGAATGGTCTTAATATTTCCATTATTGGTGATATTTTGCATAGCCGAGTTGCCCGATCCAACATTCACGGTCTTCTGACAATGGGTGCAAATGTCACTATTTGCGGCCCAAAACCACTTTTGCCGGTACATCTCGACAAGATTACGGGTGCAGGAAAGCTTAGGATCACGAATCGATTGGATGAAGCACTGGAAGGATGTGACGTGGCCATGGCGCTGCGAATCCAAATGGAACGTCAAGGAAAGAGCCTATTTCCCAGTACCCGTGAATACCACGAACAGTTTGGCATTCAGATGCACCACTTACAACATCACAAAGATCTAGTAGTGATGCATCCGGGACCAGTAAACCGGGGGGTTGAGTTGGCTAGTGAAGTAGTCGACCACGAGCGTGCACTTATTTTAAATCAGGTAACCAACGGAGTAGCCGTCCGGATGTCTGTTTTGTATTTGCTCTCCGGTCAAACGGTTACTGAATAACGAGCGCGGGCTGGGCCGACAGTCATTTGAAAGATCCAATTCGAAAAAAGGAAGTTGTAGAAACCCCCGAGGAACGCGTCCGACAGGCGGTAATTGGATATTTGCACGATGTGGTGGGCGTTCCAAAAGGGTTGATTTCGGTTGAGAAAGCCCATATTCAACAAGGCGAAGTCAAACGAACCGATATTCTGGTATTTGATCGAAGCGGGAAGCCTTGGATGATCGTAGAGTGCAAAGCTCCGGGTGTCAAAGTTAATCAGGGGACATTTGACCAAGTATCAAATTATAATCGTACCTATCAGGCCCCTTATATTTTGGTAACAAACGGAGAAGTCCATTTTTGTGCGCATGTGGAAGGGACGTCGATTACCTTCCTAGATCAATTACCCTCGTGGCAGTGAGCCACGTATTCTGGGGTAAAACGGATTTTCAATTCGGCTTTTATTTCTTGATGGCTCCCACAGACCGTTAACGCATGAATTACTACTCTGAAAAGATGATTGCCATGGCGGCCGTACGAGAGGCATCTGACCTGTGCCGGACCGTTCAGCAGGAATTAAAAGGCGATTCGATAACCAAAATGGACAAAAGTCCGGTTACGGTAGCCGACTTTGGGAGTCAGGCACTGGTTTGCTCAAGAATTCGCAGTGCGTACCCCGACGACCCGATCATTGCAGAAGAAACATCATTTGTTCTCCGTCGGGATGAAAACAGAGGTGACCGACAGGGGGTCGTTCAGCGCGTTCGACTGATTCGTCCAGACGCCACCGAAGATGAAGTGTTGGAATGGATTGATTACGGGGGGCATAAAGACCAGTCCAATCGGTTTTGGACGTTGGACCCCATTGATGGCACTAAGGGATTTATGAGAGGCGATCAGTATGCCATTGCCCTCGCGTTGATTGTGGATGCAGAAGTCGTTGTTGCCGCGTTGGCGTGTCCAAATCTCACGCTTGCAAGTTCTCCAGAGGATAAAGGGGTCGTGGCGGTGGCGGTAAAGGGAGAGGGGACTGAGATTTACCGGCTCAGCGATATGGAATTGATTGGTAAAGCGGAAGTTAGTGCCCAAACAGACCCGGCCGGCGTTCGATTCTCCGAGTCTGTAGAGTCATCGCACACCTCGCATACTAATTCCCAAAAGGTTGCCGACTTATTAGGGATTTCGCAGAGTGCCATCCGGCTGGACTCTCAGGCCAAATACGTGGT
Source organism: Bacteroidota bacterium (assembly GCA_027622005.1). GTDB lineage: Bacteria > Bacteroidota > Rhodothermia > Rhodothermales > UBA10348 > UBA10348. Next base: position 25,249 of record JAQBZH010000032.1, on the reverse strand, counting down.
CGTTGCCGCTGGAGATGCTGAAATTTACCTCCGTATGCCGTCGAGCCGGCGCTATGTCGAAAATATTTGGGACCATGCAGGCGGCATGCTCATCGTCCAGGAAGCTGGCGGAAAAGTCACCGATATCCATGGAAAAGACCTAGTCTTTAAATACGGTTATCAGCTAAAGGAAAACAGAGGTATCGTGGTGTCGAATGGAGGCCTTCACGATTCCATTTTGAAGGCCATAGAAAGCACCACATTGGTTGGTTAGGCCGGCCCTGACTGTCCGTGACTGGCCTTGACTGTGGTCAATTTGCTGGTTTGAACGCTGCTTTCAGCCGGTTACACGCGTCTTCTAAAACGGGATATTCTTTGGCAAAACAAAACCGTAAACAAGAAGACCCGTCGGCATCATCATCAAAAAATGATCGACCGGCTACCGTCCCGACTCCGGCTTTTTCGACCAACGTAAATGACGCTGCCATATCATCTTCAAAGCCATCAAATCGTTTTCTAAGCGGTGTAAAGTCCGCTAGCACATAGTACGATCCCTCTGGCCACGGCACGATAAACCCAATTTCCTCTAAGGTCGTGCACATTAGGTGCCTTTTTCGTTCGTAGGCTTCGCCCATCTCTTTGAAATAGTCATCGCTCATTCCAAACGCTTCGGCCACGCCATGCTGAAGCGGGGTAGGGGCGCAGATGTAAATGAGGTCAGAAAGGAGGCCCATTTTGGCAATAATCGGTGCAGGACCGACCGCATATCCAAGCCTCCAACCCGTCATGTTGTACGTTTTTGAAAATCCTGACAGCGTTATTGTGCGCTCAAAGGCGCCTGGGATGGAAGCCAGGGAAATGTGTTCTCGTCCATCGTAGAGCATGTATTCATAAATCTCATCCGTAATGGCAAACAGATCGTGTTTTTCCAAAATGGAGGCCATGCGAACCAATTCACTTTTAGACCAGACCTTACCGCTGGGATTTCCTGGAGTGTTTACGATAATGCATTTGGTACGCGGGCTTATGAGGGCCTCGACTTCATCGAAATCTATTTTCCACTCGGGTCCATGTGTTTTGACAAACTTTTGTTTTGCTCCCATGACGGTGAGCAGGTTGCAATGGTAGCCGTAGTACGGTTCAAAAACGATGACCTCATCACCCGGATTGAGTAACGTGAAGATGGTCGCAACGAAAGCCCCGGTCGAACCAACCGAAACCATGATTTCGTCAGTTGAGGTGACCGGAATGCGGTTGTAGGTTGACGCTTTTTCTAAAATGGCTTGACGGAGCTCAATAATGCCGCCGTAATGCGAATAAATGGACCGATCGTTGTCAATGGCGGCGTGCGCGCCTCGCTTGATGGGGTCGGGAGTAGGCATGTCGCAAATGCCCTGGCCCAAATTGATGCCGTCTTTCCCTGCCAATAAAAGCGTTATAGCCCGAATATTGCTTTGGACGAGATGGTCAGTACGCTCAGCTAATGCTTTCATGTTGATGATGGATCAGTTTTCGTCCGCAGATCCTGTAATACGGCGATAAAGCGTACCCCAAGATTCAAAATCGGTTTGATAAGAAACGCCAACACCCGTCGTGTTGGTCAGTTCAGAGGTTTCCAAAATATCACCTTCCCGGCGGAAAAACACTTCAATGGATACGCGAGGGCTCATCCGGATTTCGACGACAAATTCTCCCTGCAAACCTTCGTTGGCTCGAACATTGGTCGCGGATTGATTTCCCTGGTAAACACCCTCTCCCCGTATGATCAGACGCTCGTCGAGCAATCGAAGAGCCACACCGTAGGTCACATCCAGGTCAGCAGCGCTTTCCCCCAACAAGCCAAAGGTAAAGTCCACGTTCGGAAGCGCTTCGTTCAAAAATCGATTGAGCTGGGCAGAAACCAACTGCGACACGCTGTTGAAAGCGAGCTGACTGCCCGAATCCGACGTTATATTTTCTGTAGTAAGCTGAAAAGTGTTGGTCAGTAGAACACTGGTAGCATATTCGGTAGCCCGATCCGCCTGATTTAGCTGCGCCTCCAGAGCTTGATAATCACCCAAAACATTCTGATTCGCGCGGTCAATGCTAAGTGACAGGTCCACCTGCGGAGAAGTTACCGTTCCGGAAATTTGAAGGTTGACGATAAGCGGAATCAATCCTGTAGCGGAGGCATCGGCGCCGGGTAGCCCACTCCGAGAGGCTCTAGTTCGATACGACGCGGGAATATTCAGGCTGGCATTTAAGGGATCGCCGTTCCAAGTGATGTTTCCGCCCTCTTTAATCTCAAATTTCCGATAGAACAATTCTCCAGCCGTAAATAAATAGTCCCCACTATCAACCGCTAATTGACCAAACGTTTGAAACGTATCGTCACTTCGGATCAGTTGGACAGTTCCGGTGCTTTTGGCGTTGATCACATCACCCAAAAGGGGGTCGATTACGAGATGGACGGTCGACCCAACCGGAGCAAAAATAGATAAATCCAGATTCAAACCGTCGAGGAACTTCCTTTCAGTCGCGGCTCGGCTCGCTAATATAAAAGGACGTCTGGAAAGCTGATTGAAATCCGGAATAAACCCGAGCGAATCCTCAAACACAATAAAGCTCTCGTCGGTCTCGGAAAGCTCTTCTTCGACGGGGATAAAAAGCTCTGAATCAGCGCGCGTTTCCACATTAGAAGAGTACAAAAGGGCGTCATAAAGAGGTCCCGTCAGCGAAAGATCCCCAGAGGCCCGAAGGAAGCCATAAAAAGGTAGGCTTCTGGAAGCTCCAACATTCATTATTTGGAGCTCATTAAGCCGACCCGTTATGTCGAGACTAAAAAATTGGTATCCGTTGAACAGGACTCTGCCGGATAAATCGGCGCGCCCCCCTTGTGGGTCCGAAATGCGAACCGAATTCAGATGAATCGCTTCATCGTCGATATGAACTTCTCCGATTAGCTGGTATCTGCCTTGAGTGGTCGGTACGCTAATGTCGCCTTCCAGTATTCCCAAATCCACGTCAAAAAGGGGATTAGAAAATGACCCTGTAATATTCCCATCACCAGAAAGAAACCCCGAAATATCGTCGAGGGAGCCTCCATCAAAATAATCCAAGAAAAACAGGTCGGCTCGATCAATGTTGACAAAAAGGTCCAGCATTCCAAGATCGTTGTTGGCACTGTTGGGCAATCTCAACCGACCGGAAAGCGACAAATCATTTTCGAATATGGTCGCCGGGATTGTAGTGCCCAATAAGACAGACTCACGATTGTTCGGGACCGGAGAAAGTGACAGTTTAATCGAAGCATCGGGGGAACTGGTCGAATAGATACTTTCCAGCTTGACATCGCCAAGGATTCGATCATCAACCGCAAAAGACAAAACATCCGCGCTTCCGGCTATTTTTGGCAAATTCATTCCGCCAGAAAGGGACAGTTTCGTGGTCAGAATGCCACCTATAGCGGGCTGAATATCGGCGAAACCGGAAAGCTCTCGTAAAGAAATTTCACTCAGAGATACCATCAAGCTATCTTTTGGATTGGAAGAGAATACCCCTTTTGCAAAAATGGCTTGATTGGACGGACCCACTGTGGGCACAAAACGGAGTTCAAAATCATCCACTGACGTCGCATCACCAAAAAAGCGTAGAATGCTCGGTTGGTCGATTTGCCATTGCCCGGTCGACGTAGTAATTCCAAGAGTGGTCAATCTAGCTTCATTAAAGCGATCAGTGTTCTGAATTTCGAATCCGACGAATAAACTGTCCACACTGGGCGTACCCGCACTTCGAGCCTCAATAGTGCCGGACCTATTCGAAAAATCAGACGTGAACTGCGATTTACCGAGGGTATTGGATCCAATGGAGAGAGAATCCACCTCCACGTTCATAGACCAAGTTAGGAAACGAGCCATGGTAGCCTGACGGCCTGCTCCAACCGAAACGTTGCCACGGGCGCCAAACAAGCCGTTTGAATTGCTCGAACCATTTAGGCTCACGATATCAATATTGACCTGGATCGTATCCGGGGACATCAACCACCGACTCCTAAATTTTCCCTGGCCCACAACTCCAGAGAACGCCGGCATAATCTGAGCTAAACGGGCACCTTCCACTATTTCGATGTCTACCGTTGCGACTATTGGGGCCTCGTATTGACCCTGGAGAAACGCTGTTCGAGCTGATTCCAACAGCAGTAGTTCTTCGAGGGGTGAATCTGGAAATGGATCTGATTCCGTCTTGGAATACAGTGTCTTACCGAATTCTGAAACAGCCGCGCTTTTTATTCCAGCAAACCAGGAAGAAGCCAAGCGCTCCCAAACAGGAACAGAACCGGTTCCAGAGATTGTTGCTTTGGCAAAGTCCGATGTAAACGTCAAAAGCCGGTCGTCACCAGCCACAGGATTACCCATTTCCACTTTCGACTCAAAGGGGGTAACCGTGGTCCATGCGTCCTTGACGCTTATCCAAGAAGAATCGACACGTAGACTTAATTCACCTCTAAATTCGTGGTCCCACCGTAGGCTCGCTGATGCTTCTAGCTGACCATTGACCCGCGTACGCAGATCCCGGCCTCCGAGGATCGGTCCCAGATTCGCATTGGTGAAATGAGATACCAGGTCAATCCAGGGATCGTCCGACAGTGTGACGTTTCCGTCTATTTCAATCTGACCCGCCACGTCCGCGAGCGTAATTTTACCGGAAATCTGATCCTGTTGGTAATCTAGGTCGAGCGAAATCTGACCCAAGTTTTTACTACCCCAAGAAAAGTTCTCTAGCGAGCCGGAAATGGTGGAAAATAGGACGCCTCTTCGATCGGATATGCCGTTGGCTCTTACATTACCGGTCAAATTGGATCTCAGCGAAGGTTTCCCCGACCAGTTTGAAAGGTCGATGTTTTCCGAATAAACGGACACGTGATGTGATAAGGAATCGACCCCTCCGTTTAGCAGGATAGAACCGGATATCTGACTCTGGTCGGAAATGACTTCGAAACTCCCCCGTCCTTCGACCGCTTCGAAGGAGGCGTTTTGAAAGGCGACGATTCCCTGGGCATAGGCCGACACGTCGAACGCAGCCACTTTCAATATTTTATCCAACTCATACGAAGGGAGCAGTTCTTTTAATTCGCTCACAACCAAGGAGCTCTTTGCCACGGACAAATCAATCGACAGGGGCCCAGGATAGCCTGAAATAGTCCCGGCAACTTCGAGGTTTAAATCATTTCGGCCTATCCGCAGCCAAGAAAAAGTAAGGTCGTTCAAAGGGCCCTGAATGTAGGCCGAAACCGAAGCATTTGACCGAAGCGGAGAATTCGGTAAAATCCTGCTTAATTCGTTAAAATCAACATTTTGGGACTCAAGTTCAGCCACGAAGGATAGCGATTCCGTTGATGCAGAGTCTGATTTTAACTCCCAAAAGCCCGTGAGGGACAAATCGGTAGCACCAATTCTCACCCCGAACTGATTTAGCGTGATGCGGTCATTTTTAATGATGAACTGACTTTCACCCGAATCAATGGCGAGATCGAGATTTTTCAGATACCCTTCCACTCTTAAAATATCTATCTGCTTGCTTTCTTCCGTAAAATCGAGGTCGGCTCGTATAGAAAACCCCTCCAAAAGCGAATTACCGACGTCAAAAAGACTTCCAGCAGCAATCAAATCGCTAAGCGGAACAGGAGATCTGGTGGCAACTCTTCCGTTTCGGATTTCAAATGCCATCCCTTGCATTTTCCATCCTTGATCGCTGCTTTGATTTCTGCCAACGGAGTCGATTTGTGCGAACGTTTGACCGAGGTTGGAATTTCCGTTCTGATCGAATTCAACGAAAAGTTGGGGGTTGATCAGGATGAGCTCGTGTACGGAAAAGCTTTTTCGCAATAACCCCGACCATTTTGGCCGAATTATGACAGAGTCGATCTGAACCACGGTCTGTCCGCTGGGGTCTTTGATTTCGATGTCGGAAGCGAAAAGCGTATTTAAAAGATTCCCACTGAGGCGTCCAATTTGCATTTGGCCCCTGAATGTTTCCGCGAATTCCTGCTCTAATTCCCTGGCTGTTGCATCCCTGCCAACCTGGGTTCTGGTAACTGAAAAAAACAGGATAATGACGATAAACACGGCCCACAAAATGGTGTGCAGCGTCTTTTTTGAGATATGTTTTAAGAAATTACCGAACAATGCCAATTCTGTAGATTATGGCCGGCCCAGGGCAAAAGCGATGGCGGCATCGATGTCTGACACCGTTACATCGTCCGTGACATAGGCTTCGCCTATTCGACGAAGGAGGACAAAATGGTTTCGATCAGAGACCTTTTTCTTGTCGGTCGACATAGCCATGCGAATATCGGGGATCCCAATCGATGACGGGATGGTGGGACTTGAAATTAGGGACAAGATGGACAAAGCTCTCTCGTGTTCGACTTTTCGATTAAACCGTCTAGACATAAACACAGCGGCTTTCATCCCCATATTGACGGCCTCTCCATGAGTGAAAACGCCATATCCAAGCGCTTTTTCAATGGCGTGTCCAAATGTGTGGCCAAAATTTAGCGTCGCCCGCTTTCCGTGTTCAAATTCATCTTCGGACACAATTTTGGCTTTGATGCCAGCAGCGCGATAAACTAAATCAGATACAATTCGAGGATCCCGAGCAACGATTTGTCGAATTTCCGCTTCAATCCAGGCGAAAAAGGCCTCATCGTCTATAAGAGCGTGTTTGACCACTTCGGCCAGACCGCTGGTCCATTCTCGACGCGGCAACGTGTATAAAAGTTTGGAATCGATCAGGACCAGTTTCGGTTGATAAAAGGCACCGATTAAGTTCTTGCCTTCCGGGTGGTTGATTCCGGTCTTCCCTCCAATGGCGCTATCGACCTGAGCGATCAGCGAAGTTGGAATTTGGACGAAGGGGAGACCTCTTAAAAGGGTGGAGGCTGCAAAGCCGGCCAAGTCCCCGATAACGCCCCCGCCCAGTGCCAAAACGGGAGTTTTCCGGTCGATATTCCAAGCTAAAGCCGCATTATAAATGGCGGTTAGATGAGCCGTAGACTTCGTTTCTTCGCCCGCGGGGAGTGCTAATACAAAAGGATCCCAACCATCAGATGATAACACCGAAACTAGCGGATTTCGATAATGGGCTGCTACATTGGTATCTGTAATGACCAAACACTTTCCAGGACGAAGACCCGCATCTCGCATTTTTGCCGGCAAAGCGCTAATAGAAGAGAATACCAGATCATATCCTCGGTCTCCAGGCAGATCAATGTGAATGGGTATTTCTTTGTTTTGAAGCAGCATTTCAACAAAAAAACGAAGGGTAAATAGTACTTTATCGGGCTAATTGGAAGATAGGGAATCTATACCCTCTAGACCGTCAAATGATCAGTAAGGCCACTGACTTCGTTCACATCCTCGTTTCCCGGTTGGTTAAACCCGGTGATTTTGTTGTGGACGCTACCTGCGGCAATGGTCACGACACTTCATTTTTATCTGATGTAGTGGGACCGACCGGCCGAGTGCTTGCGATGGATGTCCAAGAAATCGCTATTGAGCGTACCAAGGCCCTGATTGGAGAGGTTGGAAGTCGCGTGATAGTTGAAAAATCGAGTCATGATCGCCTGATAGAACTGTTGGAAGCGAACCGCCTACCGCCACCCAAAGTTGTTCTATTTAACCTGGGTTTCCTGCCTGGCAGTGATAAACGTGTCCGAACATCACCCAAAACGACGCTCCCAGCGGTATCACAGGCCATTTCATGCATTCATAAAGACGGCGCCGTGTTTGTCGTGGTTTACACAGGTCACGAAGGTGGCTCAGAAGAGGCGGATGCGTTAGAAAAACACTTATCTAGTTTGGATCCGAAACAATATGTTCTTTCCAAACACCAAGCAATCAACCAGGAAGGATTGCCTCCTTACGTTTTGGTCATTCAACGCCGATTCTGATGTGCCTTATCGCCTTTTCTTTTGATCCGGATTCCGAACAAAAATTGTTTGTTTTGGCAAACAGGGACGAATTTTATGGCAGACCAACCCAGCAAGCGGGGTTTTGGCAAGATGAGCCGGGCATTTTGGCTGGTAGGGACCTTGAAGCGGGAGGCACATGGCTCGGAGTACATAAGCAGGGTCGGTTTGCTGCCGTAACCAATTTTCGGGAACCGGGGAGGAATGAACCTAGAGCGGTGTCCAGAGGGATGTTGGTCACGGGGTTTTTGACCAGCGACATTGGCACTGAATCCTTCCTTCATGACTTAGAAATTGATGCGGACCGGTATAACGGTTTTAACCTGATTTTATACGACGGAAATAATCTGGGTTATTATTCAAACCGATCTGATGAAGGTCCGATTATGCTTGAAAAAGGGGTTTATGGTCTCAGTAATCACTTGCTCGACACACCTTGGCCTAAAGTGGCCCGCGCCAAACAACGATTGATCGAACTAGTGACATCTTCTTCTAGCCCCGCTTCGTTTTGGAAGCACGAACGGCCTTTGAAACTGCTTGAAGATCAAACGCTGGCTGAGGACAAGGACCTACCCAACACGGGCGTCAGTCTTGAGTTGGAAAGAACGCTTTCGGCTATGCTCATCAAAAGTCCGAACTACGGGACTAGATGTACCACGATGGTTGGCATGTGGGAAAATGGAAGTATTCGTTTTGCAGAGAATACCTTACATCCGGACGACTTGAGTCCTGCTACTTTGTACTTCGAGCTTGAACCAAGTCGATAACGGGTCGCAATCGATCCTCACCAACCTAGCTTCATTTATGGCAACGAACATCTCCCATGAAAGTGGACCACAAACCGTTTCTGTGCGAATGGGAACGGACCACTTCGCCACTCACATTTCGAGTTCGGGGCACCACTTGCTTGCCGACGAGCCCGAAGAAGTAGGAGGAACGGACTTAGGACCTACGCCACAAAACCTGCTTCTTTCATCGCTCGGTGCGTGTACCGCAATAACCGTTCGGATGTACGCCGATCATAAGCAGTGGCCTTTGGAAGAGATTCTTTTGGAACTCTCCCAATCTCAGGTCCAAGCATCGGAACTTGTGGATAGCCATCCTGAGCTCGACTCCAAAGGCCGGGTTACCTTGATAAAAATGACCATTCAATTTAAAGGCGACCTTTTAACAGAGGAGATGATCGTTCGGCTCTCGCAAATTGCTAATAAATGTCCTGTTCATCGGACTCTTGTCGGTCCCACGCTGATTAAGACCCAGTTTGAAGCGGCCTAACTCGATCTTTGGACTCCCAGCCCGGAAGCAGTCGGCATTTGAATGGTTCCATCCTTGAATTGTAGTCCCGAAAAGGGATCGCTGGCTAGATGCAGTTGCCCGTCGAGATCTAAATAGTCCACTAAGGCCCCAAGGTGAGCCGCCGCGGTAAGCGCCACGGAAGACTCGATCATACATCCAAGCATAACGCTCAGATCCAACGACCGGGCTAGGTGGATCATACGCTGGGCCTGGCGGATCCCCCGCATTTGGCCAATTTAATGTTTATTCCCGAGACGGCACCCGCTAATTCTATGATATCGTCGGGGCCCTGAACGCTTTCATCGGCGAAAAGCGGAATTCGATTATTGGGAGTTAGCCGCTTGAGAAGGTGCCACTCGTCGTTTTCCTCGGGCCGAATAGGCTGTTCGATAAAAACCAGGTCCAAGTCAGATAATGCGGAAATGGATTTAACAGCCTTGTCAATCGTCCAACCCCCATTTACATCAACACATAAAAGACCTCGATACTGTTCGCGTGTTCTGCGCACAATGGCTTCGTCAAATTGGGCGTCCCCCGATCCTAATTTTAGTTTAAGAAACGGAAAATGGAGGATGGTCGAAAGCTGCTCGTCAAGTTCCGTTAAGCTGAGGGGAATAGGAAGAGCGTAAGAGCTTACCGGAATGTGATTTGGATTCAAACCAAAGAGCCGGTAAAGAGGATGCCCCAATTGTTGGCCCCAAATATCGTGCAATGCCATGTCGATTGCAGCAATGGCTGGACTGGGGCCCGCAGGAAGCTGATTGATTACATACTCTACGTCTAACGGATTGGAAAGTAGGGCTGATTCTAGCAAATCGGACACGGATTCGACGTATGCCTGAACGTCCAAAAATGTAGTTGGGTAGTACGGAGGCAAAGCTGCCTCACCTACTCCCGTTCCTATTTCGATCAGCGCATTGTTTCGAACAGTGCTCGTTCCATGGGCAATTCGAAACGGGTGCTTCAACAAAAGGGGGAGAGGCGTTACTCGAATCATGCTCTAAAGTCCAAAACAATCCCCGCGCTCTGGCCTGAATAGGAGAACGGGGTTAAACGAGCGCTGACAAATGAGGCGATTTCCTCAGCAGATAATAATTGCGGAAAGGAAATCCGATTTTGATTCAATCCGAATTGAGGGAAGCCATCGAGTTTATCGGATACTCTCACGTTTCGATAGATGGAAGTCTGAGTTGAAGCGGGTTCCAAAGCTTTTTCAGAATGTATTCTTCGCTCCAAATGAGTCAGTTCGTAACAGGTTTGACAAGTTTGGGCTAAGACCTGCCCAAATTCAAAGGCTAAATCGATATCAGTTGCCTCGGAATACGCCACCGAAAGTGCCAAAACAGATGAGTGGACCCTTCTGCCAAAGGCCCTTTTATCACAGCCGTTAACTACAAGGGCGACTTTGCTATGGGTTCTTTGAGACTGGTGCCGATGAGTGGCCAAAGCTAGCGCCACTCCATAAATAACTTCATCTGAAGGCGGATCCTGATCGGTTCCTAATTGCACAATCGGTTCAAGTCGTTCCCATCGACCGAGTATTTCTGGAATCACTTCTAACAGAGCAAAATTCTGGGGGAGTGACAAGTCGAGAAAAGGCCCGGTAGCCCGATCCACTCCAGAGTCAACGGCGGCTTGGTGGATCGCTTCGGAAACGGCCATTACCTCAGATGGCTGATGACCAGACCACAAATTCGTCGTATCTCGAACGACAATCTCAAGGGCAGGGACTTGAAGCATCCCAACCTCCTCGGCCGTTTTCAAAATTCGCCCTTGAAGCTTATCAGCAGCTTTTCGGATCTCGTCGTACACATGGGACCGCTGCGTAGAAGCTCGGCGGCTGGTGCAATTGGCCAATGAAATGGAACATTGAACTGCGGGGAGTACCGAACTAGTGGGTTTTCGTAGCGAATTGGCCTTAATAAAAAGACGTTCGGCGGCCATTTCGACTTCCTTGGAAGTCGGATGGCCGCCGAGCATGGCAATGGCAGTTTCTACAAATTCGCTGAAGTCAGGCTGTTGCATGTTCTTTTCGTTTGAATGCGAAACATACAGCCGGCGAGGGCCCAACTCCAATAGAATCTTGGAGTTATTCAGGTTTAAGAGGCCTATCGGGTCGATAGCTCTTTCAGCAACAAATCGTGAATGCCGCCAAACCCCCCGTTACTCATTATGAGAGCTACATCGCCGGGACGAAGCTCTTCGAGGATGAGCGGAAGTAGACCTTCAGCGCCTTCTGCACTTTTGGCTGGAATACCTAAGCGTTCCATGTGGTCCGTTAAATTATCAATATCGATAAAATCAGACACGTTATCGTTGTGCCTAAAAGGAGGGCGGCTCAAAAAAACGGCTCCGGCCTGCGAAAACGCATTGGCGTATCCCTCCTCAAAGATCTTTCGACGACTCGAGTTGGATCTAGGCTCAAAAATGGCCACTACCCGCCGGTCCGGCCACCTTTCGCATGCAGATTGTACCGTTGCACGAACAGCAGTCGGATGATGGGCAAAATCATCAATGACCAACACCCCCGCTTCTTCGCCCCGAATTTGTTGCCGTCTCTGTATTCCTTTAAAGGAGCCAAATCCAGCCACGATTTCTTCGAAACTGAGTCCCTCTTCCAAAGCAACACCAGCAACAGCGAGGGCATTTTGAAGGTTGTGACGCCCACTCAAAGGTAGCCAAGCACGACCCATGATGGCGCCTTTGTAAACCAGATCAAAACGCTGTCCGTCGCTGCCTGTTTTGATTCGAACGGCAGTCACGTCCACGTCCGAGGATTCGATTCCATAGGTTAACGTACGGCAAGAGACCTCGCTTGAAAGCCTGCGAACTTCAGGATCGTCTATGCAAAGAACCAACAATCCGCCGGGTGGAATCAAGTTTGCAAACGCTCCAAATGCCTCTCTATAATCTTTCATCGAGGCGTAAATGTCCGCGTGGTCAAATTCGATTGAAGTCACAACGGCCGTGGTGGGCCGGTAGTGCATAAATTTCGGCTGTTTATCAAAGTAGGCGGTGTCGTATTCATCACCCTCAATGATAAAGTGATTGCCCGAACCGACCGCGTAACTAATCTGGTCATTGTTCATAACACCGCCAACTAAAAACCCGGGGTCCCGATTCGCCACGCGAAATACGTGCGCCATTAAGCTGGTAGTGGTTGTCTTTCCGTGGGTACCCGTCACTACGATGGACTTTCTATTCCGGATGAAAAAATGGGCGACCGCTTCAGGAAAGGACATTTGTACGAGGCCATTTTCTCGGGCATAGGCAGCCTCAACATGCAGGGGCGTGCAAGCATTTCCGATGACCGTAAGATCTGGAGTCTCAGCCAAATTGGATGCGGAGAATCCCTCAAAGACCGGAATGTTCATCTCGGCGAGGCGCTCACTCATAGGCGGCCAGGTCGACGAGTCCGATCCACGAACGCTATACCCTGCCTGGTGAAAGAGACCGGCCAAGGAGCCCATTCCCGTTCCACAGATGCCGACTAAATAAACAGACCGGATGTCCTCCGCCGCAGGGACATCCGGTCTATCAAAGATTCGCAGGTGGGCATCGGGAAAATCAGAAAGAGCTCGCATACCTGTTTAATTGATTTCAGTATGGTTTGGAGGTGTCAGTTGGATTCAGAAGATACCAAGGCAGCGGGACCTTTTAGCGCTGTTTTAAAGCGCTCGGCCACTGAATCGAATACAGAATACATGACGGGGACGATAACCAAAGTCAAAAACGTTGCAAACGTCAAACCAGAGATAATGGCTGTTCCCATCGGACCCCAGAACTGCGTGTTTTCCGAGCCAAACTGAAAGTTAGGCGACAAATCGACCAATAAGCCCACAAAATCGACATTAATTCCAAAAGTTAACGGAATTAATCCCAAAACCGTAGTCGTTGCCGTTAATAGAACAGGCCGAAGCCGAGTGGCGCCCGCTTCAATAATAGCTTCCCTCTTAGCGACCCCGCGTTCACGCAATTTCATCATGTAGTCGATTAAAACAATGTTGTTGTTAACCACAATCCCAGCGAGCGAAATCACTCCGATAAAAGTCATCAGTCCGAAAGGTGTTCGCGTCAATATCAGACCCAGAATCACACCGATCAAACTAAACCCCACTGCAACCATTATGATAAATGGCGACGAAACGTGGTTAAACTGGGCAATCATGATCATAAATATCAGCGATACACCGACCAACATCACGACGGACAGAAATCCAAAACTTTCCGCCTGATCTTCGTTTTCTCCGGTGTAGGTCATAGTGTATCCCGGGGGTAATTCTGCTTCATAAGATGCCAGGTAGGCTTGAACTTCCGCGAGAATCTGAGCGCTGTTATAGCCAGGGGCTGCATCTCCAGTGACGAGCGCCACTCTAGACAGGTCGAGGCGAGTTACACTCCCTAGGCCACTGCCTACTTCGAGGTCGGCAACCGATACGAGCGGTATTTGATTGCCTTCTTCCATGATAGAAAGATTTCGTAGGCTTTCAAGCGAAGCACGATCGTCCGGTCGTAGCCGAACGACGATATCGTAGTCATCTTCACCATCGCGGAATTTACCAGCCTCAATCCCGTTTACGGCGGCCCTAACGGTTGTAGCAATTTTTCGAGTGGAAATATCAAACCGGGCTGCCCGCTCTCGGTCGATGACGACATTTATCTCCGGCCGTCCAAAACTCAAATTATCCTGAATGTCCACCAACCCGGCGATGCTTTGGGCTTCCGAAGCTGCACGTAACAGGCCCCTTACTTCCAAAACAATTTTTGTTATTGTCTTAAAATCAGGACCACTGATTTCAATATTAACGGGGGGCCCAGTTGGAGGCCCGCCCTCGTCTTTGCCGAAGGTGATTTCTGATCCCGGAATTCCCTGCAATTCCGACCGAATACTTTCCATGGTATCAAAACTGTCCTCGCTTCGATTATTGTAGTCGACCATATTAAGGGTCACGCGAGAACGCTCTGGGCTCGCAGCCGAACTTCCAAACATGGCATCGGCACTGACCCCAACACTTACCACCATGTTTTTGATGTTCTCACGAGCGCTGTCATTACCAGCCAATAAACTTTCAAGCCGTCTTCGGGCTTCCTCAGCCAACTCATTGGAGGCGTCCAAATTCATCCCCAATGGTCCTTCTGCAGTTACCATTATTTGCGTTGGGGATGTATTCGGAAAAAATTCTACTCCGGTAGGAGATATCGCAAACATGAAAACGATCAAAATCAAAGATCCGATAGAGCTATTCAATAAGATGGCTCTATTGTCAGAAAGAATAAGATGATCTCTTTTGATATAAGTTTTTCCGATTACGCCCGCGAGAACAACCAGAGCGGGGAAGACCATCAATTCTGTTGCCATGGCGAAGTCAACATCCTTTTCGAGCCACCACATTAGGGTCAGGAACGAAGCGGAAACGATAGCAAAGACGATCCCGCCTTTAATACTGCCACTTCTTCCAAGTATGAGGGCTTCAAATGTATGGACCAGAATTCCAACGATGCCTACCACTAGGCCGATTCCTCCGGGAATAAGAAATACCAAACTAGCTGTCTGCCCCAGCGTGGATGAAACTAATCCCCCTACCACCAAAAGAGCGAAGCCAATCGTAAAAACACTTAGACTAAACGTATTCTTGAGCATCGCACGGTTGGACGAATAATCTCTTTCCAACATCCATTCTAGAATCTTGCGATAACCGTGGATAAAACGAGGCAAACCGGTGGATATAAATCGATCCCCAATAGGCTTGAACAAGATTCGATGTAGGTACACGATAGCTGGAACGCCGATCAAGAAGACCAGCAGCGTCTTCCAATTGACAATTCCAATAGTCAATCCCAAAACCGCAAGCGTGAGCCAAATAAGTCTTTTGGCGGCGGGCGTCCTAGGGGCATCGACCTCACCATCCAAACGAACAAAAATACCGGTAAACACAGGATTGATGATGATCGCAACAAATAGGGAACAGAGTAGCGTGATGATTAACGTAAGTGGCATCCAGCTCATGAATTCGCCTATCATCCCAGGCCAAAAAAGCATTGGGAAAAAGACGGCAACTGTGGTTAATGTCGACGCGATCACAGCACCGGCTACTTCAGCTGTGCCTTTTTTGGCAGCCTCAAAACGAGAATGCCCTTCCTCTCGAAATCGATAAATATTTTCTACAATAACGATGGCGTTGTCCACCAGCATTCCCAGAGCAATAATCATGGAAAAGAGGATGATGAAATTCAGCGTATACCCCATCGCCTGAAATACCGAAAATGAAATAAACATCGACAAGGGAATCGCGATTCCAACCAAGGTGGCGTTGCGGGCGCCTAGAAAGAACAACAAAACGGCGACCACAAAGATCAAACCACTAATAATGTTATTTTCTAGGTCTTTAATAAGATCCTGAACAAAGACTGACTGATCGCCGGTAATGATTACTTGTGTGCCTGATGGAAACGAGAACGCGTCCATGACTTGGCCTACCTGATCCACCGTTTCCAGAATGTTATCGCCAGAGCGCTTTTTAACATTCAGACTAATTACTGGCAGTATTTTGGAATCCTCCGGTGAAAGCGTCTGAAGTTCGTCGTTTTCATCCTCCTCTTTAAAAATGGCCAGTCTTGAATAAGAAGTGCGCTCTTTGAACCCAAATTCAACGTTTGCAACGTCCCGAACGTATATCGGGACGCCATTTGGGCTTTTAATGACAATATTATTCAGTTCATCCGGATCGTTTATTACGCCATTCACTCGCACCAGGAAATTGGACTGATCGACGTCGATGGACCCCCCGGGAAGATTCGTGTTTTCATCCCTGATGGCCGTCACGAGGTCCATAAATGTGACGTTATATCCCTGAAGCAACGACAGATCGACATTGATTTTGACTTCGCGATCGAGTCCTCCAATTAAATCGACCGCTAAAACGCTAGGGATGGTCTCTAATTCGTCTTGAAGCTCTTCCGCAACCGTTTTTAGACGGGTTAGCGGATAGGGTGCTGAAAGGTTGATGGTAAGAATCGGAAATTTAGAAAAATCAATCTCGCTAACCATTGGTTCGTCTACGTCGGAAGGTAATTCCGGCTTTGCCAAATCAACCTTATCTCTAACTTTGGCAAACGCATCGTCGATCGAAACATCAGGCTCAAATTCCACAACGATATTCGAAACGCCTTCGGTGGAAGTCGACCGAATAGCTTTGATCCCATTAACACTTTGAACCTCTTTTTCAATTTTCTGGGTGATAAGAGACTCAACGTCGTCAGGAGAAGCCCCGGGATAAATGGTCGTAACGACAATGTTGGGGATTTCGATCGAAGGGTAGGCTTCCTTTGGGATGGTCACATAACTGTATATCCCCCCAAAGGTGAGTACAGCTGTTAGAACGAGAACGGTCGTTCTGTAGTCGATCGCCGTATTGGTAATTTTCATAACCTGAGCAAGATTTAAGTTGGTCGATTTATTAGGTCTGGGCGGGACGAATTACGAAGCGTCCGCTACGATTTCGACCAAATCTCCTTCTGAAACCATGGTTTGCCCCACAGTAATCACTTGAATTCCGGCTTCGAGTCCGCTGGTAATCACGGTTTGTCCTCCGTAAGAAGCCCCGGTCTCAACTTGAACCAGCTTGGCCACCTTGTTGGGACCGGATTCGTCGACCGTATATACACTGGACCCATTTTCATCTAAAATGATGGCCGTTTGAGGTAGTACGATCTGATTCTTTAGGACGCGACGTGTAATAAGGACATCCACAATCATTTCAGGCTTCAGATTGCGGCCTTTATTCGAAACGCTTACTTCGATTAGAAACGTCCGACTTTGTGGATCGATCACGTTTCCAACGACCGTTATTCTGGAATCAAACATGTCGCCGTTGTATGCTTTCAGCGAAACAGTCGCTTCGGTTCCTACGCGAATGTCAGAAGCGTAACGCTCTGGAACTCCAGCTTGGATCTTTAGATTACTGGTATCCACAATGCGAAGGACAGGCATGCCAGGCGAAACTTGCTCGCCCTTTTCTGCCATCCGTTGTTCGACGGCTCCGGCAAAAGGTGCCCGAATTAGCGTGTTTTCCAGCTGTTGCTGCGCACCAGACACCGCGGCTTCCATCTGAGCCAGTAACGCTTGGCTTTGACTTAACCGCGACCGGACACCTTCAAACTCGATCGCAGAAATAATCGAATCGCGAAAAAGCGGCTCTTGCCGTTTGAATAAGTCTTTGGCCAGATCTACTGCGGCTACTGCCGAGAGCCGAGAAGCCTTTGCCTGCTCAAGCGCGGCTTTGATCAGTCGATCATCCAATTTAGCGACCACGTCTCCTTGTTCAACTCGAGCACCAACTTCCAAAAGCGATACGATTGTGCCAGATGTTTGGGCGGAGAGGGAGGCATCCCGGGGGGATGACAGGACGCCCGTTACCGGAATTATCTCTTCAAATGATTGTAGTGTGACAGCAATGGAATTCACTTTCACAACCCGGACATTTGAACTGGGCGCAGGATCGGTCGCTTCAGATTCCGCGGAAGCATTGCCGCCGCATGCCGATATCAGTAAGGAAGCTATTAAGAGAATAACAGGGATTGAAAAGTGGGATTTGATTCGGGACATTTGAGTAGGGTACTATTTTCGGTGCGTTAACTGGGATACCGAAATCGGTTCTTAGTAGATAAAAAGGTGATTATGGGACGGAGCCCGCAAGTTATTGGGCATTCTTCGAGAGAGCTAAATAATTATCAGGAGCTCCTATGGCCGTTTGATAGGCGCTTCGAGCCACCAGGTAGTCGTGGACTGCTTGCAGGTACCCCAACTTGCTCTGATCGAGTTGATTGGAAGTCTCGCGGACCTCGAGGGGCGTTGCAACGCCTTCTTTTAGGCGAGACTCCGCATATTCGAAGTTCAATTCGGCTCTCTCGACATTTTTTTGCTGGCTCAGCATTCTAGTCTGTGCGGCTCTTAGATTTCGGAGCGACTGCTCGACTTCTACTTGAATGCTTCGCGCCAAAAATTCCACATTATTTTCGGCCTTTTGTATCGCGATTTTTCGTTGCTGGACATGCTGCTTGGAGGCCAAGCCGTTAAACAGATTCCATTTCAAGCGAAATCCAATGTTGGTGGTTCGATCCCAATATGCGGTATCAAAATAACCTCGATTGGATTTGGTGAAGCTAAACGGATCCGCCGCAGAGGATGAAATCACTGACCGTGCATCAGGTACATTTCCCATATAACCGAAATTGGCAAAGGCGTCAATTGATGGTAAAAACTCCACTTTGGCCACCTGCAGTTGAATACGCTCAAGTTCAATTGAGATTCGAGATTGCGCCAAGTCAGGTCTTTTTTCCAGAGCAGCAAGCGCTGCATCTGCGAGTGAGGTCGTCACCATGCTCCCATCGACACTGCCTTCGAGCGTTCCACGCAGTTCCATCTCGACCTGCGGCGGAACGGCTAGTAAAATCTTCAAATTGTCGATGGCGGCTGCGCTATTGGTCTGAGCCTGAACGAGTTGCGTTTCTTGATTGGCCAGTTCCACTTCTGCGGATAGACGCTGGAATTTAGGCGCCACTCCTTGAGCTACTTGTCTCGATACTTCATCGAGGGTACGGCTTGAACGAGCAACGCTCTGTACGAGGACGTTTTCCTGCTCTTTCAACAACAAAATGGCATACCAGGCCGATTTGACCTGATTGATCAAGCGATGCTCTTCGCGAGTCACAGCGTATTCATTGAAGGGTTTTAACCATTTTGAAGCACCATAAGCACCGAAAATGGCACGGCCATCAAACACCTTTTGTACGATTGACAGGCTATTCATGTAAACGTTCGGTACGCTGAATGGATTGTCCGACGTATTCCGTACGATGCCAGCGTTTTCGTAACCTTGCTGTATCCGCTGAAAATAATCGCCGATCGAAATCGGGTCCGTTCCAGCATCGTTATCCGTTCGGGCTTGTTCGTTGAATGCAATCCAGTTTAAAAAACCGAGTGTTTCAAACAAGCCGCCAGCATCAGACCCAGCAAATGGATTCGCAGATCGGACGTTTCGGGTGTATGACGAGTTGAAATCGACCGAAGGAAAAAGCTCAGCCCACCCTTCTTTAATTTGGGAGTTTGTCAATTCCTGATCGAGTCGGACGTTTTCCAATGCCGTGTTTTCCACCAAGGCCACCACAATGGCCTCATCCAGCGTCAAAACCAGTTTAGATTGGGAGTCCGCGTTTGCTATTTCCTGAGCGGAAGTGGATCGCACCGGAAACAGAGCGATGAACGCGAGCAGGAAAGCTGCTAAATAGAATGGTTTACCTGCGGTGATTTGTCGGATCATAAAGTTCATTTCAAGCAACGGTTGTTGAATTCTGGGGTTTGGCGATACCGTTACAAATAAGTTCAGTTAAAAAATCAGCCATTTCCTTCGACGAATTTGGCGCACCCGCCAAAGAGTCCGAAAACAGATGACATGCGTTCATTTGGCAGCCGTTCACATTCACAAGAATAAGATGGGCCAAGAAAGAAGCCGAAGTCGCGTGAATCTCACCTTTATCCATGGCCCTTTGAATCGGGATGGACAGTGCTTCGATGGTGCGACTTCGCTGTTTGACGAAGAAAACTTGAGGAGAGGGGTCATCTCCGCTACCCATTCGATGTGCTTCGCGCACCAATATCACGAACAGGTCCAGCTTTTTGAAAAAGAACGAGAACGTGTGTTCAAAAAAGGTGCGAAGTTGGTCCGAAAATGTTGACTCAGATTGATCGCCAAAGGTCGTTGAAATCAATTCACACAATTGATCATACAGCGATTCAAAAATGGCCAGTAGAATTTCCTGCTTTCCGGCCGGGAAATAATTGTAAAGCGTGCCTTTCCCGAACTCCGCCCGAATGGCAATTTCTTCTAATGTGGCCTGTTGGTATCCCTTTTCAGCAAATACTTCTTGGGCAGCGAGAAGAATTTCTAACCGCTTGTATTGAATCTCCCTTTCCCGACGCGATTGTCGTTCTGGGATGTCAAGATCTAATTCACTCGACTCAGAGTGGGTGTTGGTACGGCGTTGCATCAGGACGGGTGGCAATGAAATACTTCAAATATCAAACCTGACTAATCAGTCACAATTCGACCCGTACGTCACACTTGGTAGAATGATGCAACAAAAATCAAGAAGAAACCGCTAAGGAATGCGAATCAGACGTATTCGTCGAGGTGATGGGTATACAGATAGTCGACGATATTTTTGACCCGCTGGGTCGCTTCTTGGTGGCAAACCAACAGTGCATCTTCTGTATTAACGACGATAAGATCGTTCACACCAATAAGCGCAACCAATTTGTTGCCGGCCTGGACGAAACAACGGCTGGCGTCATGCAGAATGACGTTTCCTTCGACCGCATTGCCGGCCTTTCCTTTTTCTCGCAGTTCATAAACGGCTTTCCAATCGCCAACGTCACTCCAATCAAAAGATCCAGGGACTACATATACTTTGTCGGCTCTTTCCATAACGCCGTAGTCGATGGAAATGGAAGGACAGGCTTGGAAAGCTTTCAAAACGACATCGGCTTCTGCTTCAGCGGTCAAATTTTTACCTAACCCTGAAAAAGACTCGAATACTTCGGGCAAATGCTTTTCGAGCGAGTTGAGGATCGAATCTGCTCGCCAGATGAACATGCCGCTGTTCCACAAAAAATCACCCGAATCAATGAATCGCTCGGCCGTCTCCATGTTTGGTTTTTCAGCAAACGTCTTAACAAACAGCGCTACGGGTTCATCCGAATCTTCAGAGTCTTCTGGATCAAACTGAATGTAGCCGTATCCGGTGGCGGGAAAAGTCGGCTCTATCCCGATCGTGACTAGTGCATTCTCCTCGTTTGCTTTTTCAATACCGACACGAAGCGCTTGGTGAAACTTTCGGACGTTTCGAATTACATGATCGGCTGGCAACACGACCATAATCCCATTGGGATCCTTTTGGTAGATTTTCATAGCCGCATAAGCTATGCAGGGAGCCGTGTTTTTGCTTATCGGCTCGGCTAACACGTTGCCTGGCGGCATCGACGGAATCTGTTCTAAGGTGCTTTCAACATATCGCGCATGGGTAACAACGTGACAGTTTTCCATGGGAACGATACCGTTCAGGCGCGCAACGGTATTCTGAATTAAAGTATCCTCACCGACAATAGACAAGAATTGTTTAGGGCTGTCGCGGCGACTCATCGGCCAAAACCGACTACCGATACCGCCAGCCATAATTACGGCGTGGATCATCTATTCAACTAGGTAAAAGAAACGCTGAACGGCGGCCGAACCGCCTTGGGATTTGTTGAACCCAAACTACCAAAAAAAGACTGTTCTGTTTCGTCGAAATATCAAAAAAGGGAGGATCTCAGCGAACCGAATCGTGCATAATTAAGGGGGAGTGTAGTCAAACGTAGACACCTACCTAATCTAAAAACCCCCAACTAAGAGGGTTTAAGGCCGATCTTGACGCTGACAGGATTTCGGCGTGTGTTTTGGAAGGAATAAGTCAGGCTGAAACTCTTCCAATTTGGATCGGATGTTTCAGGATTGAATTCCGTCTTAGCGGAATTAAAAATGATCAATAGATGTGCCTTTTTGGTGCGGAGGTATGAAATGAAACGTTTCGTTACAAGTTGGATGTTTTTGATGCTTTTTGTGGCTTCAGGCTGCGTCATCGAAGAAGGCGTTGGGCCCGAGGGGCCTCCAGGGAATGCCAACGTCTTTTCTCTCAATTTTGAGTTCAGAATGGCGGATGCAGACATCAATGGAACGGTAGCTTCCGTTCAATATACCGTAGAGGACATCACCCCATTGGTTGTCGACGAAGGAGCCGTTTTGTTGTTTTTCCGAGACCAGGGTACCTGGACCGCTCTACCGTATACTTTTGGCGTCGAGTCTCCTACCATGCCTGCGGTTGACTACACCGTTTCCATGGGATACGGATTTGATGACCAGTTTTTAGAAGTGTTTTACGAGACCTCGACTGAAGCTGTGAATTTTAATTCTTTGCCCGACCGCACCATTAAAGCAGTGATAATTGATGGATTTGCCTATGGAAAAAAATCGATTGATCTAACTGATTGGAACGTCGTGAAGGAAGTCTTTGGGTTGAAGGACGAATAAATGATCGGGGTTAACTTTTTTACGTTGATTGTCCCTTTAGGATATGGCGACCCTGTCGATAAACTGACTATAGTTTTGATTCATCACCGATTGACACGAAGCCAGATGCGAGAACTTAATTACCATAAAGATGCCACTTTTCGCCGAGCGAATACAGCCTCTATGAGAAAGATCGTTTCTGGATTTTGCCGGACGGCACTGGACGATTATCGAAAAGCTGGCTATCCGTTTGGCAAGACGATGGATGGCATGTTGGTTTGGTTCGAATACGGTCAGTTTACAACCGACAATTAAGACTTCTAAACGTAAGCACCGGGACGAAGCCGGGGCCAACCGCATGGTTGGCCCCGGCTTCTCATTTAAAACCTTTCACATCAGAGATAGTATGGAAATTACCCTTCCGCCTAAAATTGATCTTTCGTGTCTGCAAGGATAACACATCGGTTCTTCAACCTTTTCGGGGCACTGATTTACCTCTGCTGCGCCGGTTGCGGAGAATCTGCGACTTACACTCAGAAAAAGTCCACCACAGAGGGCGGATCTGGGCGCTTTTACATGGGCCGGGAAATCGCAGACGTACTGAGTTTTGAACACGGTCCTTTATGGCTAGACCGGCCCGAGAGAAACGTCGAAGAACTTCCTAATCGCCTGTTGGATGTTTTGGCCCTAAATCCGTCGGCGGTTGTGGCTGATATCGGCTCAGGAACCGGATTTTTCACGTTTTTGTTGGCCGAAACGCTACCTCATGGAAGAGTCTATTCGGTGGAAGTGTTGCCCACTTTGATTGATACGCTTTCAGCCCGATCAGAGCGATTTGGTTACCGAAACGTCACTCCTGTTTTAGGTACCGAAACCTCGCCGAATTTACCGTCCGGGAAAATGGACTTGGCGCTAATCGTAGCGTCTTACCACGAGTTTTCTTTTCCAAAAGAAATGATTGAGTCCATTTTGGATTCGCTGAAGCCCGGGGCACGATTGGTGGTCGTTGAATATCGACTCGAAGACGATACGATCGGCGTTTCAGCCGCACATCGAATGTCCGAAATCCAGACACGAAAGGAGATCGAATCCGTCGGATTTAGTTGGCGGGAAACACGGGACGTACTCCCTCAACAGCATGTCATGATCTTTAATCGACCACTGAGCTGACGTTTTAGAGGGTGGTCTCGATTTCGAGAGACCTCCAAAGGTACCACGAAGCTAAAGTGCGGTAGGGGCTCCATGGTTCTGCAATTTCGATTACTTGTTTGGGAGACGGCATTTCTGCAAGTTGGTACGTCTGCATAATCCCTTTTCTGATGCCGAGATCAGTATGCGGGAGCACATCGGGCCGGCCTAAACGAAACATGAGGTACATTTTCACAGACCACGGACCGACTCCTTTGACGATCGTAAATTTTTCGATGATCTCTTCGTCCGATAGCGGAGATAATGAGTCCTGATTAGGAACCGCACCACTCAACGTTTTACCCGCCAAATCCTTGATGGCCGCCGTTTTCGCACGCGACAGACCTGCAGAGCGCATTAATTCATCCGGAAGGGCCAGTACTAACGCAGGATCCAGCGCTTTGTCCGTGGGGGTCAATGCTCGAAATCTTCCGTAAATAGTAGCTGCTGCTTTGCCCGATAGTTGCTGATAGGTAACGGCCTCGCAAAGTGCCTCAAAAGGAGAAGGCGCAGGTCTCAGGCCGCCTTCATAGGGTCCAACTGCGTGGATCAATTGGGCCATGACTGAATCGCGGCTGGAGAGATATTGAACAGCATCAAATGCGGAATAGGGCAGGGGAGTCATCAAAATTACCCGGGTGAAAATCGTACCTAGTCGCCAAAGATGGGGAATGGCTAATAGTTAGTGAACGAACATAAATATTCGCCTTTTGGTCTTAAAACTCCACTCTTGGAAACCAAAGGGCAATTTGAAGTTAATTCATCAACCAGTCGGGCGTTTAACAACCTCGATGAGGTCAACGGTAAAAAACAAAACCGCAAATGAGGGGATGGGGCCCCTTCCAAAAGCTCCGTAACCAAACATTGGAGGAATGGTTAGTTCGCGTTTTCCTCCTACTTTCATTCCTTGCAGTCCAATGTCCCAGCCCGAAATGACCGAACCAGCACCTAACGTGAACAGGAAATTTCCAGCTTGAATGGTCGATGCGTCGAATACGCTTCCTTCCCGATTAGATAATTGGCCTATGTAGCTGACTACCAATACGTCACCTAATTCAGCGGTCAGCCCATCTCCGGTGACGATATCCTGAGTTATCACTTCGTCGAATATGTCTATAAGCTCGACTTCATAGATCACATCTGTATTGCCCGGTACGGCGCATTCTCCAGTTGAAAAACATTGTCCTTTTTTTCCAAACGCCAAATGGGAGGGGATTTCCAATCTTCGCTTTCCACCGACTTTCATATCTTGCAATCCAGAATCCCAACCTTTGATGACCTGATTTACCCCGAGAGTGAAAACAAATGGTTCGCCCTTTTCGTCGGTCGAATCAAATATAGAACCGTCGCTAAAACGGCCTACGTATTCAACAATCAGTGTATTTCCTGTTCTAACCGGTGTCCCAGATCCAATTTCAATGTCGGTGATAATGACATCTCCTTTGGGTGCTGAGTCAGAGTCACAACCTGCAAGAAGGGCAAATGAGAGGAGAATAAATAGTACAGGGTTACGTCGCATCGAATTCGTTTACTTGAAAAACTGGATGACCATTGAAAAAGCCAATCAAAGAGGTACGAGGACATCAATCAACGTACTTTTTGGCGATTGGTTCGGTCAAAAAAGGGTAGAAGCAAGGGCATAAAAAAAGCGGGGCCGCCTCAGCGGCGGCCCCGCTTTTTATATCTTTTACCGTTTATGCCGACTGGATGCGGTTTAACGCTTCAATATTGGCTC
>JAQBZH010000031.1 GCA_027622005.1 Bacteroidota bacterium | reverse complement strand
TTCTAAAAGATGCAGAAGAATCCACCTTAATTCAACCTAGAACTGTCCAACCTTTGGGGTCCATCTCTGTGGTCGACTGACCTGACATTGGCAATGTTACTTGGCACCCAGGCTTAAGAACGAAGCACCCATCATGGCATCTTATTCTTCGGCTGATTTCTCGCCCCCTTCAGGGCCATAAAAGAACACCCACGTCGAGAAGTCTTCAGAAAAGTCAACAAATCGGTGTTCAACTCCGGCAGGTACAAATAACACCTCACCAGATATGACGGGCTGCTTAATATCGCCATTGATAAAGGTCCCGGATCCTGCTGCAACTACGTAGACTTCATCTCTGGAATGGGGTGTTTGTGAGTCTATCCTATCAGGTTTGTAGATTTCCACGACCAACGATCCGTGAGAAAAAACCTCTAAAAAAGGCTTATGATGTCCTTTTAGAGCCTGAAGGGCCGTTTCAACAGTGAGCCGATTCGTCATCAAATAGCTGTTTGGGGATGCATCGAATGTCCTCCTTACCGGTCGCGAATCGGGCTCTATTTCTTAGCGAAACAGTAGTACAACCCATTTCCGCCAGTGGCTTGTAGATTGGCCTGGGTACAACCTCTGGATCCGTGCGCCGAATTCCAAGAAGTTGGATTCGCGCCGCCGCCTTGTCGGTCATGATGACCAACCAAAGCACTTCCTTCGCCCGGACTCGTCCAGTTGCTGCACGTGGTATCCGTCTCCCCAACTTGAAAGAGTCCATCAAGAGTAGAGCCTGTTAAAACGTCGTGCATGTTTGGGGTGTCGCCGCGGCCTTTTATCATATTGCCGTTTTCATCCAGTGACGCTTCCTTTGTCAGGTTTGCTTTGTCGCTGTGAAGCTCATCAACCGAATTTGCAATCAAAACTCCTTTTGAATTGTGCCACGGACCCGATCCAATGCGATCCCGTGCATTAATTGCCCCTGAGTCACCTGAAGGAGCAGCGCTCAGGTAGGCCACCCATTCCTTTCCTTCTGAACCAGCCGCCTCGGCTAAGAGCGTACAAAAACCGTCAGCCCCTTCTAATCCGCCAAGGTTTGCGCCGTTACCCGGGCCCGAACTAGTGATAAAAAAGCTCATATCCGGCTGCGCTTTCGATTCCTGAGCGTTTACGGTATCGGTCAGCAAAAGCGCGACAATGAAAAAGCAGCAGATGGCGAAAAGAGTTCTCATAACGGTTGAAGTACGAAAGTGGACTAAAAATGTCGACTCTATTATAGGATCTGGGAATCTTTGAGAAAAGGGCTGTTCGAATTCCGAATCGTCCACGAATTCAACCATCGATTTTCGGAAACGGCCTCGTAAGTCGCACGTGGGATTGATTATGAGACGGGCAAATCGTACGATGAAGAGGCACTTTTCGCGTCAGATCGGCCGGTAAACTTTGAGTGGTGCCATTGAATTCAAGACCGGTTTAGTCTGACCCAGTGCTTTTCCCACCCACAAGTGCTACACAAATCCATCGGTGCACGCATGAAAACTCGTATCGCCTTCTTCTTCTTCTTCTTCTTTGCGTTTCTGTTTTTTGGAATCGGCTTTGTAGCTGCTCAAAAGTCGGCCGTAAAAGCGGGACACCTTATTGACTCGGCTACCGGGACGGTTACTCACAATCAGATCATCTTGGTAGAGAAAAACCCCACAACGGGCCGCAGCTCCATTTTAGAAATAGGTCCTAATGTGGCGATTCCAGACGATGTGCAGGTTATCGACCTATCCGATCAATGGGTGATGGGTGGCCTTGTTGACGCCCATGACCATCTGGGAATAACCTATAAAGAGGAACCCGAAAGTTGGTATTATTACATGACTATTATCATGGATTCGACGCCTCTTCGTGCGATTCAGTCTATGAGTACCGGGTTTCAAAAGTTAGCTTCGGGCTTCACTATTGTGCGCGATTTGGGCAATAATGGGCTCTACGCTGACACGGCTTTGCGCCAGGCTATTGAAATGGGTTGGGTCCCGGGACCTACCATGATCAACTCCGGGATTATCATTGGAGCTTTTGGAGGCCAACTCTACGAAACGCCGGAGCGGGAAGACACCGTTTATCCCGAATATTTGAATGCAGACACGAACGACGAAATTGTCAAAGCAATTCGCCGCAACATTCATTACGGGGCAAAAGTCATCAAAGTCTGCGTGGATTGCCAAGCCTATCCGTACACGATTGATCAGTTGAAGCTTTTTGTCTCAGAGGCAGCCAATGCAGGTCAAAAAGTGTCGGGGCACGTCCAAACGAGGGAAGGAGCGCGGCGCGCGATTGAAGCCGGGCTTTGGTCACTAGACCACGACGGAGCTCTAGACGAAGAATTGCATGCGATGATGGTCAAAAAAGGCATTTGGCGAGTCGGTACAGAAACACCGAAGGCTGATTTTATGCGACCAATGACCGATGCGACATGGGAAAGGCGCGTAAAAATGCTCAAAAACGCTTATGATCAGGGCGTCAAACTCGCATTTTCAACAGACGCAGATTACTACATACCAGGTTTGAATCGTGGTGAGCTAACCATCGAATTTTTGAGAACGTGGATTGCTGCGGGAATTCCCAATGCCGCTATTTTGAAAGTTTTGACCACCAACGGCTACGAAATCAGCGAATTGCAGGACCGTCGAGGGCCGATCCAGGTTGGATTCGCCGCCGACATGATTGCCACCGCTGAGAATCCGTTGGAAGATATCAATGCCTTAAGAGATGTTCGTTTTGTGATGAAAGACGGACAAGTCTTCAAAAAGGATGGCGTGGTCAATGCATTGGACTTCTTCCACAATGGTCCAGTGTACGGTTGGCGGAAACGTTAGAAATATCTTTTAGGAAGGGATTCAGAGCAAAAGGTGGGATTACGGCTCGCTTCGCTCGCCGTTAGCCTGAGGGGAGGTGCCTGCATAAAACACGCACAGCCCCGTACTCGCTCCGCTCGTTTGTGTCTTTTTGTTTTCGCTCTCCGAAAGCAAGCTTTCTCCGGCCAAAAACAAAAAGCCCCATCCACTTCGTGGACGGGGCTTCTATGTTTCATGCGGAGGGGGTGGGATTCGAACCCACGATACGCGTAAACGTATGCCGGTTTTCAAGACCGGTGCATTCAACCAGGCTCTGCCACCCCTCCTTGTTTAAAGATAACCGAAGCACATTAACTGCGCGGGATTATCCAAAACCACTTCCCTGACGAACTTGTTGCTGGCAGATATGCAGTGCCCCAAATTCGATTGACCAAAGTCAATAATTCAGCGAAGCCTTCAAATTACGCTTACTTTTTATCCCGGTCAACGAAGACCGTGTCAAGATTAAACGTTTCTACGTGTTTCCATGTCTTTCGCTGAAATACGTCCCTAATGACCCACCTGGTGACTCCGTACTCTTTCGCCAACTCGCTTTGTCCCTTGAGGCCAGTGAAGAGATAGAACCGAATAGACTGGACATCATCCTCTGTCAGCTTGGATCTGCCGTTGCCTGACCCTTTTGCCAAGAGGATTATGCCCGCTGGGAGCAATTGCTTTACACCAGGGACTCAACAACCGATACCAACCTGATTAGACTCAGAAATCCTCAGGTATCGACATGAAATACGCCCGATTCTCTACTTTTGACTGGGTGAAGAAATGGGAGGAGGTCAATAGCGATAAAAATAAAAAAGGCACCCTAGTGACGACTGGGATGCCCTGAAAAACAAAAATATTGTAAGGGTACCTAGCCGCGATTCTCCAAATAATGACCATGATGAAGCGAGGACCACTGAGATAGTCCTTTTAGAATCGCTTTTTGTGATGGATTGATGGTCATGAAGCTAAATTTCCTGTAGATTGAACCCATGATGGTCCCGTTCCGTTCTAAGATAGGGTACAAACCGCCATCTGTAGCAAATCTCCACTGTTAGAATCGTGCAAAATCCAAAACAACAGTTCGCTGAGCACCTGGCATGGACCAGTGAATCGCCGCTTGGACTCGAAGTAGACCGGGCGGTAGGATCGTACATCTACCTCAAAGACGGCCGAAGAATAATCGATTTGATTAGTGGAATTGCGGTATCGTCGCTCGGACATTGCCATCCGAGGGTGATCGAGGCCGTTCGACGACAACTGGATAAGCACCTCCACGTCATGGTTTATGGTGAATTTGTTCAGGGATCCCAGTCGCGCTATGCCGGGGCACTTACGAATGTGCTGCCAGATGGGCTGGACGTGGTTTACTTCACCATGACCGGGACGGAAGCGAATGAAGGCGCGCTGAAATTGGCCAAAAAGGCTACCGGTCGGACACGCATGGTTTCATTTGAAAACTCGTACCATGGGGATTCGCATGGGTCGCTTTCGGTTACCGGACGCGAAGTTTATCGAAATCCGTTTTTGCCCCTTCTGCCCGATGTGACTTTTCTTCCTTTTGGTGATGTAGGGGCCTTGTCGGCCATAGACGATACGGTGGCGTGCGTGATAACCGAGCCCATTCAAGGTGAGGGGGGCATCATAGTACCGACCGCGGATTGGCACAAAGCGCTTCGGAAAAAGTGTACTGAAACCGGGGCCCTGCTCATATTTGATGAGATTCAGACCGGATTTGGACGTACCGGGACGATGTTTGCCTTTGAACATTTAGGGGTTGTTCCGGACATCTTGACGCTGGCTAAGGCAATGGGTGGGGGTATGCCGCTAGGGGCCTTTGTGTCATCGCGCGAAACCATGGCTTCCTTTAGAACCGATCCACCGCTCAGTCACGTCACGACTTTTGGGGGACACCCTGTCTCCTGCGCCGCGGCTTTAGCCACGCTCGAAGTGCTAACCAACGAAAATCTGCCTGCACGCGCCCTTAAAATTGAACAACAAGTCAGGGACACGCTCAAACACCCGGGAATTAAGGAAATTCGGGGTCGAGGGGCCATGTTGGGGCTCGATCTTCGAGACGCCAAATTGACGGAGAAAGTCACCAAAACATGTCTTGAAAATGGTGTGCTTTTAGGCTGGACCTTGCACTCCAACAGCCTGATCCGGATCGCCCCGCCTCTCAATATCGAAGAGGACGTGCTCAATATGGCCCTCCGCGTGATCATGATGGCGCTTAAAGAGAACGCGTAGGGAGCAGATTGCGCGTTAGGTTTGGGTATTGATGAGTCAAAGATCAAGACGTCTCAGCTTGCCGCATATGGAACAACTCCAGCGAATGTGTATAAAGAATAAATTGATACACACACTGGTGGTTTACTATGCGAACTAACATTGTCATTGAGGATGCGTTGATGAAAAAAGTACTCGCAATCACTGGCTTGAAAACGAAAAAGGAGGCTGTAGAATTGGGATTACAGACTATTATTCGATTGGACCAAGCCAAAGAAATTAAGAAGCTGAGAGGCAAGCTTCATTGGGAAGGAAACCTCGACGAAATGCGAACTGATAGATGATAATCGTTGACACAAGCGTTTGGGTTGATTATTTCAACGGAGTCTCCACGACGGAATCGGATTATCTGGACTCAATTCTTGGAATTGAGATGGTTGGTCTTGGGGACTTAATTGCAGTTGAGATACTGCAGGGATTTAGGTACGAAGCTGATTTTGAAAGTGCCAAAATATTGCTCCAATCGCTCCCAATTGATTCTTTTTTGGGGCCTGAAAGAGCAGTTAACTGCGCGCAGAATTACAGGCGTCTCCGTCTGAAAGGCATTACCATACAAAAAACAACGGACGTAATAATTGCCAGTTACTGTATTAGCGAAGGCCATAAATTATTATTCTCTGACAAAGACTTTGTACCGTTTGTGCAGCATTTAGGCCTCCGCCCAGCGATCTGAACACGGCATAAAAAAAAGTGGGCCCGGATTCGAATTCGAATCCGGGCCCACCCAAAATCATAAGACAACAGCCGACTATTCTGTAATTACAGCTCCCTTTCAGCTATTTCCCTTGATATTTCGCAGGAATCGGACTATTTGGACCGGCACCCTGCCAGAAAATGTTCACCACCCACCAGCGCGAGCCGTCGTTGAACAGTTGGATGCTGTTGATGCCCCGTTGGAATGGTTCGGCATCTTCCAATGTGCGGCGGGAATCATACGTGCTGAAGATGTGGGCGATATTGCCAAAGCGTTCTTCCAACCGGTGTGTTTCCGCTTCGAAGAAGCCGCTGGCGGTGAGCGATGGCCCGGCGCGTTCGACGTACTGTCCCACGGTCCAATATGTAGCGCGGCATTGTCCTTGAGCGTTGCAACCGCTTGGGATCAGCTTGGCTTCCGGATGAAACAACGAACGAAACCGATTCCAGTCCCTTTCAACGCCCATTCCACCCGAAATAACATCGTACACAGCCGCTATAATGGCGTCCACCGACTCGACATCGGCAGGAAGAGCTGCTGGAATTTGAGGAGTCTCTTGCGCGTAAACAGGTACGAGCAGAATAAATGCAAAGAATAACAACAATGCATATGAAAGAAAGGATTTAGGCATGAGAGGTACCTTTAAAATCTGTAATACGGTTGGTTTTTGAAGCCTTTACGGGTAGGAATTAGGAAAGGTTGCCAAGGTAATTCTTAGTGCCGTCACAAAAACATGCAAAAATGAATCAATACGGAGGGTTCTTTGCTGATGTCGCTCCTCCTCGATCGAACCGAAAACCGAAGGTAGCGGGAATTAAGCCTTTTCCTGCTAGGATTCCGACGCCTCTCGACGCAACCGGTCCTTCTCTCGCTGCCCAGCGTACATGTCATACCGGGCCAAACGTCCGTCCAATGCCCCGTTCAC
This sequence comes from Bacteroidota bacterium, assembly GCA_027622005.1. GTDB lineage: Bacteria > Bacteroidota > Rhodothermia > Rhodothermales > UBA10348 > UBA10348. The sequence goes on along the minus strand of JAQBZH010000031.1, from coordinate 24,482 downwards.
CAGCTCTTTTTTCCAGGTGGTCCGAAGCCCGACCGTTTTCAAAAGTTCGGGTTTGCCGACGTAAACGAACGCCGTACTTCCTTTACATTTTTGCTTCAAAAAGTCGCCCAGTTCTTTGTAGAAGTCTTCTATGCGCATCCCACCACCAAGCCGAACTCCATAGGGTGGATTGGTAATCAGCACCCCGTCCCCAAAGTCGTCCAAATTGCGATAATCGGCTCTAGAAAGTGTTACAAGGTCTCCATGTGGCAAACGCGAAAGGTTCTTTCGGGCCAACCGCAGCGCTTCGGAATCGATATCGGAGCCTGAAATTAGTCCCTTTTCAATCGGTTTGATTGCGCTATCAATCTCCTTGCGTAGCGCTGACCATCCCCAAAGGTCAAAGTCAGGAAACTGTTCGAAGCCAAACTTCTGATGGAGATACCCACCAGGAGTACCCGTGGCCACCATCAACGCCTCGGCCAGGATCGTTCCCGATCCACACATCGGATCCAGCAGCGGTCGGTCGGCCTTCCATTCTGACATCCGAATAATGGCCGCGGCAACGGTTTCTTGGAGCGGTGCTTCCATGGCGTCCAATCGGTACCCCCGGCGGTGCATCGATTGACCTGCGGCATCCAGACTAATGGTCGCGCGGTTGTTTTCGATGTGCAGGTTTAGGGAAACATCCGGTTCGCGTCGGTCGACATCGGGGCGCGATCCCACCGCATCCCGAATTTGGTCCACAATGGCGTCTTTTAAACGTAGGGCGGCGTATTTGGAGTGGGTGATGTGGCTTCCAGATACGGAAGCAAAGATCGCAAATGTGCGTTCCGGGCCAATCAACGATATCCAATCGACTTCCTGCGCCCGTTTGTACAGGTATTTATCGCTGTGGCAATCGAACGTAACCAAGGGAGCGATGACCCGAGTGGGTATGCGAGCCTGGTAAACTATGTTGTAGAGCGTAAGGGGATCCGCCCTGAAATGCACCCCGCGATAGCCGGGCTCGATGCCCTCGGCTCCCAGCTCGGCTAGTTCTTCCCCCGCCAACTCTTCGATGGGGTGGGCTACCTGTGCGAAGTATCGCTGGTGTTCTTGATATAAATAGGGCGTTTCGATGGGATCAGATGCTAATTGGAAAGTCAGTTTTCGAGTATCGAGGATAACGCTCCGGCGCTACCGTCATTGGGGGCTGGTTTGATGCCCAGAATACTAGCCATAACATTGTATAGCTGAATATTTTCAAAGGGTGCTATTGTTACTCCGTTTTTGAAAGCTGGACCGTGCGCTATAAACGTGGCCCGCATGGACTCTAATTCGTTGTCGTACCCATGAGCGCCGCCCGAAACGGCGTCCAAATTCTCTTCGAAATAACTACGTTCCCGAACAATCATCCAGCCATCATCCACGTGCCCAACAATTTGGGGAATTCGACGGTGACCTTCGTAATGAAAGCGCTCGGGGGCTTCCCCATTTTTGAAGACCTGAAGGTTAGGGTGGGCATTTTTCAAAGCGTCGAACACCGCTTCAAATTTGCCTTCTTTGGGATTGATGCCTACTAAGGAAGACGCATCATTGATGTAGATATCATCCAGATCAATATAGTCGTCCAAAATGACCACGCGGTCTCGAGAGAGTTCTGCCATTCCGTGGTCAGCCACTAAGATCACATTGACGCCATCAAACAGCCCCCGAGATTCTAAACCATCCAATAAGCGCCCGATGTAAGCATCGATGGCCTGCACGGAAGCCGCCGTTTCCGGGGCATTGGGTCCCTCGTCATGACCAGCATGATCCACATCCGAAAAATATACCGAGATGAATCCCGGTCGCGTTTCAACCGGCATATCCAGCCAAGCTAGGACTTGATCGATCCGATCGTTACCAGGAACGGTATCGTCAAAAGTGTACCAGTAGGAGGGGCTTACGCCTTTAACCGGGGTTTCCGAGCCAACCCAATAATAAGTGGCGGACTTAACGCCTTGATTCTCTGCCGTCACCCACAACGGTTCACCGCCCCACCATGCTGGATTGGTGATGGCCTCGCGGTCCCGGATGGAAAAACGGGCATTCATGTCCGGATCGAACATGGTATTGCTGACGATACCATGATGGGCAGGGTAGAGGCCGGTCACGATGCTGTAGTGATTGGGAAACGTCACGGAAGGGTATACCGGAATCATTCCTTTGTCTGCATACGCTCCGCTCGCTATCAACCGATCGATATTCGGGGTGTCCATACGATCGAGATAGTCGGCTCGCAGTCCATCAACCGAAATCAGGATTACGGTGCGCTCAAAAGAATTCTTCCCGGAGCCATTATCGCCCGATGAACAAGCGGACAAAAAGGCTGCCAGGAACATGAATGGAATAAAACGACGCATAATTGAACCTATCGGTTGGACATCTAAAGCAAGACACACAGGATATCGAGTCGAAGAATGGAAATACAGTCCCCAATCAAAGATCCTTGAAATCGTAACAATGTAACGACCGCTGAAAAGGAACCGGAATTAGGACCTTCCGTTGCATCGAACCCCCGAGAACTCGACAAAAAGATCCTTTTTAGCGCCAAACGTGAAGATAGGACCCGTTACATTTGGTCACAGACCCTTATTTCTGGCTCCCATGGAGGACGTCAGCGACCCGCCGTTTCGCCTCATGTGCAAACGGTTCGGAGCGGATATGTTGTATACCGAGTTCATTTCCTCCGGTGGTTTAGCCTACGAAGCCGAAGGATCCATGATGAAATTGGATATCTACGAAGAGGAAAGACCCGTAGCCATCCAGATTTTTGGGGGTGATATTGAGCAGGTTCGACAAGCAACGCGCATTGTAGATGCCGTTAACCCCGATATAATTGACATCAATTTTGGCTGTCCCGTAAAGAAAGTGGTTTGCAAAGATGGGGGAGCCGGAATTCTGAAGAATCTCCCCAAGATGCAGGCATTGACGGCGGCGGTCATCGAAGAATCGAGCAAACCAGTTACGGTGAAGACCCGGCTTGGTTGGAGCGAAGAGTCTATTCAAATACTTGAAGTGGCTCGCATGCTTGAGGAAACAGGCGTTCAGGCCCTAGCAGTTCATGCTCGGACGCGTTCTCAGATGTACACCGGAAATGCCCGCTGGGATTGGCTGAAGCGCATAAAGGAAGAGTCCGGTATTAAGATTCCGCTCATTGGGAATGGGGATGCTTCTTCGCCGGAGCGTATCGAGGCCATGTTCGACGAAACGGGTGTAGACGCTGTCATGATTGGCCGCGCCGCCATCGGAAACCCATGGATTTTCCGGGACACCAAGATTTTTCGGGAGACAGGAGAATTACCGCCTCCTCCAACGTGGAACCAGCTGTGCGAAGCGGTGGCCGAGCACCTAGCGCTCAAATGCGAGTGGTTAGGCGAGAAAAAGGGCGTTTTAGAAATGCGCCGTATGTACGGTGGGTATTTTAAGGGCTTCAAAGGAGCCAGCGCCCTCCGGCAATTGGTCATGGTACCTTCTTACCTGGACCAGGTATTAGAAGTGCTCCTTAATTTTTCTGAGGCAGATTTGACGGCTGCTCAGTCTGTGCCGAACGTCCGTGCCGTGGCCGTGCGCGCCTCGCTCCCGACGTCTACGCGAAGTGCGCTGGCTGAAGAGCTGGCCTGAAATCAGACTTAGTTCGCCTCGATCGATTTCAAATACTCAGCGCCGCGGCCTTTAATATTTTCATCCCAGAACTGCATCCAAGCGGGGCCTTCTTCCGTTAGCCGCGCCCAATCGATATCCATGGCCTTGAGGTCGGCTTCGCGCATCCACTCAGGAAGCGCTGCCACGTCTAGGTCGGTTCGGGCGGGGATTCGGTAATAGACGTTGGCCTGATGAACAAGGGCATCAGAGGTCGTAACGAACTCGTAAAATAGTTTGGCCGCTTCGGTTGCTGGGCCATTAGCCACGAGAGCAATACCATCATTCAGAACGGGTGTGCCGCTCGTGGGCAGCGAAAATGCGAACGGATACCCATTGGTTTTCGACTGGATGTAGGTGTCGGGCATATTCCAGAGCGAGACGGCACCTTCCTCGCGAGCAATCTTCAGGTATAATTGCGTGGGGTCCGCGGCGTAGGTTTTCGTGTTCAAATCGAGCCGCGCCAGCCATTCATACCCTTTTTCAACCGATTCCTGGCGCATAATTAGCGCTCCCCAGATCGTTCTCATGGTGGAACTAGCCAGCGGATAGCGCACAATGATGCGGTCGTGCCACTTCGGATCCAGTAAATCATCCCAATCGAGCGGTTTCTCTGCGTCGGGTACCGTTCTCGAATTATAGAGCAACACTTCAGGCGTCAAATACGTGGCAAACCATCTCGCAGAAGCGTCTCCTGAGCCAACGGGAATGCCATCGGCCCACGAGGGCGTATAGGCCACTAGAAGCTCTTCATTGGCAGCCCGGGAAAAGGTTGGGCTATCTCCGCCCCACCAAAGGCTCGCTACCGGATTGTTCTTCTCTGTGCGAATTCGGTCATAGGCGTCCTGCCCACCCATATCAATCCACTGCACATTGATGTCCGGGTGTTCGGCCTCGAAAAGGAGCTCATATTCAGAGAGCATCTCCTTTCCATGCGGGGAATAGATTACCAGCGCGGTGCGCGAATCAGACGAACACCCCGCCAAAAATAAAAGGCTCGCGAATACAACAAAAGAAAATCGAGGGGACACGGACATAGTAATTGGTCGTTGGTGAACGCCTCCTACGACGAAGCGCTTTAACCGATCCTTTTGAGGCGCGCAAATCGCAGGATGAGCTTCTTTTGGCCTACTTCAGAAAAAAAGATAACGGCCTTCGAGTTTTGTCCCGTTCCTTCGATCGATACCACTTTTCCTTCGCCAAACAAACTGTGCTCGACCAACATCCCAGGTGCGATTCGGCCGCTTTCCTCCTCTTCATATACGATGCGATGATCATCACCATCCACTCTTGACTTAACGGGGGCACTTTTCGGCAGTACGCCGCGCTCTTCCCTCAGGTTTTTCCGGTAATAGTACGGATCCACTTCGTCGTAAGAAGGCCCGCCAGAGCGACTCTTGAAACGATCCACATTCGGATCGAACAGTTGACCTGTTTCAGAGCGCATTACCGACGCGTCGACCTCTTCAAAAAAGCGACTGCGGATGGCCGGCTGTTGCTCACCAAATCGGAAACGACTCCGGGCGTGGGACAGAAAGAGCAACGTTTTGGAACGGGTGGCGCCCACGTAAAATAATCGTCGCTCTTCCTCCAGTTCTTTTGGGTCCTGGGCAGCGGCTTGAAGCGGAAACAGCCCCTCTTCCATCCCGGAAAGGAAAACAACCGGAAATTCGAGTCCTTTTGAGGCGTGAAGCGTCATCAAAGTCACCCGATTCTCGGTGTCCTGCGTTTCGTCTGCATCAGTTAACAATGAGATCTCCTGCAAAAACCCGCTGAGCGAGTTTTCCTCACGATCTTCCGACGTGAATTCTGCGATGGCATTGAGGAGCTCCTGCACGTTTTCCCAGCGGACTAGGTTTTCGGGGGTGTTTTCCTTGCGCAGTTCCTCCAGCAAACCCGTGGCACGGATCAAATCTTTCGCCACCGCCGCCGCGGATTCCGTCGCCGCTCGAACTCGGTGGGTATTTAACATATCCCTAAATCCGACTATGGCCTTGGTCGCGCGGCCCGCCAGCCCCGTTTTCTCAACGCGCTCTAGTGCCTCCCAAACTCCAATCTGGTTCTGATCAGCATAATCCCACAGAATCGACTGCGTTTTGTCCCCGATGCCCCGGGTTGGTAGGTTGATGACCCGTCGAATGCTGGCTAAATCGTTCGGATTGACCACGAGTCGGAGATAGGCCAAAGCGTCTTTTATTTCCTTCCGTTGATAAAAAGATACGCCTCCGACCACACGATACGGAATGCCGCCCCGTCGCAAAGCATCTTCCAACGATCGGCTCTGAGCGTTTGTCCGGTACAAAACCGCGAAATCTTTATTCAAATGCCCCAGTCGGATCTGCACGTCGCGGATTCGGCGCTCGATTTTCTGCGCTTCATCTCGCTCGGAAATTGACTCCATCACGATGATGGGATCGCCTTCATCGTTGTCCGTCCAGAGATTTTTCTCTAGCTGGTCCAGATTGTTTTTGATGATGGAATCGGCAAGGCGAATGATTCGCTTTGTAGAACGATAATTTTGCTCCAACCGAATGGTGGTCGCGTTGGGATAATCACGCTGGAACGAGAGAATATTGGAGATATCGGCTCCCCGAAAGGCGTAAATACTTTGAGCATCATCCCCAACCACGCACAAATTACCGTGTTTTTTTGCCAGCATGCGGGCCAAGAGGTACTGGGCCTTATTGGTATCCTGATATTCGTCGATGTGGATGAATTTCCACCTGTTTTGATACTTCTCCAGGATATCGGGATGATTGTCGAAGAGTTGAATCGGCTTCAGGAGGAGATCATCAAAATCCATCGCATTGGCCCTACGCAGTGCATCCAGATAAGGCTGATACAGTTCGGCCGCCCGCACTTGAGTTGGGGTAATGGCCGCTTGAGCGAATTCGGTCGGGGACATCATCTTGTTTTTGGCCCCCGAAATGGCATGCTGAACGGGTCGGGGCTTAATCTGAGTCGCATCCATGTTGAAACGCTCCATCAAATCCCGAATAACGCGTTGGCTGTCCTCGGAATCGTAGATCGTAAAATCCGGGCTGTATCCAATGCGCTCACCCTCCACGCGCAACAGCCGGGCAAACATGGAGTGATACGTGCCCAGAGCCATTCCCCGCCCGGTTTCCTGACCAACCAGATCGATGACGCGATCGCGCATTTCCCGGGCGGCTTTGTTGGTAAAGGTGATGGCCAGTACTTCCCAAGGCCGAGCCTTTTTCGTAGCCAGCAGATACGCGATGCGGTGGGTCAACGTGCGCGTTTTACCTGAACCCGGTCCCGCAATGATCAAAACCGCGCCATCGACAGCTACGACTGCTTCTTGCTGAACATCGTTGAGGCCTTTTAAAATATCGGACGGGGCCGTTTTGTTGGTTGGAGAATCTAAGTCAGGAAGCAGGGTAAATTGGGTCATCGAACGGAGTGGGTCCGGCAGTGAAACAAGGCGAATGGGTGTTATTGACACACGAAATCACAAGATACGCGAACGGGCCTTTCCGATCCGGTTTCCGCTTGTATATTACTGTGAATCGCGCACGTTAAAACCACCCAATTAGCCTCTTCCAGCACTATGGATATTATCTCATTGGTCCGTGGCCTGATCGGCCTGACTACCATTCTTGGACTGGCATACCTAGTTTCGAATAACAGAAAGGGTATTTCCTGGCGAATGGTAGGTTCTGCCCTCGGCCTACAGGTCATTCTAGCCATATTTCTCCTCAAGGGTGGCGTCATGGGCGAATTTTTTTCGCCGCTGGGTTGGCCCAAAATGTTTTTTTCCTGGGTGAGCGGATTTTTTGTATTGGTGCTCAATTTTACAACGGCAGGAGCGATTTTTATTTTTGGTGATTTGGCCAAGAGTCCTGGCACGGAAGGCAGTATGGGGATGTTTTTTGCGTTTCAGGTACTTCCTACCATCATCTTCTTTGGAGCGTTAATGAGCGTGTTGTATCACCTGGGCGTGATGCAAAAAGTGGTTCAAGGGATGGCCTGGGCCATGAGTAGACTCCTTGGTACCAGTGGCGCAGAGTCGCTATCGGTTACCGCGAATATTTTTGTGGGCCAAACCGAGGCTCCGCTAGTCATTCGGCCGTATCTGAGCTCCCTGACCACGTCTGAATTGATGGCTGTGATGACAGGAGGAATGGCTACCATTGCGGGAGGGGTAATGGCTGCGTATATCCAGATTTTGGGTGATCCCTATTCGCAAGCAATGGGCGTTACGCTCGACGCCGGACGACTTTTGTTTGCCGAGCAGCTGCTTGGGGCCAGTATTATGGCCGCACCAGCCGCCTTGCTTCTAGCAAAAATGTTGATACCGGAGGATAAAGAGCCCGCGACTATGGGGAATGTCCGCATCCAGATAGAGAAAACGTCGGCCAACGTCATTGACGCCGCAGCGAATGGAGCGTCTGACGGCCTCAAGCTTTCTCTGAATGTAGGAGCGATGTTGTTGGCATTTTTAGCGCTTATCGCCATGCTAAATTATACTCTTGGCTGGGGAGCAGGCTTGTTTGGATTTAGCCTGACGCTCGAACAACTCATGGGTTGGGGACTTTCTCCGCTGGCCTGGCTTATTGGAATTCCTACTGCCGATGTGATTTCGTTTGGATCTCTGCTCGGTACTAAAATTATTGCCAACGAGTTTGTGGCTTATTTAAATCTTGCAGGTCAAATAACTGCAGGATCCCTCGACCCCAAAACCATCATGATGGCCACGTTTGCCTTATGCGGGTTCGCGAACTTGTCCTCGATTGCCATCCAGATTGGGGGCATCGGACCGCTGGCTCCTGAACGAACTTCGGATCTAGCCAAATTGGGGGTCCGGGCCGTGCTTGCAGGGACTTTTGCCAACCTGATGACCGCGACAATTGCGGGGATGATGACGGCCGGCTGATGGCTTGAACCTTGCTTATGAAGCGGAATGCCGACGGGTATTTAGACAGGTAATTCTTATTGGACGGCCCCAAAACGGACTTTCATCCGGGTCCATGAGGGCACCGGCACCGATCTGCTACCTCGCAAAACATATGCGGGCTGCCATCGCATTTGGGTCATGGCTTGCATCGCGATTCGATCGAGCGTTGGGTGAACGCCGCTCAACGTTTGAAGGGCAATCGGAACGCCCTCTTTATTTAGGGCCAATTGAACGAATACCTCACCCGAAATCTGCTTTTCTTGGAGGGAATCAGGTACCGGCATCGGAATATCTTCGCCGAGTTTGGTCGTGACCCGGGGGTAGCGAAAATGGCGGGCAATCAATCGATAGGCCTCTCGTTGAAAAGTCTTTATTTGAGGCTGCACATCGCCATCCAATCGGGCATCGTCCATTTTCGGGACAACGTATTTGGTGAACAGCGAATCGACGATTTCGGGTTCGTTTCTGAATAATTCAATCAGACTCTCTTTGACATATTGATTGAATTTGAGCTGTGCCAGGCTACGATCACCTGAAGAAGTGCCGTCCAGCGAAGCGCTTAACAAGTGGCTGCCTGAAATGCCCATTTCTTCCATGGTTTCTAGCGGCCGGAATGCATTCGTCGTATCAGCACCAATCTGCCACCACATAGAGGAGTTTCCGTCCCATCCTTTGGGAATACTCTGCGATATATCCTCTTCACCTTTGCATCCAGCACCCATCACCCAGAGAAAACAAAGAAGCATGAAAGGCTGAACGGATCCACCCCAGGGTCGGAGGAATCCGGGTGAAAAGGGGAAAAAGAGGACGAATTTGGACCTCGATGGTCGCATGAATGGGCTCTGATAGAGGAGAGTGTGGGCATAATAAGCCGGGCTTACAAGACCCGTTACTCCCCCAAAAGTTGCCCGAGAATGCCTGGTCCGTTAGGCCTTGGTGTCGGTTACGAGACGAACGAAGTGTCTTCTGCGGTCCATCGCGACTACTTTGATGTCACTTCCAGCAGAAATAAAATCTCCTTCGGTTACGACTTCAATGCGTTCCCCATCGATTTCAGCGATGCCCGTCGGGCGTAGAGGGGTAATGGCCGTTCCTTTTTTGCCGAGGTAGCTTGAACGTTGATCGCTCTCGCGGGCCAGCAGTCTTTCATCGGGCTTGAGACTGGCCACCAAGATAAATCGATCCCAAGCTCCATTCGACCAAAGCCACCAAAAAGCGCCTCCGGAAGCTCCTACAGCCCCTAATAAGGTGAAAACACCCCCCATAAGGCCAAACTGCACGAACGCAATTCCCACGGCAAAAAGAACCATGAGTGCACCCAATATGCCAACAATGTTCAACCCCGGAATGAGATACACTTCCGCCACGATGAGGGATACACCGACTAAAATCAACGCGATAGGAAGGAGCAGTTCCAAAAGGGTTTACTAATATTGTGCTGGATGTAACCTAGCTGTCTACGGACGAATAGGCGAAAGTTACACGAGGGTTCGTTTCATGCCTTGGATTCTGATCCGGTTGATATTTGCCGGGGTTCGCGCACGCGAACGACTGCTCCGTTGACCTGAAATACCTCTATGGTCTTGCCAACCTCGATGTACTCGCCCGAAGTCATTACATCAATTCGCTGATCGCCAATTTCAGCGGTTCCGGCCGGTCTAAGTGGCGTTAGGGCGGTTCCTTTCATCCCAATGAATTCAAGGTGGGATTCTGCGGACGTAAATCCCATGCCACTACCTAGATCCGGTTGAAGGACCAAACGGTTGAACCGTTCGTATCGAGGAAGATAACGGGCGAGTGAAAACATCAATATCACCAATAAGACAAGCGTGGCAGCTAACGTCGTGGTTGCCTGTCCAATAGCTGCGCCGGTCGGAAACGAAAATCCGACATTGCCGATTAACGAAATGCCAAGTGATCCAACTACCAATATCAATCCAGAGATACCCGCAACCCCAAAGCCGGGGAATACGAATATTTCCAAACCGAGAAGGACTATCCCAATCACAAACAAAATGATTTCCCAGCTTTCGGCTAGTCCAAGCATATAGTGCGGGCCGAAAAAGACGGCAGCACCGACCAGTGCGATGATCCCCGGAAATCCAACCCCTGGCGATTGGAGCTCAAAATAGAGCCCGCCCATCATCATCAACATCAAAATGGATTGCACCACCGGTGATCCAAAAAAACGAAGGGCTCGTTCAATCCCACTGACTTTGTGATCAACTCGTGTGGCTGCCCCTAGGCCCAAAACATCTAGCAGCGCATCGATCGAGACCAGTTCAGCGTCTGCGACGCCTAACTTGACAGCCTCACCGGCCGAGAGCGTTAAGACTTTGCCCGCCGCAATGATACCAGGTATTTCAATGTCTTGATCGACCATGGCCTCGGCTATGCGAGGATCCCGTCCGTTGGCTTCAGCCGTGGCCCTCATAATGCCTTTCATATAGCTCTGGTACTTGTCCGGAGCGGCCTCTCCTCCAACCCCTTCAACAACGGTTGCAGCGCCGATGGAAGATCCGGGCACCATTACGATTCGATCCGCTGCGTACGAAATCAGCGCTCCAGCCGAAGCAGCGTTTTTGTCGATAAATGCCACCGTCGGCACTTTTGAGTTCAAGATGGCCTGTCGGATGACGTCTGCAGCGTCGACCAGGCCGCCAAACGTGTCAATGTCAAAAACGATTAGGCCTGCTCCCGACGATTCCGCGTCGGTGATCGCGCGGGTAATGTAATGGGAAAGGCCGTTGTCGATCATCCCTTCAATAGGGACAACGAACACCGATCCGGTCAACGGAGGATCGAAGGTTAGTCCCTTTCCTTGACCCCTAACCACGGATGGGCAGCCAATAATCAGTACGAACAACCAGAGCGAGCTAAGAAGTTTCATGATTCGATGAGGACAGGGGTTCCGACAGCAATAAGGTCCCAAAGCTTGTCTAGCTCTGCATTGTCGATGGCAATACAACCCTGCGTCCAATTACTGCGCTTTCCCGTACCGTCGCCGTGGATTTCGATGTATCCGCCGAGCTCCGTGTTCATAAGAGGCATAGACACGGACCGTTCAGCCTGCACTATGGCGTCGTACTGAGCTTGGGTGATGATGGAGTCGCGGAGTCCTCGTTTGGCGTCTTCAGCGTTTGGGTAATTGAGCACAAATGCTTTATGAAACTGACTGTTCGGGTTTTTCGCCGCAACGAAAAATTGTCCTTCGGGAGTTCGCCAATGGTCAGGATCGCCAGGATTGCCACGGCGCTCTTTGTCCGCGAAAAAGTTATACCCAAGGTCGGTCGGCAATTTGACAACAAGCTTCCCTCCTTGGTAAACAAACAAGGTTTGCTCGGTTTTTGAAATCCGAATCCAGACATTGGATAGTTTCGACGCTTTGACCACTCCATTCGCCCCATCCAGCGTTCGAACTTCCTTCCAACCGTTTTCTCTATCGCTTAAAACGTACACCGGCTCCCGCAATTTCAGATGCATGTAGGCCCGGGTGGTATCGGTCACATGGTATAAAGTGACCGACCGGTCAGTCGTGTAGTACACGTCCATATCGGGGTTGACCGGCTGGGACCGTGCGGTAAGACAACTAACGGCTAGAACGAGGCAAAACAGTCCAATTTGTAAGAATCGCATCGTAAAAAAGAGTTGGGTTCGAATCAGTACACCCCTGAAGGGAGCAAGATCCAATCTTTAGAAGGATGAAAGACCCGGAATATCAGGTCGTGCACAAGGAGGGGATGGGCAATAGGGTAGGGATGGGCAGTACGGAAGCTATCGCCCGTCAACTACCATTTGAAAAGCTTCGAGAACCGCATCGATATCGAACAGGGAACTGGCGTGATGGGCGGCCGCTTTGGCGTCATTGGTGGCATTCGCTGGCGCAAAGGAAGCCCCAACTATTTTCAAAGCGCCGACATCGCCTCCGGTGTCGCCGACAAATGCGATTTCAGACAAAGAAATACCGCATTTCTCAGCCAACCAGACCATCCCCTCGGCTTTTGTGAGTCCAAAAGGAACGACATCGATACTGATATGGGTGTGGAAGACATTAAATGAAGGGTGGTTTTGCGCGACAAACGCGTCAACTTCATCACGAACCTCTTCAATGCCTCCCTCCGGGCTCCCTACTAATGCTGCCTGACTTCTTTTCGCGAAATCGATGGACACCCTGTCGTGTTTCAACACGACCTCCTCCAAAAAGCGACGTACTTCATCCACTTCTTTTCGAATGCTAACCGTAAAGCTCGGATTCCACTCAATGCGCGCCGATATCGGATCAAACATACCTGCTCCTGCTTCGAAGAGCACGGGAGTCTGAACGTGGAGCAGCTGGCTCATGGCTTCCACGTACGGATAGGCTCGACCAGAGCACAGAGACAGTGCAGGGACTGTAGGGTTTGATCCTACCAAAGGCGCTTGTTTGGAGTGTTCAGCCAACAAACCCAACCGATCCAATCGAAACGGTTGGTAGGGCATGGAGAGACATCCATCAATGTCGGATACGAAAAGCCGAATGTCAGATTTTGGGCTCAGGAATACACCTCGGCCAGATCAGCGATCAACTCGTCCGAAATTCCCATCGTACTGAACCCACCGTCGTGAAACAGGGTCTGCATGGTTACCATGCGGGTAAGATCGCTCAGCATGCTCACCGTGTAGTCGGCGCATGATTCGGCGTCTGCATTGCCCATCGGCGACATACGCTGTGCAAATTTAAACATGGCATCGAATCCTGCGATACCGGATCCAGCCGTCGTCATGGTTGGGCTTTGCGAAATCGTATTGACCCGAATCCGACGCTTACCTAATCGATAGCCATAGGAACGAACAATGCTTTCAAGCAAAGCCTTTGCATCACCCATTTCCGAATACTTAGAAAACGTTCGCTGAGCGCCGATGTACGATAGAGCAATCACGGATCCGCCGTCGTTCAGGGCGCCTGTTTCCGTCGCCCAATGGATGGTGCGGTGCAGGCTTATGGCCGAGATATCCAGCGATTTTTTATACCACTCATAATTCAAATCATCATACGGACGATTTTTTCGCACATTAAGGCCCATTCCAATCGAATGGACAATAAAATCGATACCGCCGTAAAGCGCCTTGGCCTCGGTAAATAACGTGGTCAAATCCTCGTCGCTCGTGGCGTCTGCCCAGATGATTTTGGCGCCTGTTTTAGTAGCGAGTTCATCTAAACCTCCGAGGCGTTGAGCCACCGGGGCGTTAGTCAGAATGAATTGTCCACCTTCGCGATGAACGGCTTCGGCAATTTTCCAGGCGATGCTGCTATCGTTCAGTGCACCAAAAATGACGCCTTTTTTGCCTTTTAGAAGTCCGTGTCCGTCCATGGTTATTTATCAGATGTTTGGGTTCAGGAATCCCGAATTTACGAAACGAGTACAAGAATTGTGCATGGCGATCCTACATTGCGAAGCAACATTGCGATACAACATGGTGAAAAAGGCCCGTTTGGTCACTTTTGCACAGTTTTCAAATCTTCTGGACATAGCCTCTTTAGTTTCATGCCCCACAAATTTGGTGCTTTTATATCGGTGGGAGCCATTTTTTGCCTGCTTTTGAGTACGGCGGGGTGTAGGAGTCGTCAAATTTCTCCTGTTGGTCCGGTGGAGCGCGTCGAGCGGGACTCCATCATTGCAGTTTTGGGAATGATTAGTCAGGATGCCATTCGAACTGCGTTTTCCAAGCTCAATGACTATTCGTACCAGCGCTACCTCCGTACCGAACAGTATGACGTCGAAGATTTCAGTGTTGCTTTCACGGAACACTTGGTCTCTGTGAAAGCCACATACGAAGGCCCGCAAAGCACGATTACCAGGGCTGATTCTGGAGGAGCATTCAATTTCGGGTTTTTTAAACGATTTGTCTCCGAAAATGTGAGCAATGCGGACCCGGTAGACCTCGTGCCTTTTGTGTTAGAGGACGATCCGATCTATTTAAACCCCAAAAACTTGGACAAATATACCTTCCGGGCTCAAGGGGACACCTTGATGTGGGATCGGGAGGCGCGGATTATCGAAGTAAGAGCAAAACCCGATGCGGCTGACGGACTGAATATTCGAAAGGTTCGATACTACGTGGAGCGTGAGTCTAACGAATTAGTCGCTATGTACTTGGAACGCATAGATTTAGGGATGTTGTTCCGGGAAGAAAGTACCTTCTATATGCACATTCTACCGGTTTCAGGGGGCGTAATGTTACCCTACAATACCCGGTTTGAAACGATGATTCGAACGCCGTTTAAGCGTTCCTACCGCGTCAGGACCGTGTCGACCTACACCGATCACGTGTTGACAATCAGAAACTAAGGCCGGGCCGACGTGACTTTTCTTCAAAAAGTGACAGGGCAAGAGGGTCGGCGTTCAATCCAGTCAACTTGCGCTATCTATTGCGCTTGGACACATAAAAAGCCGAAAATTCCGAATCATTTCGAATGGAATTTTCCGTCACCATGGCTTGTTCTACCATTTTATCAAGAATGGAAACGGCTGCCGCTACGCGCCCACTTCTAGCAAAAATTCGGGCCAATTGAATGTGTCCGCGAGGGTCTGACTCGTGCTGTACAACGGCGATTCGGGCAATCGCTTCAGCTCGGGTATTTTCGCCCAAAGATTGCGCGCAAGAGGAAAGTCGAACGAACATGTGAATATCGTCAACCATATGCTCCGTTGCCGAAAGAAGGGCTTGGATGGCCAGCTGGGAATTGCCATTTTGAAGGGCTGTTTCGCACAATAACAATTGAGCCTCTGCGTCCGATGGGTCGAGTCGAACGGCTACCAAGGCATCGTCAATGGCTTCCTCTTTTCGGCCGAGTCCCATTAAGATTTCGGTCCGCAGTTTGAGTGCTTCTAGGTCTTCAGGCAGGGCCTTCAAGACTCGATCTATCCGGGCCTTTGCTTCGTACAAACTGTTTCCTGACGTAAGAGCAACCTTAGCTCGATGATATTGGACGTCCAATTCAGACGAGCGAAAAGCTTGAGCGCTGACGAAAGGCGCCAGAAGACTTGTGATGAAGACCAAAAGGAAAACGCTCGCGGACGGCCTGGGGGCGCGGATCCGTCGATAATATGAAAGTACTAGTAGATTCATAGGCCGAAATGCCTCAACAATCATACCCTCTTGTAAATTCGATCTTTACTCCTCGTAAAAGGCGTGTCTAGCCGTGAATCCAATCAAAAAGAGTGCAGAACGAATGCCGGATGTCTATAATAGCTGACACGGAGGAATGCGCGAATATACACTGAATATGATAGACGGAACCGAAATACCGACGTTTGATCTTGGTGGCTGGAGGGAATCTGATTTTCCCAAAACAGAGAAGGGTATAGGATCCGTCCTCAGGCACTACCGCCAGGTCGATTCAACCAACAGGGTGGCCCGGGTGTGGGCGTCGGGATCAGGCGTTGTTTCGGGCGAAGGAAAGGGAATTGCCCCCCACGGCGCCGTAGTTCTGGCGGACCATCAGACGTCCGGACGCGGGCGTCAGGGGCGGACATGGGAATCTTCTCCCGGTCAAAACCTGCTGTTTACTGTCATTCTCAGGGCTACCGAGCCGCTATTGTCGGATCATGTGGCTCGCGGGATGCTCCCGCTCGCCACCTCCTTAGCCGTTGCGTCGACCCTTGCGAGCTATGCAGGGGAGGACCAAGTTTCTTTAAAATGGCCCAATGATGTGTTATTAGGCGGAAAAAAGTGTTCAGGCATCCTGGTGGAAGCAAGCGTTGACGAAGTGTTTTTGATCGGAATTGGACTGAACGTCAACGAGTCCGAGTTTTCTGATGAAGTGGGAGCAATGGCCACCTCGCTACTATTGCATTCAGGTCGCCGGGTTGAGCGCAGAGACGTGTTCAAAACTCTGATTGACCGCCTCAACCACTGGATTCCAAAAGCGTTTGAGAGAGGTGCGGATGAAGTCAGGGCCGCCTACGTTCAAAAAATGGCGGGCGTCGGGTCTCCCATCACCATACATACGCATGCCGATTCCGCGCCAGGCATTCTTCGGGGATTAAACCCCGATGGTGGATTGTTGGTGGAGCATAATGCTGCGCAAAAAGTGTATTATTCAGGCGAGGTATCGCTGACGCACGCCTCTCCCGATTAATTACGTACCGTAGCGGTTTTCCCAAGCGCTTGAATATGTGGCTCGTCCTCGACACCGGAAATAGCTCGACCAAAGCTGGTCTTTTTGATCCTAAATCGTCAAAAGGGAGCACGGTCCTGGCCGTTCACCGATTTGAACCCGGCCCCGTCTCAATGACCGAACTTCAGGACTTTGTCGGAAAAGCTTCAATCGTTAGAGTAGGGGGCGTATCCGTCGTTCCAAATCAGAATGGAACCTGGATTGAAACGGTCCGGCATCTATTCGGGCTGAAAGTGGAGTATTTCGACGAAAACTCCCGACTTCCATTCGAGATAACCTATACCACCCCTAAGACGATGGGAAATGATCGAATAGCGGTGGCAGCGGGAGGTTGGAATTTGTTGGGTAAAAAAGGTAAAAAGGGAGTTATTGTCGTTGACGCCGGGACCGCTATCAACTACGAAATTGTCCGTCCAAACGGAATTTATCCTGGCGGAGTCATCGCTCCCGGGCCTGTTTTGATCGGTCAGGCAATGGGACTCGGCACGGCTCAGTTACCGCTCGTTTCGCTGGAAGCACCCGTTAGCCGCATTGGACGATCTACCGACGAGGCCATTCGATCCGGTATCATGTACGGGGTGATAGATTCTGTGAGGTCGATGGTAGAGCAAATTCAGGTCGAAGAAGCCCGACGGGACCCACAGGCATCCTATGAGGTTGTTTTAACCGGAGGGTGGGGCCAGTGGCTTGCAGAACAAATCGGATATCGATTCGAAGACCACTTGGTCCTCAAAGGGGTGATCGACCTTATGAAGATTTCGGCTGAATAACGTCCGCAAATTGGTGCGCGTAGAGCATCGACCGAATTCGCGCTAGAACCATGTTGAATGCGACTTCATTTTGTCCACCCCGAGGAATTATCACATCCGCATGGCGCTTCGACGCTTCAACAAACTCCAGGTGCATGGGCCGCACCGTTTTGGCGTATTGATCCAACACCGACTGCAAAGATCTTCCACGCTCTACCATATCCCGTTTAATACGCCGAATAAGCCGCACATCGGAGTCGGTATCAACAAAAAGCTTGATTTCCATTCGCTTGACCAACTCCTTTTCGGCCAAGACCAATATGCCTTCGACAATGATGATGCGGGTTGGACGGACTTCGACGGTTTGACCAGTACGTGCGTGAGTCGTGAAGTCATAAACCGGCTTCTGAACGGTTTCACCCCGTAGAAGCATATCCACATGATGCACTAAAAGGGACGTTTCGAGCGAGTTTGGGTGGTCAAAATTCACTTCGGCCCGTTCTTCAACCGAAAGATGCGCCAGGGGATGATAGTACGCATCGTGCTCCAATACCGAGACTTGGTCAGGCCCGAGAGCATTCAAGAGACCTTGTAAGATGGTGCTCTTGCCGGATCCAGATCCACCAGAAAGTCCAATAATTACCGGTCTCGTCATCACATTTCACTCGTTTAGGAAGACGCTGCGAGTTTGCGGTCCAAGCCGTTTAAGCCCGAGTACATTGGCCTCGTTGCCTGAGTACGCTAGCCACGTTTGACCATTGAAAGGACGTGCGTACGACTTTCTTCATCAAACGAAGAAACGGACGGGTCCAACACGTATCCGTCCGGGTGTTTCCAGTCAATAAGCAAATCCAAATCTTCAACCGTTTCTTTTACGATGTAGTTGACCAGTTTACCTCGAAGGGGCTTAACCCCGTGGTTGACCGGTTCTCTAACACCGCCCTTCTGGGTGAAAAACTTGACTCGAACCATGGCTTCGTAGGTTACTTCGTTACTCCAAGCCGCTTCGTGAATGCCAGGTAAGAAATTCCACACCCAGCGATCCTTGAGCGTTTGGTTAAGCGCCTTACTCAACGGTTCTTTCCAGAAATCGCCTACTTTCCCGAGTCCTGGAATGTCAGCATCCATCTTCATTTTGTACATTGGAATCAGATCGTCCGGGCGCAAGAGGCCAAACATCCCCGAAAAAATGATCCCTTCCTCAAGCAGTCTTCGTTGCGCGCCCGTTGGTAGGCCCGGGAAATCCATTGCTTGATACATCACCCCGGGCGCATAACGGTCAAGCGCAGAGATGAGGGGCGCCTTGTAAATTTCCAAATTGGCCTTCACCGCCGTTTCGAGTGCCGCCTCTTTTAATCCAAAAAGGGCGCCAAGATCGTGTTCGCCGCTTTTGATTACGGTGTGGAGGTGATCAATGAGTTGCCTACGTTCCGGCTTCAATTGATGAAAATAATTGAAGGTGTTTGACGTACGATAATCAAACATGTCGGGAGCGAAGGGATTGCCGCCTTCTTGTTTTCCTTCCGCTGGTGGAAGCAAAATGGAAAATTTGGGCATAATTCAGTTCGAAGAAAAACAATGAGAAGAATGCGGGATGAGCGCAAGGATTGAACTCAAGGGGCTAAACCTAACGGCTGAACCTGGCGGCTGGTCCTGGCGGCTGAACCTGGCGGCTGAACTCATAAAACACGAGTCAGTCGGGAAGTCAGGACCAGAATGCAGGTCTAGACTCTAGGACTCAGAGGGTTGCGAACGCATTTCATCGAGCAACGCATCAATATCATGGCTGATAACATTAGCCTTTTGACGAGCCGTTTCAACCAGTGTATCGCTTTCTCTTTTTGCGTATCCAGGTGCTTTCTTTTCGCCAATAGTCTGATCAATCAAATCGGCTACTGATTCACCTAAGTGTTCCAACTGGTAAGCCAGCTTGCGGCGAAGCTTTTTACCCTCTTCTGGTGCAAACAACACGCCTAAAGCAAATCCGGCGGCAGCGCCAACCAAAAGTGCAAGTGTCCCGGTTCGAAGTGTTTTACTCACTGAACTGTCCCTTTTTTAATGTTTCTTAACGTCTTCTGGCGACTTCCACCACCATTTTCCCAAATCGGAAAGCTGGATTGCGGCATTAATTTAACCCATCCTACCGGACAGAAAAAAACCCACGATACTTGTACCGCAGGTTACCAAAAGCCGTTCCAACAATTTGTTGAGAAGTCTCAATAAATAGACAAGTCGTACCTGCACGAATGCAGGTACGACCGTAACGCTCAATCAAGCAGCGTAAGAACGATGCTACTTGCCTTTCTTCTTATGACGATTCTTGCGCAGACGCTTTTTGCGTTTATGCGTTGCAATCTTATGTCTTTTACGTTTACGGCCGCAGGGCATATCAATCTCAGTTTTCGTTGTGGCTTCCAAAATGAAGCCAGAAACACATAATACGGTTTTTTAGAATGCTCGTCAACTCGAAGGATACCCTTAGGTTCGTCGTTCTTTTTGAAGATCGTGTTCAATTGAACGAGGGTAGCCCGAAACAGCGCTTATTCGAATGATGGCGATCGTTTATACGGTTACCTGTAACACAGAAAGGATTTCTTCTCAGGTTATTTTATGAGCCAGGGTTATTTTATGAGCGAGGGTTATTTTATGAACGAGGGTTATTTTACCAAATAGACTATTTTAAGTCAGGGTCATTCGAATGATCCATTGGCACCCAATCCCTCGGTAGATTTCTACACGTCCCCATGATAGCGAAGTCATACTCTATTAAAGAAGTTGACGGTGTTCAATATGCCGACTCCGGCGAAGGTTCGTGGGGAATTCCGGTTTTGTTGCTGCATGGGATGATGGGCGATATCGGCAATTGGGATAGCGTTTTCGAGCCGGTTTCGAAGGCCGGATTTCGCGTTTTATGCCCTATTTTGCCCGTTTATACGCTTCCAATTCGAAAGGCGAATTTGGAGGGAATCGTGGAGTTTATAGTGGATTTCACCAATTCACTAGGCATTAAAAAGGCGATTATTGCCGGGAATTCACTAGGTGGCCACGTTGCAGCGATTTATGCCATCCAGCATCCGGAACGAGTGGCCGGACTGCTTTTGTCCGGGGCATCGGGCATATACGAAGTCGAAATGTCGACCTCTATTATGCGTCGCAAAGACCGCGACTATCTACGACCCCGAGTTGCCAAGACGTTTTTTGATCCCATTCATTGCACCGAAGAGTTGCTCGACGATGTGATCGAAATTATCAATAATCGGGACAAGGCGTTCCGGCTTATACGATTTGCTCGATCAGTTGAAAACAGCCCGGTGGTAAACGACCTACACCGCATTACGGCGCCCACGGTGCTGATTTGGGGTGAAAATGACGAAATTACGCCTCCAGACGTCGCGACTACGTTTCATGCGGGTATCGCGGATTCCGAACTTCACTGGCTGGCCGAATGTGGACATGTGCCCATGCTGGAACAACCGGAAGCGTTTTGTACCATCATGGTTCAGTTCTTGCAACGGATTGCTGAGCGAAAGGTAACGGCCTAGGTGTCTTTTGACGCGGTTTGGTCTATGCAGACGTAGCCGTTTTGCGATATTCGTTTAGCAATGCCCTGAATGTGGCGGTTCAGCCCTCGAATTTAACCGTTTGATTCCTTTCGACAAGACATAGCCAAAGAGATGCCTACTTTTTTCGAGAGCATTCCCATTTCATTACCAAGATGACTCGCGCACACATTCAAACTCCTTTATTGATTGCTTTGTTAGTGCTGGCCTCGGCTGGATGCGATTCGGAACGACTAGATGACGGATCCACATCGTTGGACGAGCGAAGATCGGTTATCATTGATTGGGATGGTCCTGCACCGCACCCAGGCGATCCGTTTAAAATCTCGTCTGCCGTATTTGACGACAGAGTTCTAAAACTGGAGGTTTCGTACTCAGGCGGCTGCGAAGAACACACATTTACGTTATACACATCGAACCATATTGCCTTATCTATGCCTCCCCAGTTAACTGGCTGGGTGGTTCACGACGGCCATAACGACTTGTGTGAAGCATATATCACTGAAACGATCGAGCTCGACATGTCCGAGCTAATTAATGTACTAACCGGACCTTTCGTCCTCCATGTTTGGTCGACGCCCAACAGAGATAGCCTGTCCGCAAATTATCCCGGATGATGAATAAATTTTGTCCCTCTCTTATCGCGGTCTTGCTGTTTGCAGCCTTGTTAAGCGGATGCAGCCCTCGACTTTCTCCGCTTTATCGGGATTTCGAAGTGAAGCCCCAGGCGGGAGTTTCGGATGATGATGTTTTCGAAAGGATAGACCGGGGGCTCTTGGCCGCAGGATGGAGCCCAATTGACGGTCCGACGGAGAACGTTTTGGCCACAGAACCACGTCAATTTAGGCAATGGGGAGTGTACGGAATCGAAGTGGATCTTGAATTGGCGCCTGTTGGTGGCGAGTACGTTCGAATGCTTATTCATCCATATCGGGTCTACTTTACAGGTAAACGAAGCAAAATTCCTTACTTAAGAGGCAGTTTAGCTCGGTCCATTTTAGGCGAGATCCAAAAGACCTTCGAAGCAGAAGGATTGACCTTTATCGGGACCGCTGAATCAAGAAATAAGGCGGCTGCCAAAGAACATTAAGGGTTGGTTGCTTTTGTGATGTCTTCGGGCTAATTATGGGGGTTGTCGCGAACCTAAACCACGCACCCCCCCATGAAAAACAGCATTCGAATATCGCTCGCCGCCTTGGTTCTGACCATTTTGTGTTCAACAACGGTTCAGGCTCAGGATGAAGGATATAAAACGCCTCCGGCCGCCCTCAAAGCATTAATCGACGCCCCCGAAGCACCATCTGTCTCTGTTTCACCCGATGGTTCGGCGTTGCTTTTAATGGCCCGGGAATCCGTACCTGGAATTGAAGAATTAGCACAACCTGAGCTTCGGATCGGTGGGACTCGAATAAACCCCCGCAACAACGGACCTTCGCGCTCGAGCTACAACACGGGAATCGTGATTTCGAGCATTGGTAGCGGCGTTGAAACACCGGTTACCGGGGTACCAATAGGCGGGAAAATTGCCTCGGTTTCCTGGTCTCCAGATGGCGCGCACATCGGATTTACCGTTTCGTTTGAGAATCGCATTGAAATGTTTTTGGCAGATGCGAAAACCGGTCAGGCGCGTCGATTAATTGATTCTCCCATTAACGCTGTCTCGGGAAGCGCTTATACGTGGTTGCCTGGAGGAAAATCGCTGTTGGTCCGAATCGTATCGCCCAAAAGAGGCTCCATGCCAGTCGAGCCTTCCGTTCCGTCGACGCCGATCATCCAAGAAAATATTGGAAAAACCGCTCCGGCCGTCACCTATCAAGATCTTTTGAGGACGCCCTACGAAGAAGATCTGTTGGAATGGATGATGGCCTCTGATGTGGTGAATGTATCTATTAGTGGTACGGAAACTTCACTGGGCCTATCCGGAATGGTAACGTCCATGTCCCCTTCGCCTGATGGGAAGTATATCTTAACTGAGACGGTTCATCGTCCATTTTCCTATTTAGTGCCGTTTTATCGCTTCCCGACCCGAATTGAAGTTCGGGATCGAACGGGCGCTGTTGTAAAAATGCTCACGGATTTACCGTTGATGGAAGAAGTCCCAACCGGTTCTGGATCGACGACAACAGGCGTTCGGTCTATCGAATGGCGCCAGGATAGAGATGCAACGTTGGCGTGGGTCGAAGCGCTTGATGGTGGCGATGGAAATGCCAAAGTGGATTTACGGGACGCCCTGTATCAACTCGAAAGCCCGTTTTCCGGCAAAGCGCAAGAACTCATCCGTCTCCCACTACGATATGGGGGGGTAAGCTGGAGCGATCAAGGCTTTGCTCTGGTCAATGAACGTTGGACATCGACCCGTCAGACACGTACGTACATTTTCAATCCGGACAAGCCCGATTATCTTTCCAAAGTTTTATTCGACCGCTCGTATGAAGATGCGTATAGTAATCCGGGATCGGTCACCACTGAAGTTGGGCCGACAGGCCGTCGGTTGATTGTGACCACAGATAACGGAAGAGCTGTTTACTTGACTGGAGCCGGAGCTTCTCCAGAAGGAAATAGGCCATTTTTGCGCAAAATGAATCTTAGTTCGGGTGAAGTTGAAGAACTATTTCGGTCGGAAGCACCCCATTACGAAAGTGTTTTGGGTTGGATAAATGCCTCAACAGGAGTATTTCTTACCTCCAGAGAATCGACTTCAGAGCCACCAAATTATTATTTGAGGAAGGTCGGTTCTCCCAGCATGACGGCCATCACCCATTTCGAGCATCCCTATCCAGAAATGGATGCCATCACGAAAGAGTTCATAACCTACACCCGCGCTGATGGCGTACCGCTTTCAGCTACATTGTACCTGCCGGCAGGCTACGATAAGGGTCGTGACGGTCCGCTTCCAACGCTTCTATGGGCCTATCCGCGGGAATTCAAAAGCGCGGCCGCAGCTGGACAGGTAACCGAATCACCGTATCGTTTCAAACGAGTTTCGTACTCCGGAGCCATTCCGTATGTGACGCAGGGTTATGCCGTTTTGGATAATGCTGCCATGCCAATTGTTGGCGAAGGAGACGAAGAGCCCAACGATACGTTTGTCGAGCAATTGAGAACGTCCGCCGAAGCGGCCATCAACGAAGGAGCAAGGCGCGGCGTAGTGGACCCTGACCGCGTTGCCGTTGCGGGACATTCTTACGGGGCCTTCATGACGGCTAACTTATTGGCCCACACGGATTTATTCCGGGCCGGTATTGCCCGGAGTGGAGCCTATAATCGGACGTTGACACCTTTTGGATTTCAAGCAGAGCCGCGGACGTTTTGGGAATCACCCGAAGTATACTTTGCAATGTCACCTTTCATGCATGCTGATAAAGTGAACGAGCCGATTTTGCTTATTCACGGTATGGCGGACAATAATACGGGCACGTTTCCGATTCAGAGCGAGCGGTTTTATGCTG
>JAQBZH010000030.1 GCA_027622005.1 Bacteroidota bacterium | reverse complement strand
GGCCTTTGGCCGCCCCACTTTCCTAATAGAATAATAAGTTGTTAGCGCTGGTTATAGACCAATATCCTAACAATAAACTAATTCGTGCCCTCCCTTGACTCCTCATCCCATTTCTGGGCCGAAGAAACGTTTGGAACACCCCAGTCTTCACCATTCCAGCCGTTAAAACCTTCCATTCGGAACGTCCAGATTCCGGTAGACATATCCGAAATAACGATCAAGCCGTCTGCGTTTCGAACATCCACGCCGAAGGCGCCATTCGCTACGCCGCCAGCCATTCCTCCGTCACTTCTTGGGCCTGTGAACGTGTCATAATAGCCAACGGTCTGAGGGTTGGTCGGATCCATCAAAGAAAAAACCTGAAGCCCGTCGTGATAACCCGATACAAAAACGTACGGCCAACGCACTTCGTGGTTATGAACCAAACCATCCCAAGCAGGTGTCCAAGCCGATATAGGCTCACTGATATTTGATCGCGTTCCATCAAGGGCCGGTTTGAGGTCAAATATGCGAAGAGGAGCATACTTATACTCGGTTTCGGCCACGACATACCGGCCCGTAGGATCGGGAGTGAAGGTATGACCACTGGAAACGCCGCTAATTCCGGTCAGTGTGGCCAAAATCTTTGGGTTAGCCATGTCCGTGAAATCATACACGTAATATCCACCCGTACCGCCACCGTAAAACCGATCCGTGCCCGATTCTTCGTGAAATCCAGCATAAAAGTCATGGTATCCGCGTCGGGAATCTTCAGCAGGGGTCGGAATTTTGGCCACAAGCGAATTTTTCCCACCGCTTTCCACTAATTGTCCAAGGTCATACACATTAGCGTGAGGGCCTGAAATCGTAGTGATCAAGAGCACCCGACCTGAAGAATGCTTGTAGATAAAAATGTTATGGAATCCACCGGGTGTTTCAGGTTCGCGAATACGGGCTACTTCCTTAACGGTTGACGGATTTGGTAGCCCTGTAACATCAAGCACCACAGCTCCCAAGTCGTTGTCAGGCCCGCCGCTTCCAAACTGAAGGGATTGAACGACATAGTAACGTCCATTCCATTTGAAATGCTTTACGTCCATGCCGCCCGTCTTCATGTGGAGGTCTTGATTTTCAATCCTCCAGCGATAAATGACTTCTGGATTGGATGGATCGGCAAGGCTAACAATGTCCATTCCTTTCCCGCCAGCTTCTGCGTAGTGCATCCGAGCCACATAGGCGTACGGCCTGCTAAGCTCTTGCTCCAAATCCATGTCGGCTACGCTCAGACGGGGCCCGAGGGGAATGTGACCGATCACTTCGATGTTGTCACTGCCGGGTTTTTCCGTCGTCCACTGGGCTGAAGCCGGTTTGAACGCAAAAGCAACGATCATCATTGCCAGCAAAATGGTTGTTGTACGCTTCATAATTTTATTTCTTTAAAGTTATCGAGTCCCTTCTTTGGACTCTTCGTCCCATTTCTGTACTGATGAAATGTCTGGCATACCCCAGTCTTCGCCGTTCCAGCCGTTAAATCCTTCCATGCGAAACGTCCAAAAACCGGTCGTCATGTCTGAGATTAAAATCAGACCGTCTGCATTTCGAACATCAACACCAAATGCACCGTTTCCGACAGCTCCACCCATGGCTCCAACATCCCGCGGACCCGTATACGTGTCGTAATAGGCCACGGTAGTTGGTTTTTTAGGGTCCATCATCGAAAAAACCTGTAAACCATCGTGATATCCGGAAACGAAAACGTAGGGCCAACGGACTTCATGGTTATGCACTAGGTTTTTCCAATTAGCCGTCCAAGCCGAAATGGGTGCTCGAATGTTTTCAACCTCTCCTTCGTTCGCTTTTTTCATATCAAACATGCGTAGTGGAGCATATTGATACTCGGTTTCGGTTACAGCGTACCGTCCATCTGGGCTAGGCGTAAACGTGTGACCCCAGGTAACGCCCGTAATACCTGTCATGGTAAATTCCAAAACTGGATTGTCGGTGTCGGTAATGTTGTAAATGTAATATCCTCCTTGTCCACCACCATAGAATCGATCTTGGTTAGAATCTGGATGCCAAGCGGCGTATAAATCGTGGTAGAATCCCCCATTTTCAACGGCAATGGGCACGGTACCGATAAAAGCACCTTTGACATCGCCCGAAACCGCTTTGCCCAAATCGTACATGTTGGCTCCTGCGCCATTAATGGTCGCCAACAAAATGACTCGGCCATCAGAGTGCTTGTAAATAAAGATGTTGTGGAATCCCCCTGGTAGTTCGGGCTCGTGGATGCGAGCCACTTCGAATACTTTCGATGCGTCCGGTAGACCCGTGACATCTAAAATGTAGGCACCTAAATCGCTATTGGGGCCCTGTCCAAACTGGGTCGATTGGACCACGTAGTACCGACCAGCATATTTAAAGTACTTAATATCCATCCCTCCCAGTCCTGTGTGGAGGTCTGGATTTTCCATTCGCCAACGCAAGAGTACTTTTGGATTGGCCGGATTCGAAATATCAATAATATCGGTACCCATGGCCCTTCCTTCGCCGACGGTGCCTCTGGCCACGTAAGCAAAGGGTCTGGACAATTCCTGCTCCACTTCCATATCCATGGTATTTAGCGGGGATCCTAGCGGAATGTGGCCTTCGACAGTCAAATTATCCGAGCCAGGCTTTATTTGCGTCCAAGCCGTGTCTTGGGCGAACGATGGCGCCCCAACTAAAACGGTGATAAACAGCAGTGTGAGTAAGTTTTTCATAGTTCAAGCAGTTAAATCAATTAAATATGTCTTATCGAGTCCCTTCTTTTGACTCTTCATCCCATTTTTGAACCGAAGAAATGTCTGGCATGCCCCAATCTTCGCCGTTCCATCCGCTGAATCCTTCCATGCGGAAGGTCCAGAATCCAGTAGACATGTCGGAAATGACAATCAATCCGTCGGCATTTCTAACATCGACCCCGAATGCGCCGTTGATCACGGCGTTGAAACCGGTTTCGGTCGATCCGTTATACGTGTCGTAGTATGCAACGGTCTGCGGATTCTTAGGGTCGGCTAAGCTAAATACTTGCAGCCCATCAAGATACGCCGAAACAAAAACGTATGGCCAACGGACTTCGTGGTTGTGGCTTAAGTTCTCCCAGTTGGCCGTCCAAGCTGAAATAGGCTGGCTGATATTAGTTGTCTTTCCATCCAGTGCTGGTTGAAGGTCAAAAATACGCAGGGGAGAATATTGATACTCTGATTCGGCAACGACGTAGCGGCCGTCAGGGCTCGGCGTAAAGGTGTGCCCCCAATCAACTCCAGAAATACCCATAAGACTAATACGAAGTTGCGGGTTTTCGATGTCGGAAATGTCGTATACGTAATACCCTCCGTTACCGCCGCCATAGAACCGATCTTCACCGGTGTCCGGATGAAAAGCGGCATAATGGTCATGATAAAACCGTCTAGAACCTGGGTTCTCGGGAGTTTCTGGGGTTGGGATAGTGCTTACATAGGCACTTGATAAATCTCCTGCTACCACTTTTTCTAAGTCCCAAACCTGTACCATGCTGCCAGGAACGGTGGCTAAGAGGTAAATGTGCTTGTTGGTGTGCTTGTAGATAAAAATGTTGTGCATGCCTCCTGGGAAATCAGGAAGTTTAATACGAGCCACTTCTTTGACTTTTTTGGGGTCTGGAAGCCCCGTTACGTCAAAGACAACCGCGCCTAAATCGTGGTGTGGACCGCTACCAAATTCAAATGACTGTACAACGTAATGGCGACCGCCCGTGCGGAAGTATTTCACATCCATTCCGCCGCGATTCGGTAAAAGATCTTGAAATTCCAACCGAAACTCATAAATCACTTTGGGGGCCGCTGGATTCGAGAGGTCAATAATATCCATTCCCTTCGGCCCGCCATCCACGATGGATGCTCGACCGATATAGGCGTAAGGCCGGTCAAGGTCCTGTTCCAACTCCAAATCGGTTACGGAAGAATGGTGTCCCAAAGGAATATGACCTACGACCTCCATATTATCCGAACCAGCTTTTTGAGCCGTCGCTGGGACGGCTGTCAGCGCTAAAAGCGCCACCGCAAGTAACAATCTCATGTTCATACGTTTTATGCCCTATTTCTATCGATTTGTTGGAAGGTTTCCCCATTGCTGAACGCTCGATACATTGGGCATTCCCCAATCTTCGCCGTTCCAACCATCGAATCCATCCATTTTAAAAGCCCAAAATCCTGTTGTCATATCGCTAATAACGATCAATCCGTCCGCATTCCGAACATCCACGCCCCAAGCGCCATCATAGACATTCCAATCGTACGGGGTGCCGATTCGCTCCATGGCCGCACCCATATCGTTATGAATGCCATCGAAGGTGTCATAGTAACCGACGGTATAGGGATGCTCTGGATCTACCATATTGAATATGCCTAAACCCGTTTGGTAGCCGGAAACAAACACATAAGGCCATCTGACCTCGTGGTTGTGTGCCAAACTCTTCCAATCCGCGTGCCAAGCGCCAACTGCATGGTCAATGTTTTTATCCGGCACCTCGCCATTGAGGGCAGGTTTTAAATCGAATATGCGTAATGGTTGATATTGAAACTCGGTTTCGCCGATGGCATAATTCCCGTCGGGAGTAGGGGTGAAGGTGTGACCCCAGGAAACACCTGGGACTCCCAGGATGGTTACCAAAAGCTCGGGTTTCTCCAGATTCGTGACATTATATACATAGTAACCACTACCACCCCCACCATAGAATCGATCCTGGCCTGTTTCTGGGTGATAAGCCACGTAGAAGTCATGGTAGCCTCTTGACCACATATTTTCGGACTCAGCTACTGGAACGCGACCAATCAGCTCTCGATTCTCATCTTTGAGCTGCGAGTCCATTTCGGTGGTTTCTCCGTCTATAAAGCGTGCCATATCAAACACTTTGGCAAACCCTCCGGAAGTAGCAAATAGAAGCGGTTTACCGGAACTGTGTTGATACATAAACATGTTGTGGAATCCGCCGGGCGTTTCGGATTGACGAATCCGTCCCACCTCTGTCATCTTGGTCGGAAGATCCGTCATGTCAAAGACGATTGCTCCAACCTCGGAATTCGGACCAGACTGGCGCAATTGGACCGACTGAACGTAGTAATACCGATTCTTATACTCGAAATAACGCCCATCCATCGCCCCGCCAACGTGAAGTTCCGGGTTTTCGATGCGCCAACGATAAATGACTTTGGCATTGTCTGGATCACTTAGATCGATGACATCAAAACCGATTTCCGAGTTTCGCCTCGCTACGTACGCGTATGGTCGGTCCATATCCTGCTCAATCTCCACGTCTGAAACGCTTCCAGCCACTCCCAAGGGTATGTGAGACAGGACCCGAATATTGGCGGATCCTCGTTCGCCGGGCTTTTGCGGGTGAGGGGGTTGTTCTATTCCACGGCCGTACGGTCCGTTTTGAGCCATAACCGCCGGCGTGAAAGCCAGCAATACCGTGCATAGGCACCAAACGCGGGTAACCTTGGAGCGGTCACCATTTCTGACTTTCATTACCATGACGCTGACCTCGTTGGTCCGTTTTCCCAATCTTGAACCGAGCTAACATTGGGATAGCCCCATCCGCGACCATCCCAATTTTCAAATCCCTCCAGCCGAAACAGCCAAAGTCCCGTATTTACATCCGTGACGGCAATCAATCCGTCCGAATTACGGACATCCACATCCCAAGCACCCGTCATATTGACCTCCCGATTGGCGAGCGACGCAGCCGGTCCGTCCCAAGTGTGATAATACCCTACCGTAAACGGTTCAAACGGGTTCATCATATTAAAAATTTGTAATCCATCGTCCATCGCAGCAGCAAACACCAGTGGCCACCTCATGGTGTGGTTTTCAGCATAATTCTGCCAGTTAGCCGTCCAGGCGCCCACGGCAGTTCGAATGCGAGGGACCGTACCTTCAAAAGCAGGACGCAGATCAAAGATGCGTATCGGCGAGGTTCGATAACCGGCTCCCGTTACCACATGGCTCCCGTCAGGGCTGGCTGAAATGCTTCTGCCGATCTGCACGGCGGCCGAATTTATCGCCGTAATTAACGTCGGATTGGTTACGTCCGTAACGTTTAAGATATAATACCCCCCGGCACCAGCAGCGTACAAACGATCACTTTCGGTCGTGGCTTCATACTGAACGTATACGGAGTGAAAACCGTATTTAATGGCCGGTACTTCCTCAGGTAATGGTATCGTTTGAAATACGGTCGTGGCGCCCGCTGCCAGGCGATCGAGATCGTATACGAAAATATCGCCGCCACCGGTCCCAAAGAAATATCCGCGGCCGTTGGAATGCCTATAAGCGAAACCATGATGCAGCCCTCCATCAACCGAAATACGGGCCACCTGATCAAACTGGCCTTCATCCGGGTCGGAAACATTCAAAACGGTGGCTCCGCTCGACGGATGGGTTGCGATTAGGTAAGTTAGCGGGCCGGATTTAAACAAAATCAGGTCAGCTACTTCAGCTTCACTTCTCCATTCGCCGACAACTATCGGATTTTTATCATCCGAGATATTAATGGCCACGACCCCTTGGTCTGCCCCTTTCTTGCCAACGAATACAAAAGGCCTTCCTTGGCTTTGGTCAAATACAACATCGCTGGTATTTCGTCCTAAAGCTTCAAAACCAGCGGTGGCAGAGCCTGAAGCGGCTTTCATACCGCCCAGAGGAAGGTGACTGACCAATTCCATATTTCTGCTTCCGCGTGCACCGTCTTGGGCCAAAATGGAACTGCACGGTAAGCCTAATAGCAAAAATAGCGCTGTTGAAATCCTAAAAGAGGTTCGAAGCGAATTGGCCATATTGGTTCGAATTTCGGTCATTTTATCTATCAGCCGGGCAGTGGGTATGGCAGAATCTGACCACGTTACGAACTCGTTAGGGCATTTGCAAAGGATTTGTGAACGTACGTTCCTGCAATTCGACATGCGGTCTCAGTGGCAAGTGGTTGGGAGCTTTTTGTTAGAAGTGGCCTGTTTTAGATGAACCGAATGAACGGTTTGGCATTGGAAATCAGGCCGACTGTACATCTCCGCACATCGAAACCATGAAACTCCTTCTGATCATCGTCCTATGTTTGGTGTGGCCTGACGCCGTCCTAGGTCAAAGTGGGGAGTACATTTTGGATGCGAGCAAGTCGACCTTCTCGTTCAAAGTCGAACATTTTGGAGTCGCCACTGTGGACGGGACGTTTTCCTCCGCGCGCGGCATGATTAAGTATGATCCGTCAAAACCGGATTCGATGTGGGCCCAGATATCCATTGATGTCAACAGCATTAATACCGATAATACGTTCCGGGACAAGGAATTGAAATCGGAAGACTTCCTTGATGCCCCGCGCTATCCCACGGTTGAATTCCTTTCTTCGGGCCTGAACCAGGGAGCGAATAAAAGTCAAAGCAGATCCGTAAAGGGCAAGATGACGGTCTACGGAAACACGCGAGAAGTGGAACTACCGTTTACTTTAGCTCTAAATTCGTCAGGAACTGAAGTCACGATCCGTTCGCAATTTGTAATCAACAGGGAAGATTATAAGTTGAAATTTGGGATATTGATGGACAGCGTAGTCGGAGATGAAATTCGGATCACCACCGTCCTCGTTGGTAAAATTAAATAGTTGACCCCGTATTCTGGTAATGCAGTTCTTCCTTAAGCTTTAGAAAAAGAGAATGAAAATGAAATCTTTTGCTTACCTGGCCATCTGTCTTTTGATGATGGGCTGCGCCAATTCACGTTCCGTAGTTGTTGTTGATATTGAAACCAGCTTGGGTTCCATCGAAGTAGAAGTAGATACGGTCGCTGCGCCGGTCACATCGGCCAATTTTTTGCGTTATGTAGACGGCGCGATGTATGAAGGGGGGTCGTTTTTTCGGGTTGTTACGATGGACAACCAACCGCAAGATTCGATTCGGATCGAGGTCATTCAAGGAGGAGCAAATCCCGTTAAACGAGAATCGTTTTTTGAACCCATTCCACTCGAACGAACCTCAACAACCGGTCTCAAACACTTGGATGGCGTGATTTCCATGGCCAGAGGCACGCCAGACTCAGCCAATCATTCGTTTTTCATTTGTATTGGAGATCAGCCTTCGCTCGATTTCGGTGGAATGCGCAATCCAGACGGGCAAGGGTTTGCCGCGTTTGGCCGGGTGACCTCGGGCATGGATGTCGTACGTCAAATTCAACAAGGTGCCGTCGAGGCGCAGCAGTTGACCGATCCCATACTCATATTGAAAGTATCGCGGCGCGGCTCATGATAGAATGCCCTTCCTGCGCCATGGACTCTGAAAAGGGACAGGAGAAATGTCCTTATTGTCAGTACGAATTCCCCGTCGCTAAGCGCTCATCCCGATGGGCAGGGGTGCTTTTCGTATTGATCATGATTTGGCCGCTTACGAAATTTGTCCGCTTCTTGCTTTTTTGAACATGCAGATCCCTTCTACCTTTTTCGGCGAGCTCTCCTCGGCCGAGTTTTTAGCCGAATACTGGCAGAAAAAGCCCCTTCTGGTGCGCGGCGCTTGGCCAGGATTTGAATCCCCGCTGACTCCGGAAGCATTTCTGGCGCTTTCTTCTAGGACCGATGCGTTTAGTCGATTAATGGTTCGGCTGGATGGTAACCATAAATGGGACGTAAGAGAAGGTCCGTTTTCGAAGGCTGTATTCGAAAAAATGCCCGATTCTCAGTGGACCTTGCTGATTCAAGAGGTAGACCGCTTGGTGCCTGAAGTTCGTGAAATGCTCCAAGTAGTATCCTTTTTGCCCAATTGGCGCCTTGACGACATTATGATATCGTATGCTGCCAATGGGGGCGGTGTCGGGGCGCACACGGATAATTACGACGTATTTCTGCTTCAAGGGTACGGAAGGCGTCGTTGGCAAATTAACACGGTGCCGGTTGTAGAGGAAAACCTAATTGAAGGAATCGACGTCTCGATTCTAGCCGATTTTGAACCTGATTGTGATTGGGTTCTAGAGACCGGCGATATGTTGTATCTCCCGCCCAAAATTGCTCACCACGGGGTTGCCCTCGGGCCGTGTATGACCTTTTCAATTGGTTGCAGAGCTCCAGGGGCGCTCGAATTTGTAACCGGGCTTCTGGACAACGTGTTAAGCGAAATGGATCCGGAGGAGCGTTATTCGGATCCTCATTTGAAGCCGGGAAGTCATCCCGGATTGATGGGCGATCAAGTAATCGAATGGGCTAAATCACTGATTCAGAGCGTTATAGATGATAAAGCCGCTCTTACCAATCTGGTTGGCAAAATCCTGTCGGAACCGCGCAGAGAGGCTGAAGACGGACCGTACGCGCACCTTTCTTTCGAAGACGTATTCGCCTCCGGAAAGACGTTGAAGCCTTACGCAGCCTCTCAGGTAATCTACGTGCGGAATCCTGATGCAACGATTACGCTGTTTGCCGCTGGCGAAATGATATCATTGGACGCGTCTTCCCTCCCTGCCCTACAGGCTTTGATTAGCGTCGCAGGCCTGAAGAATGGGGATTTTGACCTCGATCCCGACTTTTTGGAATTGCTCGAAGGCCTTTGGGAACAAGGAACGCTGATTTTTCAGTAGTCAAAGTAGCTCCAAGTTCGTTTCCGCTCTCTGCTTAATGACCGACCTCTAAGTGGCATACCTATAAAAAAGTGCGGGGTTGAAGATCTTGATCTTCAACCCCGCACCAACATTGTTCACCCGATAGAATTCAGGTGCGAAATGTGTTAGTCGCTCTTAACGAACTGGAATCGTGTCCGCACGGCGGAACTGAGCCAATCCATCTTTCTTGCTACCGGTACCAGAGCGGCCTTTTCCGGAAGACATGATTCTACCTGCCGTTACGCCGTTGTCAACATAGTACTTCTCGACGGCGCGTGCACGGTCTTCACTCAGTTCCTGCGGACGACGCTCGCCTGCAGAAGCCCATCCTTCGACGCGAACGTTTAGGTTCGGGCAAAGAAGTAGAATGTCTAAGTTTTCTTTCAACTTAGCACGGCCTTCGTCGGTGAGAGCTGAAGAGTTTGCAGCAAAGTAAGCCGCGTTCATTTCAGTGATCTCGCGGCAAATAGCGGCTTCGTAAGGCACAACCGTGATGGTCATCGTACGACGAACAACGCCGGCACAGTTTTCAACTTCGAGCGTAACGGTGTACGTACCAGCTTTGCTGTAGGTGTGAGAAGGAGCAGCACCGGTCATTTTCGTGCCATCACCCATGTCCCAACGATACTGGGAATCGGATCCAGCTACGTTAGCCGAGAAGGCAACAGCTGTTTGGGTGTCTGGGCTCATGTTCGAAGCACGCATGGAAGTGATCGAAGCAGGGATACAAGGATCCTTTACTTGCACAACACAGGTCTTGACAGACGTGTATTTGCCACTTCCGTTGCTAGCCGTTAGGCCTACTGTGTACGTGCCGGCACGAGCGAACGTGTGTGACACGGTCATTCCAGTAGCCGTAGTTTCATCCCCAAATGTCCATAAATAGTCTACTGGCTGGGTAGCTTTTTCGTTTACCGAAGCCGAGAAGTTCATGGGCGTACCGGCGTCAATAACACTGGCGGGGCAAATCATATCCGTAATTTCAACTGGAGTTACCCGATTGAAATTAACTTTAAGACCTATTGAGTGGTTGCCCAAGAAGTCCCATCCAGTGAAACCGTTTCCTTTACGGCCGTCGGCAGCATCGTCAGGGTGCTGGGTGTCCAGACCTGTTTCGACGAAAAAGGACGTTCCTGGATTGATGTAGAAATCAAGACCCAAACCGGCGGAAAGACCGAAACCTAATTCGCTCTGGGTTTCGCAGGCACCGGGAACGTTGTTTGCACAAGCGACCGAGCGTTTGTAGCTCTCACCGCCGCCAACATTCACGCCGCCAAACCAATAAGGAGCAATTTTGCCCGACGTCATCAGTTTACGAGCCAAAACCCGAACAGCCCAGCGGGTCGTTGGGTGATCTTTGGTCGTGGTTGGTACTTCAAAATCAGTGATTTGGGTATAATCTCCGAAACGGAAATCTAAACCAAGGCTGTAGCTTGGTGAAAATTGATATCCGATTTCCGCGCCCAAATTGTATGGGAGTTTGTCGAACATATCACCATCAAAATTGAAAGGTGATTTTTCGCTATCCCCCATGTAGTATGAAATACCTACGTGTGGGCGGATGTACATCGATTCAGCACCGCGTTCAACTTGTGCGCTGGCTACCATAGGCGTTAGGCCTGCGATTGCAAGTGCTGTGAACAGAAAAAGCAGTACAGTTTTCTTCATTTTAGTCCTCCTTGGGACGATTCGTTTTTAGATAAACGTTTTGATCAATATAGGATGTTTTTCAATCAACCAACATTGATCAGGTTTACACGCCGCGATTTTCCGTTGGAACGAAAGCGCGTTTAGTATACCCAGTGTAAATTTGGCGCGGCCGATAAATTCGGGTCGCGGGGTCATTTTTCATTTCTACCCATTGAGCGATCCAACCAGGAAGCCTTCCCAGCGCGAACATGACAGTAAACATGTCTGTTGGAATACCCATGGCGCGATAGAGGATACCAGAGTAGAAATCTACGTTTGGATACAGTCCTCTTTCGATGAAATAGTCGTCTTCGAGCGCGATACGCTCCAATTGTTTGGCAAGATCCAACAACGGATCGCTAATTCCAAGCTTATTTAGCACTTCGTCTGCGTTAACTTTGATCACGTGAGCGCGTGGATCGAAGTTCTTATAGACCCGATGTCCAAATCCCATAAGGCGAAATGGATCGTTTTTGTCCTTGGCTTTGTCAACAAACTTCTTAAAGTCGCCACCGTCCTTTCGAATCAAATCCAGCATTTCGATAACGGCCGTGTTGGCGCCACCATGCAACGGGCCAGATAGGGCTGATATTCCAGCCGAAATCGAAGTAAAGAGGTCAGCACCCGAGCTTCCCACCATCCGAACCGTGGAAGTCGAGCAGTTCTGTTCGTGATCGGCGTGCAAGATCAACAACATATCCAACGTTTTGACCAGCAGTTCGTTGGGTTGATACTCTTCCGAAGGCACAGCGAACATCATATGCAAGAAGTCCGCTGCATACCCCATATCGTTGCGGGGGTATATGTAAGGTTGCCCGATGGACTTTTTATACGAAAAAGCAGCGATCGTTTTTAGCTTTGCAAGCAATCGGATGATATTAACATCGAAGTCTTCGCCGTTTGCAGACCCTGGGTAATAAGCGCTAAGCGACGACACGATCGTTGACAAAACGCTCATTGGCGGCGCATTGGCCGGATATCCCTCGAAGAACTTTTTCATGTCTTCGTGGAGCAAGCTATGATGCGTCAGGTCCTCATTGAACTTGTGCGACTGTTCTGCGGTTGGCAATTCGCCGCGAACCAAGAGGTGAGCTACATCCATAAAAGTCGATTTAGTAGCTAAATCCTCTATGGTGTATCCTCTATATCGGAGGATGCCCTTTTCTCCATCGATGTACGTGATGGAGCTTTCGCAGGATCCGGTGTTGGCAAACCCGGGATCGAGGGTAATAGCCCCAGTGGAACCACGCAATTTCAGGATATCAAACCCGACTTCATCTTCCGTACCAACCGTTACGGGAAATTCTACATTGTGACCATTAATGGCGAGGCGAGCGGGTTCCATAACATTCAATAAAAGGGGACAACTATAATCGACCAATTGTACGCCGGGGACGACTTTTGGACTCAGCAAAAATCATTCTACAACGAAAATTCGACAACGCAGAAAGTTGGACACCCTTTCGTGATCGACTAGTTTCAATTGCGTAAGGCACCGTTAACCCTTTTACACGCGTTATGTTGTTGGAACTCAACGAGTTGATTGCGAAGATTCTGTTTAGTCAGCCATCGACTTCGGACCTGTTTAACCCCTATTCCAGTGAGGATTTGGAGTTCGACCAGCCCGGTGCCCACAGAATTAGGCAGCAAAATTTGAGACGTTATCTTTGCGATCGGACGGTGAAACCTGACGTGTTCTTGCTGGCCGAAGCTCCGGGCCCCTGGGGATGTCGGTATTCCGGAGTACCAATTACGAGTGAGCAGCAGCTTTTAGATCCAGATTTTCCTATTTCAGGCAATCAGTCTAGTCGGTCTTTGACCCCGCACAAAGAGTATAGCGCATCCATATATTGGGGGATACTGCAGCCTTTTCATTCCCATATTTTGACGTGGAATACGGTGCCATTTCATCCGCATTTTGTCGGGAAACCGCACTCCATCCGAACGCCTCGAATGTCTGAAATCAACCAGTTTTTACCGCTTTTAAAGGGTATGCACGAGATTTTGGCCCCCAAAACCGTTATCGCCGTTGGAAGAAAGGCTGAAAAAGCCCTATCCCTGCTTGAAATCGAATCGGTTTATGTTCGACATCCGTCCCAAGGCGGGGCCACGTTGTTTGCGGAAGGTGTGCGTAGGGAACTGGCAAAACTTGGAATCGAAGCATGAGTGATGATCTGTTCGATGGATCGGCAGGGGTATTTCGTTCTTCGAGGGCTCCACTCGCAGACCGGATGCGTCCGCGTACGATTGATGAATACATCGGACAACAACACATTTTAGGTCCTGGACGGTTGCTGCGTCGATCGATTGAAGCCGACCGAATCACATCCATGATTTTGTACGGACCCCCAGGAACGGGCAAGACCACTTTGGCCCGAATTGTTGCCGGTTCCACTCGATCTCATTTTGTAACCTTAAATGCCGTTCTGGCTGGCGTAAAGGACATTCGGGCAGCCATCACAGAAGCGGAGGATCGGCTCAAACATCATCAACAACGCACTATCCTGTTTATTGACGAGGTCCATCGCTTTAACAAAGCCCAACAAGATGCCCTTTTGCCCCATGTTGAAAATGGAACCGTTACCCTGATCGGAGCCACAACCGAAAACCCGTATTTCGAAGTCATCAAAGCCTTGGTGTCGCGGTCTCGAATCTTTGAATTACAGTCACTGACCGAAGCGGACTTAGCCGACGTGGCCCGCGCCGCCCTTATAGACGCCGAGCGAGGTTATGGACGTCGTGATGTGGCAATCGACGACGATGCCCTTGAACATCTCGTTTCGACCTGTAACGGGGATGCACGATCCCTATTGAACGCCCTGGAACTGGCCGTCGAAACCACTCCGGAAGGGGAGCGCGTCACGCTTGAAGTGGCAGCGGAGTCGATTCAAAAACGCGCCGTTTTGTACGACAAGGAAGGCGATGCGCATTATGACACGATTTCGGCCTTTATAAAAAGCCTCCGAGGGTCTGACCCGGACGCATCTATGTATTGGATGGGCCGGATGTTGTATGCGGGAGAAGAGCCTCGATTTATCATCCGAAGAATGCTGATTTTTGCTGCTGAGGACATTGGCTTGGCGGATCCTAGGGCTTTACAAGTGGCCGTGGCATGCGCTCAGGCATTTGAGTATGTAGGGCTTCCCGAAGGTCGATTTCATCTCGCAGAATGCTGTCTGTATCTGGCAACGGCTCCCAAAAGCAATTCGACCTACACTTTTTTCGATGCACTGAAATACGTGGAAGATGAACAGACGGGTAATATCCCGAATCACCTAAAAGATGGAAGTCGAGATGCGAAAGGGCTAGGGCACGGGGACGGCTACTTATACCCTCACGCTTATCGTAACCACTACGTAGGGCAGCAATATCTGCCGGATGACATGCAGGGAACGTACTTTTACAAACCAAGTGATGTCGGGTACGAACGGACTATTTCTGAGCGCTTGGCCTATTGGCGGTCTCGGGATGAAGAAACTGATATTAAAAAACGCGTTGACCGCTATATTGAGAGAGAAAATGGTCCGAGCGATGGCTCGGTTGATGCGCCTGAGAGCCCCAATCAATAGAGCCCCACCCAATAGATCCACACTTTGAATACTTTACTTCAAATAGCTAATGCCATTGATCGATTTCAAGATCGATTTGGTAAGTATTTGTACTGGGTGGCACTTGCCATGGTAGTTGTTGGTGGTTTTAACACCGTGGTTCGGTATGCGGACAAATTCACCGGAATGGGAATTAGTTCAAACATGTACCTCGAACTGCAGTGGTATTTGTTCAGCGTTTTGTTTCTGTTGGGATCATCCTACACGTTAAAACACGACGACCACGTCCGTGTAGACATCGTTTACTCCAAATTGAGCGAAAGAGGCAAAGCCTGGGTTAATGTTCTCGGTACCCTGTTCCTTCTGCTTCCGTTTTGTTTGTTGATTTTATGGGTTTCGTGGCCTGCGGTGGCTAATTCATGGGCGGTTTCGGAAGTATCGCCGGACCCAGGGGGACTCCCTCGATATCCTATTAAAACGGTCTTGCTGATCGGATTTGTGCTAATTTTGGTTCAGGGAATGTCCATGTTGTTTCGAAATTTAGCGGTACTCATGGGCGCGGTTCCGGCAGTTGAAATTGAAGACGATGCAACAGGAGGGCACGTTTAATGGAAGCTGAATGGCTTGCCCCCCTCATGTTTGTCGGGGCCCTTATTCTCATTTTTACAGGCTTTCCAGTAGCGTTTGCGCTGGGCGGAACGGCTTTTATTTTCGCGTTTATCGGCGTCGAGCTGGGCATGTTCGACTGGCCGCTCCTCATGGCCCTACCCGACCGCACCTTTGGCATTATGTCCAATTTTGTGCTGCTGGCGGTTCCCTTTTTCATTTTCATGGGGACGATGCTTGAAAAGTCTCGTTTGGCCGAAGACCTTTTGACCACCATTGGTCAGGTTTTTGGACCCATGCGAGGCGGGTTGGCACTGGCCGTCGTTTTTGTCGGTGGCCTTTTGGCAGCAGCAACTGGTGTCGTAGGCGCAAGCGTGGTAGCTATGGGCCTGATTTCTCTCCCGGTGATGCTCCGCTATGGGTATTCACGTGAATTGTCGGCCGGAGTGATAGCTGCGTCGGGCACGTTGGGCCAGATTATTCCACCTTCTGTGGTTTTGATTGTCCTGGCCGATCAGATGGGAATTTCGGTGGGGGACCTCTTTATCGGCTCGCTGTTTCCCGGAATTATGTTGGCAGGGATGTTTGCCGTGTATTGTGTTGGGATCGCGATATTTAAACCCGAAATGGCTCCTGCATTGCCCAAATCGGCAAGAAACGTGTCCGGTTTGGCCCTTTTGAAAAGGGTAATTCTGGTGCTTCTCCCTCCGCTAGTCCTCATATTATTGGTACTTGGAAGCATTTTGACGGGCGTTGCAACGCCCACGGAGGCAGGTGCATTAGGCGCGATTGGTGCCATGGGTCTTGCAGCAATAAATCGTAGACTGTCTTGGACGGCACTCCGCGAAACCATGGACAGCACTACGCGATTGACATCGATGGTTATGCTTCTTTTGATCGGGTCCACAGCATTTGCGCTCGTTTTCAGAGGGCTTAATGGAGACCTTTGGATTGAGCACCTACTGACCAATCTTCCGGGTGGGGTGGTCGGGCTATTGATAGTCACCAACCTCACCGTTTTTCTGCTGGGATTCTTTATCGACTTTTTTGAAATCGCGTTTATCG
Organism: Bacteroidota bacterium; assembly: GCA_027622005.1. Lineage (GTDB taxonomy): Bacteria > Bacteroidota > Rhodothermia > Rhodothermales > UBA10348 > UBA10348. The sequence continues at coordinate 14,855 of JAQBZH010000030.1, read as the reverse complement.
TGGTCCCTCTATTGGTACCTGCAGCCGCTGCGCTAGGCATCGATTTGGTTTGGTTTGGGGTGATGCTTGGGATGAACCTGCAAATATCTTTCTTGACGCCCCCATTTGGTTTTGCCTTGTTTTACCTGCGTGGCGTGGCCCCACCCGAAATAACGACGGGCCAGATTTACAGAGGGGTCATCCCGTTCATCATCATTCAAGCCATTGCGTTAATGGTGGTGATATTGTGGCCTCAGATAGTCACTTGGGCGTACTAATTGGGGCACAAGGGGCTCGCTAACCGAAGAAAATGTTCCATTTTCTTCGAAACCGCTCCCCCCTCGTACCCCAATTAGGCAGCCGTAATATCCCTTGTTATGTGCACGACCTAGTTATGATATCGTTAAACTTGTGTGATATAGTTACACGGTTTCTCACAATGAAATAGGAATGGCCATGAACGCTCTGATTTCGAAACATTTATTCGTGAAACGTATACTTGTTGTAGGTCTGGGCACTTTAGACCATAATTCCCAAAATGTTGAACTACATGACTAAACATATCAAATCAGGAACGACCCGCCTAAAGAAAGCTGTTTCGGCTCTGGCACATTCGTTCGATATGAAGGGTGCAGGTATTATTACGACAAGGGACTTTTTAAATCCTCCCACAATGACCGGGGGAATCAGTGCGGCCTTCCAGGAAACCGGAAACCATCTTCGAAAGGCTCTTGAACAAGCAAAAAAACAAGAGCAAAATAAACAACAACTTGGGCTCTTTTAATGTCAGTTAGGGGACGAGCTAAGCAAGAAAAGATGGCGCGCCGGAATCAAGAACTGGAGAAAAGTAATCCTTCAGACCCGTTGAATGCTTTCGATCCTCCGCCGGAAGTAGCAGGAGCTATTGTTTCTACACAGTATAGCGGCCCTATTCCTCCTGCGTCAATGATGGCCGAGTTTCACAGTATTGACTCGTCGATTCCTGCAGATATCATGGAGATGGCGAAAGCAGAGCAAAAACATATCCATGAAGAACGGACCCACATAAATAAGACCGTCTCGAAAGCGATACTTCGACCTCAAATTTTTGCTTTTGTATTACTCATCATGTTAATCACCGGTGGGTTTTGGCTGGTCAATCAAGGCAAAGATGTTCAAGGATTTATTCTTTTGGGCCCAGCGGCAATTATAGCCTTGATTCAAATCCTTAGGTACACTCCAAAAAATAAGGAGTAATCCAACGTGTGTGCTATTGGAGTACACAAAACGACTGGCTGAGTCGTTGGAAACGGTTAGTTTAAAGGTGAGCGAATTGCTCGCCGTTAATCCCCCAGCCGTTGTGTAGTTCTAGATCGCGAGCCAAGTGAACTGTATCTACTCCAGAGGTCCTGTATGAACAATCTATCTATTTGAATCGCACACCGAAATGCGGATTCGGATCAGTCATTTCAGTTTCAGCTTGGAAATGCTTTGATGAATGCGGAGTTTTCTCCGTCTAGCGAGCCGCGCCTAAAACCGAAGAATGGCTACGGCAACCAGTTAAGTAGCGTTACTGCCGCTGAAACCAAACGCCTCGGGTACGGCCATTGCCGGCAGAAAAGCCTGACACCGCGCCGCTTGGGTCTCGATCGAATTCAATCGATGCGACGAACCACATCCCACCTGCGAAGGATTCTTTGGAAGTGTGCGTAAACGCGAACGGTTTGTACCAACGATGATGAGCCATCAGCTTCCCGTCTACAATCTTCAGGGTATAAGACGTTTCCAGCTCGACGTTGTAATACGTGCCTTCGTACTGCGCTAATCGTTCAGGAGTAATAGGGTCGGCCGGAATTTTTTCCATCGGAGAGCTTTGCCCTTGGAGATGGGTTGCCCGTTTAACGGAGCCATCTTTTTCATAGTGGAATGTCACGGACGCAGCCACTCCGACAAACGTAAACGTTGAATCGCTAGTGGCGGTCACCTCAAATCGTGGCTGGGCGGTGGCCTGCGCATACATTTTGCCATCTTCAATCGAATAAACAATCTGAAGCGGGGCTCCAACAAATTGATATCGCCCGGCAATAGCCTCCATCTGAGCGGGAGTAGGCTTCAATGCGAATTCCTTTTCTGCAACTACTTCTTCTTTTTCAGGCTCTAAGAATTCTCCGAAAAAGGCGCCTGCAATGTCCGTCCACATGGCGTTTCCATATCCTGGATGGTTGCTGGAAATAAAGATGCCTGATTGTATCTCGGGCAAGTATCCAAAAAATGTCCGGTGAGAGGTTTCGCCGCCGGTGTGCGTGTACAGTTGTTGTCCCCGCCATTTCCGGACTCCCAATCCGAGACCGTAATTCGTTGAGTCTCCTGACGTTAAAATGCCGCTCGTGGTGATGGCCTCGATTGCAGGTTTTCCCCCGACCGTCATGTTCGAGTAATTCAGCATCCATTTGGTCATGTCGAGCGCTGTGGAGTTCACGCCGCTCGCTCCGTAAGCCGAAGCGAAATCAGTAACGTAATCGTACCCTCCTCCTTTTCGTGATGCGTACCCTTGTGAGCTCCCGGGAATTACCTGCCCCTGTGTCGTTTTTACCGTCGTAGAGGTCATTTTTAGCGGTTTAAAAACCCGTTCGGTCATGTATTCGGTCCACGATTGGCCCGAAACTCGCTCCACCAATCGGGCCAAAAGCATAAACGTCGTGTTGTTGTAATTGTACTCTGCCCCAGGGGCGTTTTGAAGTGAAGTCTGTCTTTGGATGACATGAATGGGTTCGTCAGTATCCATCACGTCGGTAAATTTCCAGCCAGCCATGGGCAGAAAATTAAGAATCTCCCGGTATCCGGATGTGTGGTTTAGCATGTTTCGGATAGTAACCGGCGTGCCAAAGTCTTTCAATTCCGGCATATGTTTGCGAACGTCGTCATCCAGTGAGAGCTTGCCTTCATTCACCAGAAGCATGATGGCCATTCCAGTGAATTGTTTGGAAACCGAGGCGATACTCATTCCAGAATTTTCGGTCATTGGGACGCTGTATGTCAGGTTGGACATGCCATAACCCTTCGCCAAAACCACTTTGCCGTTTTTCAGGACGGAAATCGATACCCCAGGACCATTTTTGCTGGAAAAAGGGGTCATTAGCTGGTTGACCAGCTTTTTCGGGTCTTTTGCCTTGGGCTCTGATGTAACGAGAAGAATGGAATAATCGCCTTCAGCACCTTCAAAGGAAGTGACTTCAACCGTGTACTTACCCGTTACTTTTGGCGAGAATTGAAAAGGCTCAGGTCCTCTGCTTGGGTCATCGTTTTTCAACACTTCCTTCCCAGACGGGTCCAGCACCCGCACGACAACATCAACAGAAAGTTGATCGACATAGCCGTAAACGAAATACTTTTCTGCGACTTCGAGCGAATAGTTTACTTTGGAATCGGGCCCCAAAGTACCCTTCAGCGTTTTCCCGATTTCAAGGGATTGGCCGAACGCGGGTCCAACAAATAGGAAAAGAACAGCAGCAAGCAATCGTCTCATGTTCGTACGGATTCAGATAGTGGTGAGGCAATCCCCCAAAGTACCTGATTTTGGGTCGAAGTGCTAAGTTTGATTCCGATTTTTGAAGGGATATGATCCGGTCAAGCGCAAAAAGTCGTATTGTTGGGTAACGAACCCTGCACTACTCCGATGAACCTCTCTAACAAGGACATAGCCGGCATAAAAGACGAAATCGAAAATCTTGTCCGGGCCCTTCATGCTGCGCAATTTGGCCGCGGCGAAGGGTCTCTGGAGACCTTCCTGGAATTTTTTGATGACGACGCCATCGGAATCGGGACCGGAAACGATGAGGTGGTCTTCAACAAAAAGGATGGGACCATTTTGCTGGAACGCGAGTGGAGAGAGACGCCCCGATCGCTCCATTACGTTCTTCATTCCATTGAAGTCCGGGTGCTTTCGGCCGAAAGCGCCTCAGCCCAATCGTTTGTGGACATCTACTTGGGTGAGCCGGATGGCCCGTCCTTGTTTGTCCGGTTGACGACGGTTTTCCGAAACGTGGGCGGCAAATGGAGAGTCGTCCACTGGCACGCCTCCACACCATGGGAAATTCAGCCCGACGGTGTGTCCTATCCGACCGACCAACTGGAAGCGAAGGCCCGGAAATTGCAGCAGGAAGTGGCCGCCCGGACGGAAGAACTGTCACGTGCAAACCGTGAACTCGCCTTCGACGCATCCATAGAGCGCATCCGCCGAGTTACCCTGGAGATGGAGCAGCCTTCGGACCTGACCGACGTCGTCAAGCAGATGAGGCGGGAACTGGACGTGCTCTTCCCTGAACAAGTCCTGGAAGTGCTCTTGATGACGATTGCCGATGAATCGCCGGTTTGGGCTGCATTGAGCAGTTGGGTGACGGTAGCTGGATCTGACATCGGCGCGAAATTCGTTTCCACTCGCGTGGATCTGTGAGGGGGAATTTTAGTTGATAAAGTTCTCGCTTCTTCGACACATAATATGGAAATTCAAGGACAACCCATTTTAGTAGTGAAAACATGAAAATATTAGTAGTCGATGACGAAGTAGACGTCGAACCACTCTTTCGAATGCGATTTCGGAGGGAGCTAGCATCGGGCGAAATCGAAATGATTTTTGCTTTTTCGGGTGAAGAAGCCCTTCAAAAACTTCGTGAGCACGGAAAAACCGACGTTGTCCTGGTACTATCGGATATCAACATGCCCGGTATGACGGGTTTGGAATTGCTGGATCGGATCAAAGGTGATCCGCCGCCGCTTCCTGTTTGCATGATGACGGCCTATGATAACGACGATTATCGAGGCAGAGCGGCTGCACTCAAATGTGATGGTTATGTGTCCAAGCCAATCGATTTTGCAGCATTAAAGGAAAAAATCAACTCTCTTATCAACTAATGGTCTTAGAAATTACCCAAATCGGAAATCCTGTTCTGCGCGATATTTGTGTTGAAGTCCCCAAAGATCGCTTGTTAGATGAGGATTTTCAGGCTTTTGTTGATGATTTGATTGAGACCAAACGCCACGCCAATGGAGCGGGCATTGCTGCGCCACAAGTGGGCGAGCCGTGGCGAATCTTTGTTGTTGAAGTCAAGGACAACCCCCGGTATCCGTATAAGCCGGAAGCTGTGCTCACCGTTTGTATTAATCCGAAGATTACGTTTTTAACGAAAGAGCGTTACGACAACTACGAAGGCTGCTTGTCCATCCCCGATCTACGGGGCAAGGTCCCGAGGTGTCCCCTTATTCGAGTTGAAGCGCTCGACCGGAACGGAAAGAAATTCACGCGCGAAGTCAAAGGAATTACGGCAGGCACGTTTCAACACGAAAACGATCACCTGGACGGAATATTATTTCCGGATCGCGTCACCGACTATCATTCCCTCAGCACGTGGGCAGAGTTCAAATTGCGGCAAGAAGACGGAGTTCGTACTTCGGTCGAAGCGATCGTTGCAAAGTGGGGTGAATAGAACGGCGATCCAGGTGGCGGTCGCGGTGACGGTCTGGGTGGCGGTCTGGGTTGCGGTCTGGGTTGTGGCCGCGGTTCCAGTAACTTGATCTGAGCGAAGTTACATTTCCGTGATTCTCGTGTCGCTTGGATATGAAAGCCCATGTGAGACATATCCGGATCATTCAGCAATTGATGGGAGCTAGATCGCCTGAATCAAGCAATGCGATTTGTCTGAACCTGTACGATTGGGAAACCGGATGCGTACCGCTGAGATCGGTACAGCGAGATTTGAACCAGCTCATCGATGCCGGCCTATTAATACGTCATGGCAATGCTCGATCCTCTACCTATCACCTTTCGGACGGAGCCTACCGGGAAATACTCGAAATATCAAATGCATACGACCGCGAACGGTCTGAATTCAAGAAATACCAAGTTTACGGCATCGTACCTCGTTTTCGATTTCGAAACTTGGATAGAGCACTATCCTGGGTGATCCGGCGCTTCATGCTCAAAGCAAAATAGGGTAGCCCGAACGCTATTTTTCTTTTGGAGGGTTTCGCCGTTCGGGGAAGCCCTCCTTCCCGCCCCCGCCACTGACACGGCCCCCGACCTGCTGCCCGGTGTCATTCTGGCGCGATACTCTTAAAAGCGCTTATTCTGAGCCGAGAGGGGCTATTTTCCTTCCACGCGATGGCGCCATTGCCTATAAATTGGCGGCATTTGTAGCGCTGTGGCGCCATTCGTTCCAATATGGCACCCAATTAGGAGTTGGTGGCGCGATTTGGCCTGCTGGAGTGCACAGACCGAGTACCAGCCATAGTCCGTAGCATCTTTCTAAAAAGGCTTTTTCGAGATCGCCAAATCGCGCCAAAAACCTAATGAGTTGCGCCATAATAGCGGGTTGAATGCCATTCTAAGCGGTATCGCGCCAGTAAGTGGGGAATCGCGCCAGTTTTTGTGGGCATCGGCCGGCCGGATTCGTGCTTAGTCAGTGGAAAAACCTTCTCTGGCCTTCACCAAGGGGCTTTATTGCAATCCATCACAATAAGCTGAAAAATATCGCGCCACTTTAGCTCGGAGAGGGCACCGTGGGTGATGTGTAGCACCGAGAATGACGCGGAGCACCAGGGGTGTTGTGGAGCACCGTGGATGGCGGGGGGGGCCTGTGGGTGGTGTGGAGCACAGCAGGAGAGACGGAGCACGCGGATGACGCGGAGCACTGCAGGGGAGGTGGAGCTGCGCGGGCAAAGCGGAGCACCGAAGTAACGCGGAGCACCGAAGTAACGCGGAGCACCGAGGTGACGCAGAGGCCGGAACTCAGTCTATTTGACCACCACAAGCGGTTTTGTCGAAGAAGATCTTCCATCCGTCATGCGGACGAAGTAGGCGCCTCGGGGTACGTCTTCCAAATTGAGAGGAAGGGTATGGCGGCCGGCCGTAACATTGTGTTCGGACGAGGATATCATGCGGCCCAGAGCGTCAAAGAGCTGGACTGCAATGGTTCCATGGTTGGGTACGTCGATGGTGAGGCTGGCGTCCGTTTGTGCGGGATTTGGATACAAATCCCGCACAGCAAACGCTGAGGGGATGGTGTGGTCGTCCACATCGAGCACAATACTTGATCCAAATGAGGCATAAACGGGAAGGTGATCCGAGGTCTGCGCCGTGTAGCCGAAGACCGATTTTAGCGCATCCATCGTGTTAATCGAATTAGGGATATAGGATGCGGCTAGTTCATTGCTGACGAATATGTGGTCCAGATTCGAGCCACTGATCGAGCCCACCCAAGAGGGCCGATCGGCCTGTTCGAGCTTCAATGAGAGTACCGAATATCCGGCCGGGTCCAGCATAAAATTTTGGTAGGGGCTCACCTGATTGGCAAAGGTTGAGCTCAGGAGTTCGTCGTTAAAATCACCCAAGAATACTACGCTGGCCGAAGCCAAAGAGGAGAAGTCGATGTGGTTTTTTACTCTTCCGGAAGCGTTCACACGACGTTGATAAGACTCCGCATCTCCAAATGCTTTCATGTGAACGTTGATCAGGGTAACGATCATTGTGGTGTCAGGCAATGAGATCGTAAACTCAGCCTTTAGTGGCGGTCTACCTGCAAAGTCGTCCGAAAAGGTCTCGAGTATGTGTGTGGAGCTTCGTTTTGTTACTACTCGCTTGTCCCAAACAAATCCGATTCGTTGTGATCCCGTATTGGTTGCCAGCTCTCCAGACCAATCTGGGCCCAACAAAGTTAATAACTCACTGAAACGGCCGACATGTGAGATTTCCTGGACCGCCCACAGCTCGATTTCAGAGCTGACTATGATGTTCTTTACGTTTTGAACTTGAAGGGCATCGTTGCTGGGGCCGCTATTCGCGGCCCCAAACCACTCAATATTCCAAGTAGCCACATCAAACGTAGCGCTTCTGCCGACAGGTCCAATTTGTGCCTGGGAAAGAAGCGGAAACTGAAGGAAGAGGAAAGAGAACGCGCCGTAGAATAGAAGTCGTTTCATGGAGACGGTTTATTCGAAGTCTGTGTTCAATCGGAACCTAGAGATTCGGTTATTGCCGGTATCAGCGACGTACACAATTTTTCTGAAGTACGCGACACCTTGCGGGCGATTAAACTGCTTCGCCCCGTCGCCAGAACCTCCAAAAGAGACGATTACGGGTTTGGTAGCAGTGGATCCAGGCGGTGGTGTGACGCCTTCAATTCCTTGCCCTGTAAAGACATACAGACTATCTGTCCCGCCATCCAGAACAAAAAGAAAGTTGGATCCGTCGGCGGCGATGGTTAGGTCCGTAGGATTACTAAACTTGAACTCATCGTACAGAAAGCCGTCGCCACGAGCGGGATTTGCGGCTGTTTGCAGCATCTGCGTGTCTGGTCGATACTCAACACCATCGCTCGCAAAGACGACTTTAATAGACAGTGTTGAATATCGGAGCGGCGAAATGGGCGGAAGTCCTCCTCCAACCACATCATCCGGCTTCGCTGATTGGGCAATAATCAAGTGCCGACTTTGTTCAAAAAAGGATCTCTGAGGAGGATGCACAAACGTGATCACATCCGTAGGAAAAACGGTGCTTCGCAAGCTCGCCTGCGAAGGATGAAGTGATACCAAGGACTGAATATTTACCCCTTCGGTATCGAATTCCATGATGGTATTGTGCGGCAGGATAACGGTGGCACGTTCGTTGATCGGGCCGCGACGCGAAACGTAAATGTGGTTATCGTAAAGCACTCCGACCCCTGTAAACGAGACTTCTTCGTCTGTAGGAACCGGATCGGGGCGATTAAATCGTCTCGAATCGTCGTCAAATGGATGCCAGATGATATCGGCAATGCGAGGCTGTCCGCTGGTCAATTCTGAATACCGAATGACCACAGGTAGATTCCAAGAACGGCCATCCAAAACCGTATCTCGCCGGGCGGTGACATAAACATTTAAACGCCGATCCTGGATCACGGACATTCCACCACCTGAAATCGGGATGAACGCGGCGCTTCGCCCGGACGTGTCCAAAATGTGTAGACCCCTGCTGTCAACGACGTATATCAACTCATCGTATCCTACGTACACGTCCTTCGGAGCATCTAGCGTCGACCCGTCACCGCTCTGATTGAAAAATGGAAACAAGGGAACGTATTCGACTTCACTGATCAATTGCGGATCGCTGCGTCCGGCCTCGAAAATCTCGTCGGTAACCCCGTCCTGCTTGGAACCCATAATGGCGTCGCATCCGGTCAAACCGACAAAGAGGCAGACGAGAAAAAGGTTAATATGTAGTCGGTTTCGGATCAAAATTCGACACTCATCCCCATTCTGTGGACTGAGCCCAATCGCTCAAGTTGGTTAAATCCATAGTCAAACTTGAAAGCTGCGCCTGAGAGCGGAACACGTAATCCCGTCCCGAAGCTTGGGACGGTCATCTCTTCGATTCCGAATCGGTACCCCGTCCGCACAAATAACGTGTTCTTCCAACCGAACTCTGCACCGAAATTCCAGTTCTCCGCGTTGTCATTCGGTTTGTTGAGCTGCGTGCTCAATGTGATAGCGCTGTTTGGAGAGGATTTCAAAAGATCGTAAGCAAATCCAAGATGAAACGTAGTTGGGGCTGTAAGCGACTCGAAATCACTTTCCACCACCACGGGATTTGTGCCAATTACCGTGCGGGCCAGCTTCCCTTTGGGAGCCTGATCCAGTCCAATATTGCGAACTGCGACGCCCATGCGAGCTCCGGTCGTGCCAACAGCGTAGTAAATTCCTAAGTCGAAGGCCACCGTACTGGTCGAAAGACCGACCACACTCTCCCGGATGTATTTAGTGGTTATGCCGTAGCTGAAGAGATCCGTCAATTGCTGTGACAAAGTCAGACCGGCAGCAATGTCTATAAACCGAAAAGATTCACCCGTGCCAAAGGGTTCAAACTCGGTAGTAACCTTCATTTGCCCGGAATTCAAGGTCTGCAAACTAGCTCCAAGCGAAACATTTGTACCCGGAAGATGATAATTGACCCCTGCGAATTCCAGGTTAACGTCCACAAAGTAGGCCGTGTGATGAAATCCAGCCTGTATTCCCGGTAGATGAGACGCAAGAGCCGGATTCCAATACAACGAAGAAATATCAAACGCTGATGCGACTACGGACTCTCCAAGAGCCGCCGCTCGTGCATCCACAGGTATTTTCAAAAACTGAAATCCAGAGGTTCCAGCTCGTTCACCACCGAGAGAAGGAAGAAGTTGAGCTTGAGCCGTCTCGATTCCCAGAACCAGAGAAACTGACACCAAGCAGGCCCATATGACGGTTAGAATTCGCATTAGAAGTTAAATGAAACCCCCAAAACGATATGCCGACCAGGAAGGAAACGGGCAGGGTTGAAAGGCGGGCTGCCTGACGAATTTGGATCTTCGTAACGAGGGTCGCGAACGCCAGATGTTACATCGAATTTCGGATTGCCTCGAAGCGCCGTGAAATCCGTGTTGGACGCATCGATGTTTGGATAAGCTTCCCCGGTCACCGGATTGATGATGACACTATTTTCCTGATTAAGCAGGTTGGTTACTTCAAGGGTAAACCGAACATTCGTAGAGAAAAGCGATACGTTTTTCTGCAAACTCAGGTCAATCCACCACCAAGTGGAACCCACTTCGGAAAATCGTTTGGCTGGATCCGAAACCACATCGTAAACCGGGCGCCAATCCTGTTCGCCACTGAATGGATTGACTTCATTGCCCTTGAACTCGACCGGTGTGTAACGCTGTCCGCTTTGAACGGTCGAGGAAATGAATAAAGACAAATTATTCAGCCCAGGAACGCCCCAAAGGGGAGTTGCTTTGTTGTGCTTAAAGGTCAGGCTCGTTTTTAAATCAAAAGGACGATCCCAAGCCAACGGCGTTTCAAACGTGTTGTCAATATCTCCATTCGCCAAGAAGTTGGCTAATGCGTCATTGTTGGTTGACGATAACCCAGTTGCCTTGGAGAAGGAACCAGATATTTGTCCTGAGAACCAGTCGCCGACTCGTTTTAAATAGCTTACTTCGATACCGCGAACGCGGGCAAAGTCGCCATTGACGCGGAAAGCCCTCGATACTTCGCGTCCGGTAGGATCGGGCACAACGACGTTTTGAACCGTGATAAAATCGAATTTATCGCGCCAGAAAACCGTAACGTTAAGGGCATCGTTCTTCGAAAACTGAGTTCTGAGCCCCAATTCGTACGAAATATCCACTTCGGGAGATATATCTGGGTTTCCAAGATCCGAGAAGAAGGAACGATCCTGGAAGAACGGATCGAGGCCTGTGTAAACGAACGTTGGGTGCGGCAGCTTGGTCGCGTGCCCGTAGTTGAAAAACATCACCCGATTTTCGGTGATTGGAAACGAAACCCGAATTTTGGGAAGCATCCGAAACTTGGTCCGAAGCCCAAACAACGGAATCGTACTGTCTTTGTAATTCTTCCGAATGCCGGGTAGAATCGGCGCGAGCGGATTGTCGATCAAGTCGTCCACGTACTTGCCTGGAGACCAATATTCCAATCGGACGCCGAAGTTGGCAATCAAACCCCGGTAACGAATATGATGGGTGCCGTAGGTGGCGCCGCGGCGGGGCTTCACACGCCAGATGTCCGAGCTTTGGCCAAGGCGATTCGTGCTCGTGCCGTCGTCAGTACCGATCGGAGCCCCAACCCAGGGCCGAATTACGTCTATCCACTGGTAGTCGTTAAACTTCGACTCGAATCCAATGGTGGTTCGGTTGTTGAGATCGCTTGAAAACCGCGTATAGGAGGCGTGTAGAGTATACTCTTCCGCAAAGTGGTCATGAAAACGCGTCGCGATTCCACCGTTATTGACCAGTCCAGGTCCGGGGAGTACAAATAGCGCATTCGGATCGATCGGCTGGCCATTGGCATCCACAAATACGGAAGCCGGAAATGTGACGATGCTCGAAGGATCAAGCTCTGTACTCACGTTATCGGGGCGCCAATTTCGCCCATTAGCATCCGCCCGAAGCTTGGTAAACAACCGACTAAATTGGACGCTGTAAAAAGACTGCTGATTGATGACGTGGGACCACTTTAAATAACTAATGATGTTGTCGTGGGCGTACGTTGTGGCGTTATCAGGCTGGAGTACGAAAGCATACTGAAAACCGGGGCTGATAATGGACTCGTTGCCCGTTACCTGCAACATGCGCGTGTTTTGATTGATGGTCAAACTGCGCTGATACGAACCCTGAAGCTTCATTCCTGGCTTCAGATCATAGGTCAATTTGGAGATTCCGCTCCATCGATTACCCGTCCGCGGCAAGAAAAAAGTACCGTCTACCAAGGATGATCGAACTTGGTCAGGCGTGGCAATGAGTCGCGTGAAACCATCCGAAAGCTGAACTTGCCCGGAAAGGAAAAAACGAAGCTTCTGTCGGAGGATAGGACCGCTAAAATTGGCTTCCCAGACATCTTCGGCGAAATTCGATTTTGCATCGCCGTTAAAGCCAAAACCGTCGCGTTTGTGGGATAGGAACCCTCGAAAATTGTCCGTGCCGTCCTGCGTGGTTACAGAAACTACTCCAGAAGTCACGTCTCCAAACTCAGCACCGACGCCTCCCGTGGTCACTTCAATATCGCTGAACGAATTGGAGCCGATATCGAGCCCGAATCCGGTTCCAGCCAGCGGGTCTTTTGCCGATACTCCATCAACCAAAAAGCCCGTTTCATCGGCGCGACCGCCGCGGATATAGAGGCCTGTCGGGTCCCGTACTACGCCAACTTGGGTCGCAACGACCTGCTGCACGTCTCGGAGCGGAGCCGACTGAATCTGATCCTGGGTGATAGTCTTGGAAGAGGAAGAACTCTCTACGTCCACAATGGGGCGCTCCCCAACGATCACAATTTCATCATCAGTCGATAGGATCGCTTCAGCTAAATCGACATTTAGCGTCGTGGTTTCGCGGTCACGGATCACGATGCCCGTGTACATCTTGGTCTCAAAACCGATATAGGAGATTCGGACCGAGTATTCTCCCGCTTTGATGCTCGGCACGCTAAAGCGACCATCGATATCGGTCGACGCTCCAAACGTCGTCCCCACAATCAGCACGTTTACGCCAATCAGAGGCTCTTTATTGCCTGCGTCGACAATTTTGCCAGCCAGGACCCCCTGCGCCCATACCGAAGATGCAGATCCGAAAATCATCATCAACAAAACCAAGCAATATGATAGGGTGCTTCGTTTCATCGCTTGGGGAATCCTAAACTTTCGAGCATCAATTTTAGAGCCAGTCGAGGGGCATCCACGGATCCCGTTTGTCCAATCAACAGCTGAGCGCTGGTTTGATCATTAATTACCGGCAATGTGAACAGCCCAATGCGCAAATCTGCGCTAATGGAAGCCACGACCGACGAGCCCGTCCAAGGACCCAATCGTCCGGTGCGGGTCACATACGAATAATCGACGGTGTACAGTGGGATGATATTTGAGCCAGTAGCTATGTAGGGTAATGTGTTCGTGAGAAACGCATTTGATTTCAATTCGGGCAGCGGCTGACTGGTTGAAGGAAGCGTTCGTCCTCCGGCCGTAATTCGTGCGCCTTGGGTCATGCGAAGAGAAGGGCGCAAGCTATCCGGAAACGAGACCATGGTGGTGAGTGGTAAAAGAACCACCGCAGCGTTGTCCAATATTTGCTCGGGGTCTGGCGGAATGCCGATAGGTGTGTGCACCATCAGCTTGCCCCCGTTCGTAAAGAAGAGGTCCATTACCGCAGCAGCAAATGGCAAATTGTTGCCATCAATGCGGTCAGTACTGTTCGACGAGACCCAGTAAATATATTTATAACTCGCCAAAAACTGCCGAAGGGTGGGCTGGGCGTTCGGCGGTAGTAGGGTGGATCGAGGCGTATTGCCCGTGCTTCCCGTTACAAATGGAAGGGTGATATTCCACGTATCTACGGGTGTATTGACGGGCATAAATTCTTTCAGAAGAGAAAGGTGGAATCCCGTAATCTGCGTGTGGGTCGAACGCCGATAATCGTTTATATATAATACGTCAGCGGATTTGGCTTTGACGTACCACGTGAACTCAATACGCGTGCTCGTGGTGTCCGTTTGGTCGACCGAACGGAGGTACACCACGTTGTTGGCGTTAGGTATTAGGCCTGGAACGCGAATCTGGGAGGACGAAAAACCCCGACCCAGGAAAACGCGGGACTCTAGCGTGCCGGACGATCCGCTTGGCGCGGAATCGGCCACAAAGGTGGCAAAATCAACGTCTGCTGGAAGGGAGACGAAGTTGAGCGAATCATTGAAACTGACATCTACCCGTGAAAGATTGTTGTTTCCGTCGGGATCGGTGGCGGCCCATCCGAACGAGACTACGTTGAACGTAGTGTCAGGCGGGAGGTCAAATTGGATAAACCGAATCTGCGGGGGGCTATTTTGAACCGGAAAAATGGTCGATGCAGGCGTAGGATCAGGCGCACCGTCATTGTCGATGGCCCGGGCTTCGAACACGACGTCCGATATTCTCTGGCCCGGTCGTATAGGGAGGAGGAAGAGTGAGTCGGTTCGAACGGTGTAGCTCCAAGCCACGCCTTCGCCGCTTTCGCCTCGGTCAAAAAAGCGAACTTCATACCCTTGCACAAACCCATCGGAGTCATCACCAGACCAAGACACTTGGACGGTAGAGGTCAATCGGTTGTCATCGTCCAGATTGTCCAGAAGCGATTCGTCCTGAACGCTAAGCTGCGTATCGGGTGGTTGGTTTTCGAAAGCGGATCCGCTGATGGATGAATCGCACCCGAATACGACCAAACCCAGCAGGAAAAGTACTGTGAAAGACGTTCGTAGAGATATGTAGGCGCTGAATTTCAATTAAAAGAGTTTAACTGGAAGAGTGGGGGCGCGCCTTCGGCGCGCCCCCACCATCTCCAGAAAAATTC
>JAQBZH010000029.1 GCA_027622005.1 Bacteroidota bacterium | reverse complement strand
TAATTACCTAAAACGAAAGATCAGGCGTGACATGGCACTAGCCTTCGCCACGTAGGAATTCTACGATAGCGCGGGCTTCAGATTCTTCGATTCCTAGGGGAACCATTGGAATAGCGTATTCAGCCAACAATGCTTGCGCATCTGGGTGCGAATACGCAATTTCCGAAGGAATCTCGGCCAGGACAATAAGCAGAGGGTAAACTCTTCAATAATTCAGAATTGTAAAGGACCTACTCAGATTCCAAGATCATGGCCAAAACCCGTCTATATTCCTGGTTTTCAGGGTATTTTTTTATCAATTGCCGCATGATGGGAGCCGCGTCTCCCGGCCGATCGGTGTTCAGGTAGAGCGACGCCAGGTTCACCAGGGCCAATTCCATGTCAGGGGAGAATGCCAGAACCGCTTTAAAATCTTGCTCTGCCGCTTCCTATTCTTCCGTCGTGAGACGAGCAAATCCGCGGTTGTTCAGCCCGAAGTCGCAATTTGCCGACAGAAAACCACGATTTAAAACGTGACAGTGGTCGAAAGGTAGGCCCAGAATGCATTGTCCTCTCCCCCGAAGTCATCACCTGGAAAAAACGCCGATACGCCGCCTGTAATGCCCAAAGCTTTGTTATATGTGTAATTGAGCGTGAAATCGATCTCTTGCCCAAGCGTACTGGAAGTCCCAGCAAGCGCCTCGGGAGCCGTAAAATTATGGATATCAAGTCCAACCGAAGCCCGGTCGTTGGCCTTCATCGAGAGCGTCACGGCTGCATCCTGCAAGCCCCGGGCAAAGGATCCGGCTCCAACGAAATAGTCCATGAACCCATAAAATTTATGGTTCGTCGCGAAGAGCGTATCGAAGTTCTTGATTTTGCCGTCGGTGGCGTTGTCGTCGCCGGAAACCTGGGTGAAAAGAGCCCCTATTTTTAATCCTTTTTCCTGATTAACCAGGTATCCAACTCGGCCGGACGCTAGGTGAGCGCCGATGGAACCCCGTTTTGCGGTAGCGGCTTCCAACTGATTACCCGTTTGATAGTACCCTTCGAGTTCGTATTCAAAACGGTTGGATTGGCCTTTATACGTCAAGCCAATGGTTACCCGATCCAAGGTGTTCTCAGCCTCGTCGGGACCACCCGGAACGGGACGGGTGTCATTATCCAACAATACCAGCGATTCAAACTTGCCGTGACCGGACGGTGAAAAGCCGGCCACCAACCCAAACAGGTTTTGGCCAATGGCGTCGGTCGTGTTGCCCACCAAGCGCGCCGCGACGAGGTCAAACGAGACCTTTTCGAGTTGAAATCGAAACCGAGCCGCATCAAACGTACGGGCCACATTGTGCCAACCGAGGGCGCCGACTAGACGCTCGTTGCCAATATTGATCTCCTGACGACCAATTTTAGCACTCACTTCCGATTTGAAGACGTTTTTCACATCAAAAAAGGCTTGGTGAACGTCAAATGCAGGTGCATTTCCATCCAGCGTGCCTCGTCCGGCAGCTGCACTCTCCCCGCCCCAGGTCCGGGAATCCTGAAATTGAAGAAAGACTTTGAGGTCTTC
The DNA here is from genome assembly GCA_027622005.1 of Bacteroidota bacterium. Taxonomy (GTDB): domain Bacteria; phylum Bacteroidota; class Rhodothermia; order Rhodothermales; family UBA10348; genus UBA10348. The sequence goes on along the minus strand of JAQBZH010000029.1, from coordinate 29,916 downwards.
AACTGGAGAAACTCCCACATTCAATCGGGTGCGTAGGAGGCTAAAAAAAGGATTCTCCACATCGGCGTTGAAATCTTTTGCCGAATACTCCGTGCGCTGACGAAGTTGACCGGAAATGACCACTCCATCTAAGGCTTGAGCGCTTGCCGGGTTCAGATCCACGAATGAACTCAAGATGATGAGAAACGCTACCCAGATCAGATTCGAGCACTTCATATCGATGGTCCAGTTTAGATTTTGGTAATTCAAGAGGCCATCTCTTCCGCACAGCCTTCAACAACGGCCCTATTGACCAAAATAACGTTTTTTTATTATTGCGGAGTATTTTGTCTTCTTTTTGTTCAGACTTTCACACAAAGGACTTTCCGTCGATTCCCGCTTTTAAAGCTGGTCCGCTATATACTTTCCACGCGTTTTCAAATCGTCCCGATCCGGAAAGCCGAGTATAAGTTCGGCATTCAATGGCCCTGCCTCGCTCCACCGCCCGTTTTGCATATACAAAATGACCAGGGCGTCTTTTGCTTCCGGTAAACCTAGTTCCATTGCCTGTTTTAACCGTGCCTCAGCCGGTTGCATCTGTTTTAATTGCTGGAAGGCCAATCCGGAGTTATACGCCTTTCGCGCATTCGTCGGATCAAGCCTTACCGATTCATTGAGGACAGCTGCTGCATCGGGCAAGCGTATGGGATCTTCGGCCAGAAAAAGTCCAAACAGATAAAGCACTTCGCTGCGCAGCGGGCCTTTTAAAGAAGCAGCTTTTGCGAACGCTTCTTCGGCCTTTTTGCGCCATTTCGCGTACGCAGCGGTATCGTTTTCCCAGTAGGTCTGCGAGGCTCGGCCCCTGAAAAGTGCCATTTCCAGACCGTAATCAGCGCTAACGGAGTCGATGCGGACCGCTCTCTCATACTCTTGGTCTGCTAAATCGAATTGCCTTAGACTTTCGTGCATTCGCCCGAGGTTTAAATGGGCCTCTGGACGCTCCGCAACGGCGTTTTGTGACGCGACATATTCTTTGAGGGCGCTCGATGGACCATCGAGCGCCCAATCAGTCGATCCAAACGTCAGTGCTGTGGCTACCGCTTCGGTTCGGACCCACCGGACGGGGTGTTCGAGCTGCTTTGAGAAATCGGGACCAGGCAGCAACCCAGCCCACGTTCTCAAGGCTTGGAGCGAACCTACAACTTCCGCGGCTGCACTGGATTGAAGACCGAGCATCACGAGATGAACCGCTTCCGGGTCAGAGCTTCCCCCTAGCCTTGCCAATAAGCTGCCCTTTTTAATGGAAGCCGTACTTGAATCCATCAGCGCGGCCCGCACGGCTATCGTGGCATCTGCAGCTCTCTCTTTAAGTGCGAGCATTGCGCGGGCCGCAGCGTTAGCACGTTCAGGCTTTTTATTCGGATTACCCGATCGAATCAGCTGAATCTGGGAGGCAGCCCACGTCGCCGAACGGCCAGGGTGGCACGAAGCGCAAACATCTGGCGACCCCAGATCTCTCGATAAAACAGGATCCGGCACGCTAAATCGATGATCCCGGCGCGGATCCACCCCCATGTACGTCCGGGCGGGCATATGACAGGTTATACAGGACGCCGCTTCTGTTCCTGGTTCATGCCCCGAGTGCACCTCAGTGTCATACAACGAGCCTTCGTGACAGCTGGCGCACAAGGCGTTGCCTTTTAGTTTTAGTCGACCGGAGTGCACGTTATGGCAATCGCTACACGTGACCCCTTTCTGCGCCATTTTGCTCTGCAAAAACGAGCCGTACTCGTACACCTCGTCACGGAATTGGCCATCCAAATAGTAGAGCGAGTCTCCGAGCAGCGATGGGGCATATTGGTCCAAATACGACGCCGATGGGTCAAAAACGTCCGTTAATGCCGCCCGGCGCGAGTGGCAACGAGCGCATGTGTTGATTTCCTGCTCCAAGGCCCGTGTGGTTGGTCGTCCTACCCCCTTCACCAGCGGCTCTTTGGCTACCAACCGGTAAGGATCGTCCCCGGATGGGTCTCCGGTCCACGAAACATGCTTCTTTCCCGGACCGTGACAGGCCTCGCAGCCCACCGTCAGTTCATCCCAGGTGGTCTCATATGAATCCGTTGCCTGATCGTAACCCCGCTTCAGCCCCGTGGAATGGCAGTCGGCGCACATGTAATTCCAGTTTAAATGGGCCGATTTCCAGTTCAACGCGTCCCCTTCGGGCGTCGCTTCACTTGGGTAGAGCGAGTACCACTTTTGACCGCCGACGTCCCAGGCCACCGTTAGCGCCTGCATCCGGCCTCCGTGGGTTGGTAAAAGGTATTGCTGCAGTGGGTCGTTCCCGAAGGTATAGGCCACATCTAGCGAATCGCCGTTGTAGACGACCACGAACGCCCGGTCCCTTTTTGTGAACACGTATCGGTCCCCAAAATGATCGAAGGAAGCGCCGCCGAAGTCACCCAAAACCGATTCAGACGTCGGTAACTGCATGGCGCGCATGTGGTCTGAGGTTTTCCAAGCATCGTACGCCTCTGCGTGGCAAGACCCACACGTAGCTGAGCCTACGTATTCGCTTGACGGCGCCCCGCACCCGGCTGTCCACACACCCAAGACCAGCGCGATGGTCGTACGGGAGCGAGCCCAACCATCACCCAAAAAATGGACGATAGCGGGCCGAACAGTTTCGACTAGAGCCCACAAACGACCCGGCGGCACGTAAAAACGCATGCAGGCTCCAAATAACGGCGATTTAAAGGTCTACTTGACGCTTTTTCACCATGAACAGTCCTTCACTGCTCGACGTCACTACGATCGTTCCGCTTTGGAAGTACGGATAATTGCTCCAAGACCCGCCGCCCGCTTTGTCGTTGCTGACGGTATCAAAGAAAGCCACTTCTTCGGGCACTTCGGGGTTGGAAATGTCCAAAATGCGCAATCCGGCTACGTAGTTGGACTGAAACATCAAATTTCCCTTGATATAGAGATTGTGATCCGTACTGGTTTCGGTTGAAAAATGCTCTCCGGCCAAAATAGGATCGTCGAGGTCTTCGAGATCATATATAAGCGTCCGCGTGCCTTTCACCAGCCCCTGAGGCTCATCGCCTTCGTCGTTGATGTAGAAGTAGCGCTGATCCTCAGTAAGCCAACCTTGGTGCGTATAGGCAATATTCGGATAAGTGGCGCTCGATATGATGATCGGATTTTGCTTTTCCGAGACATCGACTATTGAAAGAGCCGTTTCATTCGATCCCAAGCAAATTTCTTTGCCGCTATGGTCTGCGTCTGGGCCATTATAAATGACGCATTGGGCGTCGTGAGTCGTGCCGGTACCACTTCGACCCGTTCCTGTGTGAGCAAAACAACCGGCAAATTTAGGATTTTTGGGCTCCCGGATGTCAATCATGTGGAGGCCACCACCACATGTTATGCCTCCCATGCGGACGGCCACTGCATAAGCGAAGCCCGTTTCTTCGTTAATCACGATGTTGTGAGAGCTTGCGATCTGGTCGTACATCACATCGGCTTCAAACTCGACTGGGGCATTCGGGACGTCGAGTAGGCGTAGAAGGTCAAACACCTGCATACCGTGCTGGCCCGCTCCGTCGGCAACGACATAGACGTGATCTTTGTACACTTTCATATCCCGCCAGACGGAATTGGTAGCACCTTTTGTTTTGGCCAGGTTACCGAGGTAAACCGGGTTATACGGGTCGGTAACTTCGACGAAGGCCATTCCGTCGGTCCGGCCGACCAACGCGAAGTCGCGTTTGGAGGCCGGATGAGTCCATCCCCAAATATCATTCATTCGAGTGCCGCGCACACCACCAATGTCTCTGAGAGAAAGGAAGGATTGGACATCCACGTCGTCGCAGCGAAAGCCGTTGGCATCGCCGTCGGCGCACTCTACCATTTCACCGGTGAACGAGTCCATCGCACCATTATCGTGGAAAACCGTGCTGGACTGGGCCCAGCCGTCCCCCGATTTGTTGTAGATAAAGGCGGCTCCTTCTGAATTGTCGTAGCCAGGAGCTCCCACCGCCACAAAATCAGCGCCTGCTGCAAACGAGCTACCAAAAGCGCTCCGAATCTGGAGATTTTCGACTTTCACCATGCCTTTGGCTTCAAACTTTTTCATCATTTCAGAAGGTGAAAAAGCATAAACATTGCCTTCATTCGTGCGGGCACCGGGGGCGCCAATCCAGACCTGATGATTCGAGTCGTGCGCCAAAGCAGTACCAAAAACTTCGTTTCCGGAGGCTGTTGCTGGGGACAATCGAAGGGTAAAATCAAACACTTGGGTGGACTCATTGAAATGAAACACCCCAACTCCACCGATTCTGCTTTCGTATCCCGGAGCTCCAATCATGGCGTGCCCTTGATGGAGGTAAAGCGACGTTCCAAACTGCTGATTTGGCGCCGAAACCGGCATTTTCATCTGCTGAATCTCTTTCCAAGAACCATCATCACCCTTCTTGTAGGCGAAAACGATTCCTGCCAGACCATTTGCTGCCGGGGCTCCAACCAAAGCCATGTTCTCGTCAATGGCCACCTTTACGCCCATCATGGTGTCTGCGCCCGGGCTAGCCAAATGTCCCGTCATAGACCATTTTCCGTCCTCAGACCTGGTCCAAACGTGGGTCATTCCGGGATTCTCCGCTGTTCCATCGCCGGAAGCAGCTGCGATCAACTGGTTACCGCGAACAGCTACCGCTGAGCCAAGTCCAAGGCCTGGTCCGGTTAAGCGTGTTACCTGATTCCAGGACCCATTGGCCCCTTTTTCGAACACATAAACGGCCTTAGCAATCGGCGCACCAACGGCCAAAATGGTCCCATCAGCCGACATCGCGCGTCCAAAACCGTCTTCGTCGCCGGTGGCGTCCGACGCCATTAACGTGCCCGTTTCTTTCCACGAACCATCGGCGGCCTTAGTATAGATGAATACGGTACCCGAAGTAACCTGATTTCCGCCTTCTCCGGCGAACAATTCCGTGTCAGAAGCGGCTAAAGCGGCTCCAAATTGTTGGGCGGATACGGGGAACGCTAAAAGGCCAATAAAGGACAATAGGATAAGGGTACGCATGATTCCGGTAAGCTAGGATTTGACTTGGGCAAAGGATCCATATCGTGGTTCGGCTGAAAACCGAATACGAGATGCAGAAATAGATTTCCGCACCGAGGAATGTATCTAAATCATACCTACAGTCACAAGCCCACGACTCTTCTATTCCGTCCTCAACGAATCCGCTGGATTGGCTAGCGCTGCTTTAAGTGATTGGAAACCGACCGTCGCGTACGTAATGATGACCATTCCTACGCCGGCTGCCAAGAACAAGCCCCAGCCTAGTTCGACTCGATACTCAAATTTGGAAAGCCATTGCTCCATGATCAACCAGGCGATCGGGGCGGCAAGCAGAAACGCAATTCCCACCAAAAGCGCGAATTCGCGGGTTAGGAGCACCACTACGTTTGCTGCCGTGGCGCCAAGCACTTTTCTGACGCCGATTTCTTTTGTACGCCGAGTCGTTGTAAACGAGGCTAGCCCATACAATCCAAGACATGCAATGACGATAGCCAACACGGCAAACCAATTGGCAAGGGTCCCGATGACCAGCTCTGATTGATACATTTCATCGTACTCATCGTCCATGAACCGCTCATTGAACGGGTAACCAGGGCTGAACGCTGCAAAAGCCGTTTTCATGGTCTCAATTACTTCTTTTTCCTTACCTGGAGCGGATCGCACGAAATAGAGAAAAGCCGACTCGGAGTCCAACCTCATAATGACTGGTTCAATGCCTTGGTACATCGAAAGCATATTGAAATCCTTCACGACCCCGATAACCTGACCTTCGCGGCCCCACATCGAAAAACGCTGTCCGATAGGGTCAGCAAAACCTAGTTTTTTGGCCGCCGTTTCGTTTATGATCACATTTGCGGAATCCAATCCTTGTTCTGGAGAAAAATCGCGCCCGGCGACTAGCTCCATTTTGAACGTCTGAAGGAAATCATACCCGGCCGAGATGGTATAAAAGAGGGAATTATCGTCTGGGTCCTTGCCATCGTAGGTAGGGTCAGTGGTGGATTGATTGACATCATAGGGGTTTTCATTTGCCCACGTCACGTCGAGAACGGAAGGGTTCGACTTGAGCGTCGCCTTGAACGCATCGAACTGCTCCTGAGCCCCGCCTTCAAGTCGGGCCAAAATGATGTTTTCTCTGTCGAATCCGAGGTTTCGCGTTTGCACCATGTTTAGTTGTTTGTACATCGTAATCGTTCCCACAACCAGTACGATAGACACGGCGAATTGAAATACGACCAGAACCCGCCGAAGCGACCCCGTGCCTCCTTCCCCTTTGGACTTCGCACGAAGGACCTTCATGATGCCAAAACCAGACAAAAAGAGGGCTGGGTACAAACCGGCCAAAAGACCAGTGGCCATCGTAATTCCGACGAACATGGCCCACGTATCGGCAGGCACTTCGCTTAGGAAAATGGATTTGTCCGTTAGCTCATTGAATCCGGAAAGCAAGATCCAGACGCCGCCGATAGCTACAATGAGGGATAAAACGGCCGTAAACAACGATTCGAATAGGAACTGACCGGCAAGACCCTTTCTGGACCCCCCAAAGGTCTTTCGAATGCCAATTTCCATGGCCCGCCCGGCGCTTCGGGCCGTAGCTAGGTTGGTAAAATTGATGGCTGCAATCAGCACAATGAGCAGCCCCACGATTCCCATTATGCGGACATATTCAATTCGGCCACCGGTCAGGACCCCATTTTCCCACTCAGACCAAAGGTATCGATCCGTCAATGGTTGCAAATGGACCTCTGCCGTCGATCCCTCTTCGTTTTCCTTTATAACCTTGCGAATTTTTTCGGTGACCACTTTGGGATCGGCTCCGGCGGTGAGCCGCGCTACCATCCTAAATCCGTTGTTGCCCCACCCATTCACCCAATCGTTTCTGCGGGCATACTCTTCGTAAGGTAAAAACGCATCATACTTGATCGAGGAAAGGGCCGGTGCATCTTCAATCACACCCGTGACTTCTACTTGCAGGCGGTTTTCAAACATGATCGTTTGGCCGAGCACCGCTTGGCTGGCTTCAACTGGATCTTCCTTTCCCTCGTAAGCCTCCGGGAAATACTTTCGGGCCATTTTCTCTGAAAGAACGACCGATTCGGGGGCAACCAGTGCTGTATTTGGATCGCCTGCCAAAAACTTGAATGTGAGAATCCGAAATAGGTCGGGTCCTCCATATCGGACCATATCGCGAAACGCGATGTCATCCCGGACAAATGAACTCCAGATTTCCCAACTCAGGGAGGCTGTATACTCGATTTCGGGGTATTTCTCGTCCAACACATCTTCCAACATGGTCGTAACGGACTCGGTCGTAAAAATCTGACCCCCAAAATCGGCAGTTCGCATGACCTGATAGACATTTTCCACTTCTGAATGGAATTTGTCTTGGCCCCGTTCGTCCTGCACCCAAAGCAAAATCATGAACGATACAGCGAGCCCCAGGGCTAACCCCAACACGTTGATAGCCGCGTAGCCAGGATGGCGTTTCATCCCGCGAATAGCCGTTTTTAGGTAGTTACTGAGCATTTGTAGACCGCTTTAAAGATGGTATAGGTTATTCGCTCCTGAGCGACTTCGCAGGGTTTGCAAGGGCCGCTTTAACTGATTGGTAGCCCACCGTGACGTAGGTAATGATCAAAATTCCGGCGCCGGCAGCCGCAAAAATGCCCCAGCCTAGTTCTGTGTGGAATTCAAAGTTGCCCAGCCACTTTTGCATGAGATTCCAGGAGATGGGCGCCGCGACCGCAAATGCGACGACGACCAACAGGATGAACTCTTTCGAAAGGAGTCCTACAACCCCTAACACAGTGGCCCCCATGACTTTGCGGATACCAATTTCCTTGGTGCGACGCTCGGCGGTGAAGGATGCCAGGCCGTATAACCCGAGACAGGCAATAAAAATGGCCAACACCGTAAACCATCTGGAAAGCGTTCCAATAACGACTTCACTTCGATAGGTCTGTTCAAAGGTGTCATCAATGAATTGATATTCAAAGGGATAGAGCGGATTGAACTGCTTGAATACTTTCTCGAAAGCGGCCAATGCTTCTTCCGTTTGTCCCGGCATCGGCCGAACCAAAACAAGCCCCGTTTCCGCCGGGTCAAATCGAAGGACTAAGGGTTCGATAGGGGCATACAAACTGGTGATGTGGAAATTCTTGACTACGCCGATAATGTGGCCGCTTCGTCCCCATACCGTGACTGGCTGACCAACCGGGTTTTCAAATCCCATCGCACGGGCCGTCTCTTCATTGATGACGATATTGAGCGAATCCGTCCCGAACTCCGGTGAAAAATCCCGGCCTGCTAATAGTTCTATTTTCATGGTCTCCACGAAGTCGTGGGAAACCCCAAGAATATTAAAAAGGGTATTGTCATCCTCGGGACGTCCCTCCCAACGAACGCCCCCATTCGTGGACGATCCGACTTCTAACGGACTTTGGGTCGCAGCGGTCACGGATTGGATGGAAGGATCGGCTTTAAGGGTCGTTGAAAAAGACTCATATTGCTCCAACATAGGTCCTTCCAAGATGCTCGTGAACACGTCTTTGCGATCCAAACCCAGGTTTTTGTTTCGGATGAAGCTGATTTGGTTATAAACCGTGACTGATCCGACAATTAAAATGATGGATAGGACGAATTGAACAACTACGAGACCTTTTCTTAAAGTCCCACCTTGTTTTGAACCTTTTACTCCTCTTCGAAGCACTCCGATTACGGTGAAGGCCGACAAGTAAACGGCGGGATATACCCCCGCAATCAATCCTGTTGCGGTGGCAATTCCTAGAAATTGGAGCCAAATAACGCCGTCAATCAACCCCAGCGAAATGCTTTTGTCGGTCAGGGCATTGAAACCCGGTAGCAGGAGCGCCACCGCTATTAGCGAAATGACCAGCGCAAACAATGCCGTAAAGAGCGATTCCCCAAGGAATTGTAGGGCCAGATGACCCCGGTTTGATCCAAACGTTTTGCGGATTCCGACTTCGAGCGAGCGCTGAGCCGAGCGAGCTGTGGCCAAATTCATAAAATTGATGGCCGCAATTAGCAGAACAAAAAATCCTACTAGCGAAAATATCTGAAGTATTTGGATGCGGCCGCCCTTCAGAACTCCGTTCACAAAATTCGACCTTAAGTGTTGGTCTACATAGGGCTGAAGAAAAAGAACGTCGGTCTTGGTGTCGGTGTTTTTTTGGATGATGAGTTCAATCTTTTCGGATACCTCCGCGGCGCTGGCCCCAGGCGTCAACTTCATGATCATGCGGAGGCCATTGTTGCCCCAATCGTTTATCCAATCGTTACGCTGAACAAATTCCTCCATTGCGATGACATATTGGAATGTCATAGTCGATTGAGGCGGGACGTCCTTTACGACGGCGGTTACTAATACGTCCAACCGATTATCGAGCGTCAATCGATTTCCAACGACCTTGGCGGCGCCCACCTCATCGTCCTCGCTTCCGCCGGCGCCTTCATAAAGCTCAGGAAAGTACTTGCGCGCCATGGTGTTAGACAAAACAACGGCGTTTGGAAGATCCAGAGCAGTCGCTTCATCGCCCGCTAAAAAGTCATGCTTTAGAATCTTGAAAAAGTCTTTGCCGGCATGGTAACCCTGTTCGCGAAACGTGACGTCCCCCCGAAGGAATGACATATTCTGTCCCCAACTAAGAAGGGCCACCATCTCGATTTCGGGATATTCTTCATCCAATACGTCATCGAGCTTGGCGGTTATGGCAGGCCACGTAAATATCTGATCGGGCCCGTACGTGGAGGTCCGCATGATGCGATAAACATCCTCCACACCCTCGTAGTGCTGATCATATTTCAGCTCGTCCTGAACCCAAAGTAAAATGAAAAAGCTGGCGACAAACCCAACGGCTAATCCGAGAATATTGATTACGGAATAGCTCATGTGTCGGCGCATGCTTCTCAGCGCCGTCTTAAAGTAATTACGCAGCATGGGGGCGGGCAGATTGGTTGGATGTAGGGATGGACTCAGTCTTCCATCTTCGCCTGGCTTCTAATTCGAAGTCAGATAATTGGTAGACAACCCTTGTTCGGAATTGGTTGGCAACTGTTACGATTTTTCTCGTGTTGCGCAAGGTTTTTTGGAGAAAAGAGATCAATGCCGAGAATGGAGGTGGTTGGCCACCGCTTCAGAGCTTCCCCGGGTTAGGAAGTTGCGGTCTAAGTGTCATAAGGGAACCTAACAAGGGGTTTATCATAATATGACACTATTATCATAATGGCGGTATTCAAAGCGCGGATTGCCAATTACACAGTCGTAATTCACAACACGGATCACCTTCCACCTCATTGTCATGTTCAACTAAATGGAAGAGACAAACAAATCGGTCTTGACACCTTAGTAATTCTAAATCCTCCTCCACACTTTCTACCGGTCACGCTTCGCAGGGGACTCATACGGATTCAATCAAACCTGATTTCATCGTGGAAAAAAGTACACATCCTTTAAACATGAATAAGAAGCCATTCCTTAATGGGGATGCCAATGGAATTGATGATGAAGGCATCAAATTGAAAAGTGTTGTATTTGACCCAATTGACGAGGGAATTTTTGTCCGATTTCGAGACAACATGGTCGGATATGTTGGTTTAAAATCTCTTATGAGAAAGCAAGACATCAGTTTAGTAATCCCAGCTTCCGTGTTTTTGCGTTCAAACGGAATTTCGGTCGTATTCCCAATGCTAGATGGTGGAGAATGGGATGTCGATTACCTAGCGATTCGAGCACTCTTCGATGCTCAGGTAGGTCAGAGACTACGAGATTTAGAGATCCGAAGCGCATCACAGCTTGGCGAACGCATCAAATCTGTTCGCAAAAAACGAGGATGGACTCAGATGGAGCTGGGCGTAAAGACCGGACTTGATCAAGCCGCTGTTTCGAGATTGGAGAGAGGAGTACATTATCCTAGAATAGAAACCCTAGAACGAACAGCAGCCATATTTTCAATTCCCGTTACAGAATTAATCTTTGGCGAATGAAAGCGTTTCGCTTTCTCCTAAGGCGTCGAGTAGATCAAATTCCGCCCGATTCGGATGGCTTCGTCCTTGCTTACGATGGCTACCGGCTCAATTACCCTTGTTTGGTGTTCGCTAAGGTAGCGTTCCTGTCCGCCCCCGGAGATATTGAGCAGAATCTTATCGTCGCGGTGGACCTCGCCCCGCGATATGGCTTGTTGAAGCGAGGCGAGTGCGACGGCTCCAGGGGACATCGGGTCGATCCCCTCGGCCTTTCTGAATAGCGCATCGGCGGCTTCGGCTTCGTGGAATGGAACCGCGTAGGTGGCCCCACTCGATTCAACCAACATATCAAATAGGCCTCCGCGGACGGAATAGGCCGGGGCGCGGTTTACCAGCAAATCTGAATACACGCGCGGATGAACGGCTTCACCGGCTGGTTGAAGTTCAAATGTGCGCTTCTGCCAAGCGTCGTGGATGAGGCAAAACTCGGCGTTTTGCGACAAATGTTGTCGTGGAAGGGGTCCATCGGCGAATCCTGCTGCAATAGCCCGTTGCGCCATTTCATGGACTCCGATGGGACCAGGTCCGCCTCCTACGCCTTGAAAATAGTGTTTGGGCATCCCTCCCATGGCTTCGATGGCGGTAAGTATCAGGGTGCCAATCCCATCGCGACGGGCCACATTGTGCACCCCTCCTTCGCGGCGCCACCCCCCTACTTCCATAATTTTGGACGTGACCTCGTTGGCATCGCCGTAGTCGCCACCCTTTATCCCGATAACTTTTACGGACGATGTTGGGTGATTTTCAGGTACCCACAATCGGTCTAGGTGCTTTTCAGCCACAATCAACAGAATCGGGTATCCCGCGAGTCCTCCGAAGTAGGCAAACGACCGCGCCGTATTGCCAGCGGATGAACAGATCAGGCCCGGCACGTTGTGATCCTCGAGGCGCTGCAGCGTTGTCACCGCTTCCATGTCCTTGAACGTAGTGGTTGGGCAGTTAGCACCACGCTCAGGCCAATAGCCGTGGAAGGAAATCCACAGATTGGAGAGCATAAGCGCATCCCCAAGGCCTTTGCTTTTGTAACAAATGCTTCCGGCGTCTAGGCTTCCTGGACGCGAAACTGGCAGCCAATCCACCCAGCGCCAGATCCCTGGGAGATCTCGGGGCTCAAATCCGCTAAGGTATTCTGCCCTTAATAGCGCCTTGTCGTGATACCGAATGGTATAATCGTCTTCGATTTGGTCTTGGGTTCCGAGGCAGCGGAGTTGGTAGGAAGGCATTTACGAAGGTTTGTCATTTACGGGAGATGTAAAATAATGAATTGCTTCCGGTCGGACTAGGGGATGAGGGTTGGAGCGGTGGGGGGGGCAAAAGCCTAGAAGTGGCGCGATTCTTCGGGAAGGTATCCTCAATCGCTCATTTTTAAGCTTAGGGGCAGTTTTCAGGTTGGGGTGATTGGCGCGAAAAGCGAAAAGTTGGCGCAATAGGGTGGTTAAATGGCGGGAAAAGGGGTTAAATGGCGCGCAAGAGTGGAGGTTTGGCGCGATAAACGGTGGGGCGGGAGCGGGGGCGCGGGAGCCGGAGCGGGCGCGATAACGGGAGCCGGGACGGCGCCGCCGGGGCGGCCTACTTTGTGCCGTCAGCTACTTTGTGGAGCTTCATTTCGAAGTTTTGATACCACATGGTGGTGCCTTTGGGCGAAAACTCCCCGATTTCATGCCATTCTCCCGCTTCGGTGAGGCGAACGGTATACCTGACGGTGCCTTGAGCAATTTCAAATCCCCAAATGAAGGCGTCATTTTCAAAATGGCCGCTGTACGAGCCGTTCATTCCAGTAGCCAAAAACGCTCTAAAATCGTAGTTACCAGCGGGTTCATTGTAGGAGAAAATCCCGAAAGCATCGTGAACGGGCTTGCCGGATGGGTCTTTTTTGGAAAAATGCGTCCCTTTAACTTTCAAAATGGAGCCATCTAGCATGCTCTCAACGTGTTCATTGCCCAGAAACTCAACCCGGGCACCTGGACCCAGCTGCATCCATCCTTCGCCTTCCCACGTTCCGATCAGAAATTCGAGGCGCCGCATGGCTTCCTGCTGGGTCGCAAGTTTAGGCTGGGCCTCGGCGGCAAAAGGAAGAGCTAGCAATAAAACGAAGAAAAGGGTTTTCATGGTTTCGAAAAGATATAAGGTCGTGGCAAAGTGGTGAAAGCAACAAACACTGAAGTTTACATCATCCGAATCCAAATAGATTGAAGAAAAGCGACATCGGACCGCTTATCACCAAATCCATTCTTTCTGATATTGGGGCAACCCAATATCTATGGTTTTACGTTTTTGTGCCGGATTTGGGCCAGTTCGGTCTCCAGTTTGGTGGGGGTGCTGCCCCCGAGTTCCAGAAACTCGCGCGACAGATGGGCCTGATCGGCATATCCAGAATCGTAGGCCACCTGGGCCCACTGATCAGGCTCCGGTTTCAACAGATTGCCGGCAGACGTCCGAAATCGCCGGATACGGCTGAATTGCTTGGGCGTGATCCCAACTGAGGCCTGAAACCGTCGGGTGAACTGACGCTCGCTAATGGCAAGATCGGCCGCAATGGAATTAATCGGTATCGTTCCAAAGGAAGCGGTAATCGCGAGAATACTTTTTCGGACGATGGGGTCTAGGTCCTTTAGCTCTGAAAGAAGCGTTTGCCACGAGGAACAGACTTGGCTCACCACATCCTCTAACGAGCCGCAGATTGACAGGTCTTTCGCCGTAAGCCTGTTGAAATGGGGCAACAGATACTGAGTTGGGCCAGAGAGATTCCGTAGTGAAACGGGGCTCGCGTTGAGAATGGAACCGCATGAGTCCGGCCAAAACCGCAGACCCCACCACCTACCACCGGGATAAATGGAAATGTCCAAGGTTGAAACGCGCGGACCAACCACGATCACTTGAGCAGGATGATTGGCTACTGGGCACGCATAAACCAGCGAAACGCATCCGTCTGGCAAACCGGTATGATTATAGGTCTCGCCTGTCCACGACGTAGCGTCAAACTCCCAAAAATTGAGAATATGCTCCTTCAGCGCGGGAAGCGGCTCGATTTCTCTATACAGGGCGCGCGTCATTAACTGAAGATTTGCGAACCGATATTAAAAGGTGTGCCAGATTGCCGAATTGGGGCATCACGCCGGCCCCTCGTCCTTTGCCGAACTATAGTCCTACTTTTTTACCCACCAGAGCGCGGCCTATGTAGTTCGAATCCGCACCGAACCAGATTTCTCCCGTAGATTCATGGTAGTACATATGCCGGATCGTCCCCCCACCAGATGGAACGCTTGCGCTGGCCGTGAAGGTGGCCGTCTTAGTGTCGAAAGACACGAACTTGTTGGGCTGCACCCCTGTTTCGACTACATAAATCACGTCTTCCTTGTCGGCAGCCATGCCGTACACGCGGCTCTGTGCACCTGAAGGAAGGTCATACTCCTTGAAAGCGGCTGTTTTGGGGTTAAATACGCCGAGTTTGCCGCCAATATAATCGCCGTACCAAATACGACCATCTGACGTGATTTCAATTCGACGTGGACGGGCATTGGGCCGCGGAATTTCAAACTCGTGAAGTACCATGTTCGCCCGGTCCAAATGAGCCAATTTGTTTGTACCGAACAGAACAACCCACACTTCGCCATCTGGCGCTACTTTGATGCCATATGGGAGTGATCCTCTTGTTGCCGCTTTTGCTAGCCGTATAGCGCCGGTTTTCGTGTTCAAATGGCCCACCATATTGCTGCTTTGAACCGTAAATGCAATGTTTCCGTCCTTTAGCCACACCATCGTGTGCGGATCTCTGGCAGCGGCATCCGGCATTGGATACTTGGTGATGGCGCCGGTGACTGGATTCAGTTTCCCAATGCTTCCGGTGCGATTGCCGGCGTACCATACCATCCCATCCTTCGCAACAATGAGGTTATGTGCTCCCTCCCCTTTTTCGAGCTCATACCGCTTCATTTCACCCGTTTTGGGGTTTAATGATGCCAGATAACCACCGGTTTGCCCACTAAACCACACCTTTCCGTCCGGCGCCACATAAGGATCCCTGGGCCGAGTCCCCTCCCACGGAACCTCCCATTCTATAATGTCGATCTGGGAGTTGTTTGATGTACTGAGAAAGTTTTGGGCCTGGGCCTCCGGCGCCGAGGTGAAAAGCCAAGCCAGACAAGCCACAATAATGACGGTTCGCATCGCAATACTAGATTAAACGTGATGAAATCGTGGACGATGGGCATCCCAATAAACCATTGGACGAGAACAGATTCAACAAGATTCTCTCTTTTGCCCTATCAATCCCACTAACTGCTCCAAATGACTACCCTCAAAATCGATCAGATTACAAAATCTTCACTTTGACCACGAGCCTTACCTACTGTATCTTTGTCGCTCTGCAATAAGTATTTGTACGGACTGCAGAAACGTGCCCGTGGCTCAGCTGGATAGAGCGCCTGACTACGGATCAGGAGGTCGGGAGTTCGAATCTTCCCGGGCACGCTTAAAAAGGCGGACTGG
Source organism: Bacteroidota bacterium (assembly GCA_027622005.1). Lineage (GTDB taxonomy): Bacteria > Bacteroidota > Rhodothermia > Rhodothermales > UBA10348 > UBA10348. The sequence continues at coordinate 14,324 of JAQBZH010000029.1, read as the reverse complement.
CTTTGTGCCAGTCCGCCTTTTTACATTTGTACGAAAATCGAACTCACGGACTAAGGGAGTTCAAACGAGCACGCGTAGCGTGCGACTCATCGAGGCCGCGAAGCGGACGAGATAAATCGCCCCCGGGCACGCACCCCAAAACGCCTCGTATTCACCTTTTATGGCCGATACGGGGCGTTTATCGTTATATCAAGCCGTTCCCTTTGGGTCACATTTTGGCCCTAAGAATGCACGTTTATGCACCCGTGAGCAACGATTTGTAGAACATGTGTAGAACTTTTCTGATGGCTAGACGGTGGGTAGCGGCGCGACTTAGCAGATCAATTTCATCTATAATCTTGCATGCGCAGTGGAGTTCGACCTGAATTCTAGTCTTGGGTCACTACCACTCGATCCACCAAAACAGGAAGTGAAACCGTATTGGAGAGTGATATCACGCTGAGCGATAACGCGCAAGCTTTCTAGATATGATACACGATGTTGCTTATAAGTGTTGGGACAGTTAGACTTATCATAAACGGCGCACACGATATCACGCGAAGCACACTCTGCGTTGGCCGTATAATCGTAGTTATACGTACCGCCTCAAATTGGATAATTAAGTGATAGAAAAGAACAAAGGAATTGCAATTGGACTCGCAATAGGAGTGGCGTTGGGCGTTGCTTTGGACAATATTGCCATCGGCATCGCCTTAGGACTTGTTTTTGGTGTGATTTACGATCGAAAACAAAAGCAATCTTCTGAAGATTAGAATCTGTTTTAGGGTTTTGCGGTACGTATAACAAAGGCATGTTACGGGCTCGCTGTCGCCGGATCTGCTTTCAGGGAAATGGAATGTCGATCTAAAATAGTCTGAAAAGACTATGCAAGACTGAATCAGATCGACTAGCTTTCTGTGACGGCGGTGAACTGCTCGCCGTAAATCCCCCAGCCGTTATATACTCTCTTGAAAGTCAAGCCGTCGGAACGGGTATTTGGTAGAATTTATCTCCTTTAAACGGAGTTTCGTTCTTGAGCATCCCGTAGATGGCGTGCACCAGTTTTCGCATGACGGCCACGATAGCCACCATTGGTTTTTTCCCTTTGGCGATGAGGTGTTCGTAGAAGGCCATGATGCTGGGCTCCCACTTGATGGCTACGAGCGCGGGCATGTAGAGCGCCCGCCTGAGTTTAACATTACCCATCTTGGAGATGCGTTCTCGTTTTTCAACAGAGGAGCCAGAAGCATATTTTCTTGGGTCGAGTCCAGCGTGGGCCACCCATTGCCGGACCGACATTCCACCCGGAAGAATCAGGATCTCGGGCAGGATCATCACGGCGCTTTTCTTTGCAATGCCTCGGATACTGGTTAGTAGTTCGTAAGCGGATGCCATTGATCCGTGCATCGCGATCAAACGAAGTGCCTGGTGAAGCATCACGTCGAGGCGCCGCTCCAAGTGACGAATGTTCACCTCAATATCGTTTATCACGATTACTGACGTAGTCTTCGTCGCAGCTGCTTGGTGCAGACGCGCCCGTTCGCGTGTACGTTCTGTCGTAAGCGCCTGCATCCGCCGTGACATGCCTCGAAGCTCAAGAATAGCCGCTTCTGGCGGCGTCCAAGGCACAAAATCCATTCGTTCAGCAAAGTCAGCGAGCATATCTGCGTCGACGCGATCCGTCTTTGACCGGCGCATCTGAGCGCGTGCAAACTGACGCGTGGCTGAAGGGTTGGCAACCATCAACTCAACAGTCGAACACGCTTCAAGAGTCAGTGCGAAGTCTAGACTGTAATTGCCGGTCGCCTCGATCACCACACGTACGATTGTGCCAGCGCGAGTGATCCAGTTGATGAGACTGCTATGTCCGGCAACGGTATTGAGAAACTGTTTTTGACGCCGCGAGCGATTTGCTGCGCGAAGAGAGACATCGATTGTGGCCTTGCTTATGTCACAGCCAACGAAGACATTGGGTACCATGAGTCATTCCGATTTGTTAAGTGAACGGATAATGATTCCGGTTTCCCGTCCCAGCTTGATCAGCGGACATTGTATATGCAGGCTCACAGTATCACGCTATATGATCCGGGCCTCGTAAACTCCTCTGCTTCAAGATCAAGCTAGGCGGGGGGCTGATATAACGGACAGGTTCACTGGGAAACAGGACCTAATACGACTTCAGCCTTCCCCGGAAAACCTCAACATAAGAAGAGGCGGGAAACCAGCTGATTCTTAGATACAATACGGTGGGTCGGCTTGATTTTTAATCCCTTGAAAGGTGACTAGTGCAGATAAGGTGATAATTCATTATCGTGAAAGGTGCCAACCCTTCCACCAATCAAAAAAACGTTATGTCAGATTAAAATTTTAAGAACCACACCCGCTTTGTGCCTCCGTTTCATTTTGGAGTTCTACTGCTTGGGTTTTTGACGGTTATAGGTTCCTTTTATCATCTGTATGGAGCCTGGGGTACAGATCTTCAATACGCAGCATCTTTGACCGCTGCGCTTTCTATCGTTGCTCTTCTGGGTGGCGTATTTGGCCGGTTATTTGCGTTAAAAGCGCAAGATCGGGCCATTCGAGTAGAAGAGAACCTACGCAATTACGTGCGCAATGGTGCCCTCCTTGATCCGAAATTGACCACCAGGCAGATCATCGGACTTCGTTTTGCTCCTGATGCCGAGTTTGACGAATTGGCTAAAAAGGCCGTCGCAAACAACATGAGCGAAAAGGAAATCAAGATGGCCGTTAAAAACTGGAAAGCTGACGAGTACCGCGCCTAGCCAACATTTGGGTTGAATGTAGGCCCGGCCATAAATGGCCGGGCCTAAACCCATCTAATTCGCATCCTTCGTAAAGTTGAAATCGAATTACCTCTTATTTAGGAGCGCCTGGATCGCCATCTTTATGCTGACGTTGGCCTCTTGCGGTCCTCTTGAACCATTAGGGGAGGAGGACTTGGCTGATGATCTGAGCTCGGGCACCAAAATCGGAACCCCGACGTCGGTGATCAAAAGCGACACTTGGAATTTATCCTACATCGGTCGTGTGCAAATACCGGCCGGGGATATTGATCCTTTAAATTTGGATGGTCGCGTGCCTGATGTGGTCAATTTTGAAACGGAGGCGGCAACGATTACCCGCTACCGAGTTGTGAATTGGGGACGCTTGCAATTGAAAGACAACGGTTATTTTCAATTTATCCTCCAATACAGTCGATTTGCCGTTCGATCGGGCGCCGATATAGGCCCAACTGCTGCCTGTAATGCCGATATTCGGGGCGTCTATGGCCTTCGCGATGGAACGATCATATTATATCCGGAGCGTTTTTCGACCGAGCGAATCGTGCTGCAGTTGGACGCACTTGGATCGCTACGCAGCTTGGAAATGCCTACTCATTGCACCGGGGTCGAAAGCGGCGCTCCTTTTGAATCCAATATATTGCTGTCGAACATTGTCATGAACGCCGTTCAATAATTCCCTTCCAATGAATGCCTTCAGATCTGTTCGACCTTCTCCCGACGAGTACAACGGATTTTATGCCGGGTACATCAACGCGGTACCAGAAGGGGATATTTCCCAGATCTTATTAGCTCAAAAAGCGGAAGTACTCAGGTGGATAAACCAGCTTACGACCGAAGCGGCCGATTATCGATACGAACCTGGAAAGTGGTCGGCCAAAGAAGTTGTCGGTCACATGATCGACACCGAATGGATCTTTTCTTATCGAGCGCTCTGGTTTGCGAGAGGCGATCAATCGCCGCTTCCTGGAATGGATCCGAACGTCTTTATGGCGGGTGCAAACTTCGCGGACCGATCTCTTCAGGATTTACGGACCGAATTTTCGAGCTTGCGCTCAGCTTCTTTCCAATTGGTCAGTAGTTTTTCCGAAGAAATCTTAAATCGGACGGGTGTAGCCAGCGGTTTTACATTTTCAGTGAGAGCTATGAGCTGGATCATTGCTGGGCATTGCCAACATCATCTAAATATTTTAAAAGAGCGGTATAATCTTCCATGATTAAAAATTGGTGTTTAACGCTCGTGTTGTTTTCGATTCTAACAATGGGGTGCGCAGCTTCAGGTCCTTCTGAATCCGCGAGCCAAGAACAGTGGATACAGCTTTTTGACGGCGTAAGTCTCAACGGATGGACCCCCAAGATTCGGGGATACGCGTATGGCGAAAATGCATTTGACACGTTTCAAATTCGCGACGGAGCCATTTCTGTCTCTTATGAGGGGTACGATACATTTGATGAACGCTTTGGCCATCTCTTCTATGCTTCCCCGTTTTCTTATTACAAGATGGCGGTTGAATATCGATTCACCGGCGAACAAGTGCCTGGTGGCCCCGGTTGGGCCTTTCGTAATTCAGGGATAATGATTCATTCTCCGCCTGGGGAGACCATGTTGATTGATCAAGACTTCCCCATTTCAATAGAAGTGCAGCTGCTGGGAGGAAACGGGGTCGATGAAAGGACAAACGCAAATTTGTGTACTCCTGGCACCAATGTCGTGATGTCGGGCGAACTGGTAACGAATCACTGTATCAATTCGACCTCTAAAACCTATCATGGCGACGACTGGGTTCGGGCTGAGATTATTGTATTAGGTGACTCGATTATCAGCCATCTCTTGGAAGGTGTGGTCGTTCTCGAATACAATAATCCACAGATTGGGGGTGGAAGTGTAGATGCGTTCGATCCAGAAATTAAGATTGATGGACTGCCGCTAACCGGTGGATATATTTCGCTCCAAAGCGAAAGCCATCCGATTGAATTCAGAAAAGTAGAATTGCTTAATCTGAAAGGATGTATGGACCCCAAAGCGACCAATTTTAAGTCGTATTACGTCAGCGACGACCCCTCTTCCTGCATTTTTGAAGAGTAGCGGTGACCGGTAAAAGTGTTGGGTCCTTTCGGCTTTTTTAAGGCTTGAGGAATTCCGATTCCCTCATGTAACCTTTTTATCATCTTTTCGTGACAAGCGTCGGGTTCTTGTGTTCTATCCCTTAGATACGAACGACCCCACTCCGACCACTCCGGTCGGTTATTGTTTGTTGATACACTACAATCCAAGCTATGAAGAAGACTTTTTGGACTTTATTCGCTGCTCTAGTTCTATTTGCAACCGGCTCAATTGCCAATGCTCAGAATTTCGGCGGCGCGGTTGCAATCTCAGGATCTGACATTTTTGTCGGTCAAGCTGGTCAATTTGCTACCAATTCACCCGTTTACGTTTATCGCAAAGGTGTTGATGGTAAATGGGAAGAATCAGCACAATTTGTTCGTTCGGACAACGATGGCAATGACGACCGTTTCGGTCGCGCACTCGCCGCCGACGCAACCACACTCCTCGTGGGTGCAACGTTGGTGAACAAATCTACAGGTGCTGTCTACGTTTTCACTAAAAACGCCGCGGGTGTGTGGACTGAATCGCAGAGATTGATCCCTCCCGGATTGGCTGAAGGAGATAGTTATGGTCGGTCCATTGCGCTTTCAGACAAATTTGCTCTGATCGGATCGGCCGGGGCCAATAGCTCTCGTGGTGCGGTTTTCGTATTTAAACGCGAAGGAAATGGCTTCACCTATCATAGCAAATTGACACAGGACGAAGTTGAAGAAGGAGCATTATTTGGTTTGACCGTAGTAATGCACGGAAGCAAGGCTCTTGTCTCGGCTCAAGCAAATGGACAAGAGGAAGGCAAACCGGCTCACGGAGATGTCTTCTCTTATATCTACGACTCGGCAACCGATACGTGGAAAGACGGAGGAAAAATGCCCAAATTTCAGAACGTATTTGACAATTCCGGATTTGGAAGTGGTCTTTCCATGAACGCTGACAAAGCCATTGTAGGAACGCCGGCACTCAGTGGTGGAATTGGCGGTGCAGTTGTTTATTCGAACAGTGGTGGTGGTTGGAGCTTTGCAGGAGCACTTCTTCCGTTCTATGTAACAAATGGCGGAACTGGTTCATCCACTAGCATCATTGGTGACGAAGTCTGGGTTGGCAGTCCTAACCAAGCATTTGAATACTTAGGCGACGAGAACGGTTTTTCCAGCGCCCAGATGCTTGGTCATGGTGGCACTTCGGGCATGACGGCAAGCGCGTACAATGGTAGTATCGCGGTTGTTGGTTCAGGCCAAGCAGACGGCGGCTCAGGCAAAGCGTTCGTTTTGGAGAAGGATGATCACGGATGGAACATTGCAGCGGAATTTGAAACGGCATTTGTGGAATTATACCCATCTGTTTCAGGAGCCGAAGTCAAATGCGCGGAAGGTAAAGCCAGCGGATTTGATTGTTCAGATGTCGATTTATTGTCCTTCGTATCTATTGGAGATATCGGTGGTGGTAAAGGCATTAGAATGAATGACGTTTGGGGATGGACTGATCCTGAGACGGGTCATGAATACGCCCTAGCGGGCCGTACCAACGGTACATCTTTCATTGACGTAACAAACCCTGAAAATCCAATCTATTTGGGTGATCTTCCGATGACGGAAGGGGCAAATTCGGCCGCTTGGAGAGACATCAAAGTGTTCCAAAATCACGCATACATCGTCTCAGACGGAGCTGGTCAGCACGGAATGCAGGTTTTTGACCTGACCCAGCTACGCACCGTAACCTCCCCTCAGATGTTTACTGAAACCGCTCATTACGGAGAGATTGGATCAGCTCATAACATCGTTATCAACGAAGCAACCGGTTTTGCATACGCCGTGGGTGTAAACAGCGGCGGTGAAACGTGTGGTGGCGGTTTGCACATGATCGATATCAACAAACCAACTAGCCCAACATTTGCGGGCTGTTTCGGACATGAAGGTACAGGGCGCGCAGGCACCGGGTATTCACACGACGCTCAGTGCATTGTTTATGCAGGACCGGATACAGAGCACGGTGGAAAGGAAATTTGTTTTGGCGGAAATGAAACGGCAGTTTCTATTTCAGACGTAACGGACAAATCCAATCCAGTTGCGCTTTCAACTGCTGAATATCCAGGTGCTGGATATACGCACCAAGGCTGGATCACAGAAAACCACGAGTACTTTTACGTCAATGACGAATTGGATGAAGTTGGTGGGACTCAGGCCCTAACAAGAACACTTATTTTTGATGTCCGCGATCTTGACGACCCTATTCTTGTGAAAGAACACATGGGAACGACGGCGGCGTCTGACCACAACTTGTATGTTCGCGGTAACTTTATGTATCAGTCGAACTATGGTTCAGGTCTGCGCATTCTGGACATTTCCGACCCAGCCAATCCGGTTGAAGTTGGATATTTCGACGTGAATCCAGTTGGAAATAACGAAGCGGACTTTACCGGCACGTGGAGCAATTACCCTTACTTCAAGAGCGGAACGATTATCGTAACCGGTATTGAATCGGGTGTGTTCATGTTGAAAAAGCGCCAAGTAGACTTATAGTCGGCGTTTTAAGACGGCTTGTAACTTGAGAGGGAAAATAAAGTGGGCCGGCTTTGCCGGCCCACTTTATATCACCAAAACACGTATCTTTTTGAAATGATAGCCGTCTTCATATAGGTAGCCTTTCTAAACCTGACTATGAGTACTCGAGCACATTCACTTTCGAACCTGACCGATCACGCATCGCAAGCAACGGGCGTTCGACGAAGCGACCTCCTACCCGGAGATGTGCTCATGTTATACACGCTGAATTCAGTTTATTCGGCGCGTTTCTTGAATGATGGCTCATTTGCCGTCTCCGGAGGATGGTTTTCCCAGAACCACCTGACAGAAGTTAATACCACGATTTCGGGATGCACTTGGGGCGGAAAATGTATCCATCAAGAACTTGTTGCTAGCCCCGGAATGCGGGTTGAGTTTGGTAATCGAGTACTAACTTCCGTACTTCAAAGGGTTGTAAGAATTCCAGGCTCTTTGTTGAACTAAATTCGAAGTGTCGTGGTTGGGCACAGATTTTAGCATTGATTATGCCTTAATTCCCATCGGAGATTGTTATACAATGGGTGCAGATGATGCGGGACCATCATCAAGAGACATTCGTTTTAAGCCCGGGAGCTACCATCGAGCTGTGATCACTCCACCACCGGTCCTCACGACGTTGACAAACCGTTCTGCCATTAAATCGAATTGGGCCCAACGCGTATTCATGTGTTCGGTGGGGCTTGCCCTCGCCTTTTCTCAAACCGTTGTGGCTCAGCGCCCCGTTCAAATGTTCGATCCCTTTTATCGGGGAGAAACAGCGGTTAGATCGTTTTATGATCAGTACGCCGTAACGGCTGAATTATCATATAGACCGGCCGGGCTTTTTCAAAGTGCATCCAGTCCGTCTTCTGCTGGGATTGGACTTAATCCCATTGGACTCAATCTTCACATCGATTATCAACTCAGTAATCACCTGGATTTAGGTGCTTATGTCGATGCGACGGGTAGTGCTGCCGGACGAACCTTGGGATTGAGCTGGATTACGCTCAAGTATTTTAAGAATCAAGAGGGAATGGACTATGCCGTTCGGTTGGCGTTAGATCCTTCTTCGGATGGAAGAAGCGGCTTCCCTCAAGCCGATTTGGCGTTTTTGTACACTTCAGCGCTCTCGAACCTGGTTACTTCTGACTTCGCGATTGGAATCCGGCGGGTTCAAATCGGATTTCAGGAAATTGTGCCGACCGCTCCCATTCTTATCGACCCAGGGGATCCCATTGTAATCTCGCCCGGACCTGCTAACGAACTTTTGCGTGGACGGGCCCGTGGTTGGGAAGTTCATACTTCGTGGAGTTACAATATTTTGTTTGACCCGGCGGGAAGTAATATGTTTTTCTCCTTGATGGCGGAAGGGGGAGTCTACGATATGCTAGAGTGGGTTGTGGACTCGGAATCTACGGTCAACGATCGGGCTCGAACCGAATATCAGGGCGGAACGCTTTGGGTGAGTTCAGGCATTGAAATTGAACGCCCTTCGTATCAGTTTGCCCCGTTCTTAAGCGTTCCATTCCGCCAATGGGCCCCATCGACAGGGGAATGGCCGACTTCAAAAGTTCGTCTGGGACTTCGTCTCATGTTGCGATAAGGCCTCTATGAGCATAAAAACGCGATTCGTACTCGGCATCTTGTCCGACACCCATGGTTATGTTCACCCCAATTTGTTCAAATATTGTCAAGATGTGGATCTTATTCTGCACGCCGGGGACGTAGGTCCAATTGACGTCATCGATAGTCTTGAGGCCCTGGCTCCCGTCAAAGCAGTGTGGGGTAACATTGATGGGTGGGACGTGAGGGGTCGGTTTCCGGAGCATAATCGCTTTGAATTCGCAGGTGTTCGTTTTTGGATAACGCACATCGCCGGTAAACCCGGCACTTGGCAACGCGGGATGGCAGGGGCCCTCTTAGAAGATCCTCCCGACGTATTTGTGTGCGGCCACAGTCATATTCTCCAGATTGAGCGGGTTGAAAAGCTTAATAGAATGCTTTTTATCAATCCAGGAGCAGCCGGACGCCAAGGTTTTCATTTGGTGAAGACCATGGTTCGATTAATTATTGAAAATGAAAAGACGGTACAGGCAGAAGTCGTGCATCTCGATTAGTACATTAGGGTTCTGAAACTCATCGAAAGATTATGCCCGACCAATCGACTCCCGCCAGCAGAACTGATCGCTTTGACCTGCGAGCCATTTACGAAACTAGCCAACTTCTCAGCTCTTCGCTGGATCTCGAATTCGTGCTAAGCAATCTGTTGCGAACGGCGATGGGAAAACTACTCGTGACGAAGGGCGCGACGCTGCTTTATGATCCGATACGGTCCCTTTATACGATTCCTGCCGTAAAAGGGATCACAAACCTGGCTAAGGGGTCGGAACTGTCGCTGTCAAACGTCGACTTGCAGAAGACCATGCAAGGGGAGAGCGTACCGCCGGAATTAAAAGCGTTCGGAATTAGCTTGGTTTTCCCGGTCGCTTTTGGGCACCGCGAAATCGGATTGATTGGCCTCGGGTCCAAATTTACGGGTCAGCCTTTCGAGGAGCAGGAATTGGAGTTTATGGCATCGCTCGTCAACATGTCTTCAGCGGCGGTGCACAATTCACTCATGGTGGAAGAGCTCAAGCTCGCGAATCGGGACCTCGACGCTAAGATTCAACAGCTAAATACCCTGTTTGACCTGTCGCAGGAGTTTAATTCAACCGTAGATCGCTCTCGGCTCGTAAAACTGCTTACGTTTGCGCTAATGGGGCAAATGTTGGTACGTGAGCACATCTTTTTGATTCGTAGTGTTTCTGACGAAACCAAAAACGATTCTGGGGTCCAGATTGTCACGGTAAAGGGCATGACCCGCGAAGAACTGACGCCTAAATTGATTAATTCTCTGGTCAGTATCGAGGAAATGGTACTTCTAGACGATCCTTCGGCTCCTAAAGCGTGCAAAGCACTCAAGGCGAAAGGATTTAGTCTAATTCTACCCATTCGTCAGAAAAAGCAAGTTGGAGCCGTTTTATGTTTGGGGTCGAAGATGACGGGCCAGCCCTATCAACCGGATGAAATCGAGTTTTTATACGCGCTTGGAAACCTGGCCTTCGTTTCTCTTCAAAATTCCTACCTAGTCGACGATCAGATTGAAAAAGAGCGATTGGAAGAGGAAATGAGGCTTGCTAGAGAAATTCAGGAGCGGCTTCAGCCTTCTCAACTCCCTGTTTTTGATGGTTTGGAGACGGCCAGTCTAGCGCTTCCAAGCCGGCACGTGGCTGGAGATTACTTTGATGCCATCAAATTGGATAAAGATCGGATTCTCTACGCCATAGCAGATGTGACCGGGAAGGGTGTACCCGCCTCCCTGCTAATGTCCAATTTGCAAGCTTGCTTGCGCGTGTTGGTCCCGCTGGATCTTTCCCTCGAGGAAGCCACGTCCCACATGAACCGGGTTATCACCGAAAACACGGGTTTTGATAAGTTTATTACGTATTTCCACGGGATTTACGATCGGCGGGACGCTTCTTTCAAATATGTCAATGCCGGGCACAACCCTCCGACCTTGGTTCGGGCGGACGGATCCTTCGAGTTGCTGGAAAAAGGGGGGTTGTTGCTAGGAGTGATTGCGGGCATGCCGTACGAAAGCGGTACCGTCACCTTGGAAATTGGGGACGTGTTATCCATTTTTACCGACGGGGTAACGGAAGCAATGAGTCCGGATGGAGAAGAATGGGGTGAGGAGCGGCTTGAGCCTTTGCTATCCAACGTACGGGATCTGTCGGCTGAAGGCGTACTTAGCGCCGTCCACGAGGCCATCAAAGAATTTACCCATCATGCACCCGTTTTGTCCGACGACTTGACGATGATGGTGATTAAAAGGGTGAAGTAGACTATCTGGAAAGCCGGTTACTGCCGCCGAAGCCTCCCAGAGGGAAAAACGACCACACTTTCATTACCGTCCGCACCAACGGAAGCGACGCCGAATAAGTAGTTGTCTATTACCATCCCTTCGAGGGTAAACTCAGTTACGTCTGCTGCCACCAAGCGGGAATGCTGCCACTGAGGGTAGGTCGTATCGCGCCAGTAAATCTTGTACCCTATTAAGTTTGGATCTTCCACGGCGTCCCACTGAAGCGTGGTGGAAGGTTGAACGGCGCCGCCGATCCTGACTTGGTCCGGCTGAGGCGGCGCCCAAGCGAGCCCGGCCAGTGAAATGGCATTCACGGCGGTGAGCCTCGACGCATAGTCAAAATTGACTCCCTCCAACACATCACCATAACTAATTCCGTTCTCAACTCGGATATTTTGATGTTGTCGGACATAATTTTCATGGGTTTCCATGATGCGAATGCCGGCAAATCCCGCATCGTTGAACGGCCGGTGGTGTCCGCCTCGCCCGAATCGATCGAGCCGGTAAATCATGATCGGATTCAGATTGGTAAAGTATTTATCGGTCATTTTGGCCACGTAACGTGCCAATTGCCGGGATACTCCGTCCACTTCGCCACCTTCAGATCGGCGCTGATTTCTGGCTTGCTCACTCTCAGTGACCGGTGTTGGCTCAGAAAACACTCGGAACGATGTGTTATCAATCACCCCATCTACCCCTTCTATATTGCCAATCATATCGTTATTTATAACGCCAATTATGTCCCAATCCTCTTCTACCGCTACCGAAGCCATGTGCTGACCTCCCCAAAGTCCTTGTTCTTCGCCTGAAAGGCCTACATAAATGATGGAAGTCGGGAAGGAGTATTTCGTAAGGAGCCTGGCGGCTTCGATCGCACCGGCCATACCCGTTGCATTGTCATTGGCTCCCGGGGCATCGCCCACGCCATCCGAACCATTTGAATTCCGGGAATCGATGTCCCCACTCATGATCACATAACGATCGGGGTAGAGCGAACCCCGCTGAATAGCCAAAACGTTCACCACCCAGACATCTTGCTCGGCCCTTGAGCTCGATCCTTTTTCGACGAGATGTTTTTGGTATGAAACCTCCAGACAGCCTCCACATTCGGTCGATATTTTCTCGAATTCAGCATGGATCCAACGCCGTGCAGCGCCAATGCCGCGTGTGGCAGAAAGCGTGTCAGAAAACGTGTTCCGAGTACCAAAGCCTGCTAGCTCACGAATATCGGCCTCGATGCGCTTCGTCGAGGACGCTTCGATGATGTCGTACATCCGGGTGTCACTAGCCGGAGGGGATTGCGCCTGTGCCAGATGATTGGAGGCACAGAAAATCAGCGCGAAAAGAACGGAAATTCGAAACATAGCCTTGTGAGTTAATGAACTAGAAGGCTACGAAAAAGTGGGTCGGAGTTCAATGGCCGAGCGGTGAGGGGAACCGAAGAACAGGAAACCAGAAGAGCGGGAAACCGGGGAAGTAAACCGGGTGAGCCACAACCAGGCGATGCGCCCCCTCAAGCGCCCCGCCTGGTCGTGTGTGACTCACATTCAAGATTTGTCGGTGCTGACATCCAATCAGCAAATGGGCCTGCAAACTATGGATCGACCAAAAGAAGGACGGATTTAAGGGCTTCTAAGGGATAATTTCAGAAAAATGAAAAGAATTTTAATTTGCGAGCTTCATATGCCGATACTGACCCCGAGGCACTCCCTGATATAACTCAACGACTTGATCCATGCCCCAAACAATGATGTCATTTGCAGCCATGATGATTGCAGCCCTGGCGGCTTTCAATCAGATGACTTCTCAACTCCAAACCTATGACGAAATGATCAGAGGTGAGTATGAGTTAATGGCAAACGCCGTTGTGTTAGAGCGGATGGAAGTCATCGATTTGACCACGGACTACGAAGATTTGGAAGATTGGAACGGAACGACCACCACAGCTGCTTTTGAAGCGGGTGGCGTGAGCGTTTCTTTTGATCTTGCCATAACCGTAGAATACGTTGATGAGGAAGGCCTTCCATCCGAAGCAGAAACTGATCAAAAGGAATTAGTCATTACGGCAACCCAAGAGAAGTTTTTGATGACCTTGGTAAATCACCGGAGATTGTTCAGCGAGTAATCCATGCAATTTATCTTAGATAATCTCTCCGCTCTCCTCGTCTCGACTGCTGTTTTGTTGATGGTACTGAGCACACAGTTTACCGCACAACGCTCAGCGGCCGAACAGACCATAGCTTATGTCGCTAAAAAGCAGACATTGGAAACGGCAGATACCATTGAACGGGAGTTTTTATTAATCGGAGATGGAACAGATGAAACGATTGTAGACCTGACTACCAACGTAGCCGGAAACACTACATCGTTTTCTTTTTGGAGAGAAGATGAGCTTGGAGCAGATATGCTCGTCGCTTATACGCTAACCGAACAAGACTCCTTAATGGTAGGAGGCGAGATGCGTCAGCTCTATCGGTTAAACCGATTTGAGAATGGCCTGGCCTCTGGTGGAGGTTCGTCAACGCTGACCGATTTTCGAATTACCTTGCTGGACATGACAGGTGCTCCAACCGTTTCCGTTCCAGACGCTCGTTTGATTCGCGTCGCGGCGGTAAATGCCTATCCTTATGGTTCCGACTCAGATATGTACCTTTTTCGCTCTTTCTGGGGAATCACCGTTCGGCCCATGAACCTAGAATAGCGGGAAAACCCGCTATTGCTCGACTACGAAAGACCCATAAGTGCCCTTTTTAAAACAAAAAGGGCATTTTTTTAAAAAAAAGGGTCAAATTTAATAAGTCGCTTAAGTTCTCCATTTCGCCGCCGATACTCCCTCTGCATACTACGCTATTAACCCCTCAGGACACCAGTCATGGGAAAAGGAATTTTAATACTCGTTCTCGGTTCTGTGATGACAACGATGGTATTACATCAGTCACAATTAGACTCATCAATGGAGCAGACCGAAACATCGAGCATATACGAAAATAAGTTAA
>JAQBZH010000081.1 GCA_027622005.1 Bacteroidota bacterium | reverse complement strand
TGCGGTTTAACGCTTCAATATTGGCTCGCACATCATCAGAAGAGTGCTGCATTAGAGCCAGTTCCTCGGAAGTCAGTTTGATATTGACAATTTCTTCCACACCGTTCTTTCCAAGTCTGGTCGGAGCTCCAACAAAAATGCCTTTTTGTCCAAACTCACCATTGAGCCATACTGCGCAAGGCAGAACACGTCCCGAGTTTTTGACAATGGCTTCAACCATCTCGGCAGCAGCTGCTCCTGGGGCGTACCAGGCGGAGGTGCCCATCAATTTGACAATCTCTCCTCCTCCAAACTTCGTGCGCTCAACGATTGCGTTGATTTTGTCGGCTGCGAGCAGTTCGGGTAGCGGAATGCCACCAACTGTTGTGAATCGAGGTAGTGGTACCATGGTATCCCCGTGGCCTCCCATAAGCAGTGCTTGAATATCACGTACTGAAACGCCTAGTTCAGCCGAGATAAAAGCCCGATATCGGGCGGTGTCGAGGACGCCCGCCATACCCATAACCCTAGACGAAGGGAATCCGCTGGCCATATAAGCCACGTACGTCATGACGTCCAGAGGATTGGAAACCACAATAATAATGGCGTTGGGGCTGTGCACCGCAAATTGTTCGGTCACCGACCGGACAATAGAAGCGTTTTTTGCCAACAAGTCGTCTCGGCTCATCCCTGGCTTACGAGCCAATCCAGCTGTGATTACACAAATATCTGAATTGGCCGTGTCGGCATAATCATTCGTGCCTGTAACTTGGGTGTCAAACAGGTGAATTGGGGCAGATTGAGCCATATCCAAGGCTTTGCCTTGTGGCAATCCATCCACAATATCTATAAGGACGACCTGGTCGACCATATCTTTTCGAGCAACGCATTCCGCTACGGTTGCGCCAACGTTTCCTGCTCCGATAACGGTAACTTTCATTTGGGTAAGGAAATTGACTGAGGAAAAAACTATACGACTGCTAACCTACGAAGATCAAAATTCCGGAATGTTTATACTCCTTTAATCTGCGACCAATATTCTGTAAAATCGACGCAAAAATTAGGAATCGCTCCAATTAATTTGAGATTTCGAAAAGCAGCAGATTTTGGTTCAAGGCATCCGTATTATCTTCTGAAGTCCGCTGGTCGAACCACTTTTCCAAATCGAATCCGGTTACCATGTCTCGTTTTCTTATCGCCCTCCTCTTCTTTTTCAGTTCCGTATCCTGTAATGCATTAAGACTGGGCCAAAGTCATTCGAAAAGCGGCAATTTGCCTCAAAACGTGATTTTTTTTATTGCTGATGGATGCGGTCCCGCGAGTTTTGGGTTAGCCAGAGAATTCCAAAAGGCGACAGGGGGAGAAGCGTCACTTTTCTTGGATGCGTTTAATAAAGGATCCGTCGCCACGTTTACATCCAACCATAAGATTACAGATTCAGCAGCTAGCGCCACCGCGTATTCTTGTGCTATAAAGACCTACAACGGTGCTATCGGCATGGACGTCAATAAACAGCCGGTTGAAAACGTTTTGGAAGCGGCCGAGAAAGCGGGCTACCAAACGGCCTTGATTTCCACAGCTCGAATTACGCATGCCACTCCTGCTTCTTTTTCGAGTCACGTGGTAAACCGCAATATGGAATCGGAAATAGGGTCCCAACAAATTGGCCAAGGAATAGAGATATTGATGGGTGGAGGGCGCAGTTTCTACTTGCCGGTAGATAAAGGCGGTTTGCGAATAGATAGTCGTAATTTGATGGTGGAGGCCGAAAAACTGGGATACAAGCTGGTTTCGACCAAAAACGAGATGATGGCAAGTACCGAGCTCCCGTTGTTGGCCCTTTTTACGCCGAGCCACATGGCCTATGAAATTGATCGCAACCAACTGAACGAGCCATCCCTGGCGGAGATGACCGTCAAAGCTCTAGCGTTGTTGTCCAACTCCAAAAAGCCGTTTTTCATTATGATCGAGGGCGGGAGAATAGATCATGCGGGTCATGCCAATGATACCGCCGCTCACATTCACGACATATTGGCCTATGATGATGCCGTAAGAGCTGCTATAGAATTTGCAAAAAAGGACAAAAAAACCCTCGTGATGGCCACTTCTGATCACGAAACGGGCGGCTTGACGTTGGGCGCACAGTGGGGGCCATTCTCGGGCTACACGTATGACCCCAAGCGGCTACAAAACGTCAGCTCCTCGATTGAAAAGTTTATGTCTGACATGGCTTTTACGAAGACCGCGACAGATATGGATGCTTCGAACTGGATTGAACAACAATCTGATAAGCGATTTGGCCTGCGCTCGGAGCCGTTTCAAACGGCCGTCAAAAAAATATCTCAATACCGTAAAGTGACGGGAGACTCGACCGCATACAGTCATCTCCGTATCATGTTGGTCGATTCAACGGCAAGAATGGCGAGGGCCGGGTGGTCGACTAGTAATCATACTTCGGTGGACGTTCCCATTTTTGCCTTCGGGCCGGGAGCCGACCTGTTTTCGGGGACGATGGATAACACGGCTGTTGGTTGGTCGGTGTTCAGGGCGCTCGGATTAAGATAGAGTAAGTGGTGATGAAGCTTTAGTGATCACAAGGTCGGCCGATAATCTGACGGTAAGGATTCTAAACTGCCGTTGGACCATGAAGCTTTATTCTAAAACCCCGATAAACAAAGCCACAAGCGATCGTACTCATGTACTATCGCATGAGCTTCGGACTCCTTTGGCGATTATTGGTGGATATGCCCAGGTGCTACGGGATGAACTTGATCCCGCGCTAAAGGAGTTGGTCACACCTATTCTCGAAAACGTCGACCGGTTGAGCCACGTGATTGGCGCCCTGTTGTCGTGGGACTCGATTGATACGGAGACCACCCCCTCGGCCGAAAATTGTGACATTATGGCCGTGGTAGGATCAGTTGTGGAGCGTTTAAAGCCAACAGTAGAAGCCAAATCCCTGCAGTTGGAATGGTCAGGACCTGAATCTCGCTTGGCGTCCTATGCGTCAGTAGAACAAATTCGATCCGTAACGACCGAACTCATTAGCAACGCGATCAAGTTTTCTGAAAACGGCCGCATTCAGATCCAGATATCGGCGACATCATCCAGTGTGTCGCTCGAGGTGATCGATGAGGGAATTGGTGTTACCGGCAATATTCAGCGGCTATTTGAACCGTTTGTACAAGGCTCTGTTGGGTTAAACCGGCAGTTTGACGGATTGGGGCTGGGATTGACACTGGCTCGAAAAAAAGCACGCGAAATTTCGGGTACCGTCACATTAGAGAACGGCATCGGAAAGGGAGCCATTGCTACTTTCACCTTCCCCAGGTTTGCCCAATCATCGAAAAAAATCGCGTCTCGCAGCCGGGCCGCGTAGTTGGGTTGATTTTCTGTGTATCACGCTGCCACTGTAGCGGAATCACTTGACGCAAAGAAGAGTAAGGCTAGAGAATCTTCGATGCACCCATGTTCGCTCTCCAACAACTCCTTTCGCCAGGACAATCCTTAGTTGTAACCGATACCGAAACCACTGGGTTACACGCTTTTACGCATCGAATCATCGAGATCGCGGGGCAAAAAGTTACTCCAACGGGTCATGATGAATGGTTTTCGGAGCTAATCAATCCGGGAACGACTATCCCCGGAAATATCACCCGAATAACGGGAATCACTTCTTCGATGGTGCTGGGAAAGCCGCTGGCCGAAGAAATTATGCCCCAATTTCAAGCTTTTTTGGATGATGGGGTGTTTGTCGCACACAATATTCGATTCGATCAATCCTTCATTAACGCCGAATTTGAGCGGATAGGATTTCCCCCGATGGAAAACGAAGGGTTGTGTAGTCTAAAGCTGGCCCGCAGATTGCTCCCCGGTTTGGGGTCCAAGAGCCTAGCCAATTTGTCCCGGTTTTTCCGAATCCAAAATGATGGTCGGCACCGGGCCCGTCGAGACGTTGAGATTACCACCCAGGTGTTGGATCGATTAGCGCAAATCGCGATTGACGAACACCAAATCGCGTCTATTGAAGATTTACTTCAACTGCAATCGAGGACGTATTCCAAGGTAAATCCGCTTTCGAAGCATGTTGTCGAGATTAGGAAGGAGGTGCTACCTCGACTTCCGCATCGTCCGGGCGTCTATTACATGAAGGATGCTCGTGGAAAGGTCCTTTATGTGGGGAAGGCCAAGGTCCTTTTTCAGCGGGTATCCAGCTATTTTAGAGCGATTGAAGCGCATCCGGCCCGACTGAGGCAGCTGATAGCCAAAGTTAGGAACGTTGAATGGGCTGAAACGGAGACAGAATTGCATGCGCTCGTACTTGAGAGCCGTCACATTAAAGAAATTGATCCCCCGTTTAATCGGGCACAGACAAAATATATTCCGCGTCCCTATTTGCGTATTGGCGGATCGGATGAGTTTGCGGGATTGACCGTTCAGGTAATCGTTCGCGAGGATGGAGCTCGCTACTATGGACCGCTGCGTTCGCGATCACAAGCCAAAGCCATCGTCGAAATCGTAGAAAAGTACTTTAAGCTTAGAACCTGCTCCAGCATAGAATTTTCGGGGGGCAAACGATGCGTTCGAGCCGACATTGGTCGATGCGACGCGCCCTGCGAGGGAGGCATCCGAGCCAGGGAATACGCGCAAATTATCGAATCGGTGTGCTCTTTTTTGGAGGGAGACATCGCCGAGGTTTGCGAATGGGTGTCGGCGGATATGCTCCGGGCCTCGGAGCGGTTCGCTTTTGAGGATGCGGCCGGGTTTAGGGATTGGATTGAACTTTTAGATTCCCGAGTAGGCCAATATGGCGCGGTCGCGGCTCCTGTGGCAGGTCCACCTACCGTTCATTTGTGCTCAGCGTCAGAAATCGAATGGGGGACGTATGTTTTGGTGCATCGTGGGCAGATCGCTTCGATCGAAGCTATTTCCCCTTCAGAAGACATCAAACTAAAGGTCAGACGCAGCTTTTCTTCGAATAAGACCGCTTCATCGGCATTGGATCGAATTCAGATTGATGCCCGAAGAATCCTGGATCATTGGCTATATCAGAATCGACGAAAGATTCAGACTCTCGAAATGCGCGATGACGAGTCCGAGGATGCATTTACGGAGCGGATTAGCGAGACATTTCGCACTTTGAATCAGCAAGATTCCCTTTTTGCAGATTGATACATTTCTATGTATTCGTCCGCGGACTTAGTCCAAGAGAAATCGGTCTTCATGCCTCGAATCTGGATGTTTTTCCACTCTTTCCGATCTTCAAACCAGTCCAACG
>JAQBZH010000028.1 GCA_027622005.1 Bacteroidota bacterium | reverse complement strand
GTTCTAAAAGATGCAGAAGAATCCACCTTAATTCAACCTAGAACTGTCCAACCTTTGGGGTCCATCTCTCCTAGCGGATGAGCCTACAGGAAACTTGGATTCGACACACGGTGAGGAAGTTATGAACCTCTTGACGAAATTAAATCAAGCAGGTACAACCATTGCGATGGTGACGCACTCTCCTTCTGACGCAGAATACAGCCAACGCATTATCCATCTCTTTGATGGCCATGTAGTTACTGAAAATGTGATTCAAGGAAGTATGGCGCACGCCTAGTTGCTTATATTTGTCGGAAGCCAAGTACCAAGTAAACGAACCCATTTACCTGATCCGCCATGAAACAGATCTGTATTCAAGTACCCAGTTTACAAAGCAATCAGACTGTCGATGTTGAAGTGACGGTCAATGGGAAAAAACGCCTCATGAATTATCGTCTCGAGTCTTTTGATTGGTCTCAAGGAGGGTATGATACCTCGCTGAAGATCCAACGACTTCGAGAGCTGATTCACGGTTATGATCCAGGATGGGAACTCGTCCAGATCGGCGTACCGGATGGTAACCTAGTCCCGGTTATGTTCAGGCGCTCGATCCTTCCTGAAAGCTAAAGATTTCGGATTTTGGTGATTTTAAGGCGGTGGCTGCGAAAGCAGCCACCGCCTTTTCATTTTGGGCCTTTGTAGATTCGGCCCTTCAATTTCCGGTAGCTTAACTTCCACGAGCTCGATTGCTAAAAGGCCGGACTTTTGAGCGGCAGGATTCGCATCTTATCCTTCAATCACGTCCCTTGCCGTTAACGGGTCAAAACAGATCGATGAATACCAACACTCAGCACACCATCAATAACGGGTTCTACAACGGCAAAGTTGTCTGGATTACAGGAGCCTCCAGTGGAATTGGTGCCGCATTGGCGGTTGAATTGGCTTCTAAAGGAGCTCATTTGGTACTGTCGGCACGTCGACAAGAGCAATTGGAGGCGGTTTTGGCAGAATGCCAAAGTCCTGAAAACCACATGATTGTTCCACTCGACGTAACCCGTTTCGAAACTCACGCTTCCGCTTTTGAGGCCATCTTGGCCCGGTTTTCAAGACTAGATACCATTATTGTTAACGCAGGCATCGGACAAAGGTCGTCTATAGCAGACTCAGATCTGGAAATGGAGCGCCGGTTGATGGACGTCAATTTCTTTGGTTGCACTTCGCTTACGAGGACCATTTTACCTCACTTTTTAAGCAATCGAAGCGGCCAGATTGTGGTTATTAGCAGTATTCGGGGTTTCATTTCCTCGCCTCGACGCGGCATGTACGCCGCTACGAAGCATGCATTGCACGGCTACTATGAAGGCCTCCGTTCAGAACTGTTCCAATCGGGCGTTTCTTTATCCATCGTTTGCCCCGGTTATGTAAACACCGATTTTAGTATCTACTCTCTGACGAATGGACATTCAACGTTTGGCCAAATGGATGAAGAGCATCTGAAGGCCATGCCCGCGAAAACGTTTGCCAAGCGAGCCGTCCGTGGCCTGGAGCGCCAAAAAGCCCTTCTTTTGATTGGCGGATGGGAGCGGTTTGCCCCATGGTTGGTCCGTTTATCGCCGGGGTTGGTCAGATGGATGATCCCAAGAGTTATTAAAACGGATTAATCGGTAGGCGTGCCAACCTTTTAATATTCTCTTTTGTCTAAGGAGCACTAACACTTCAGTTAAACCCATTGGCGATTATCACGCCACACCTATGATTTACAAATATTCTCGCCTTCTGGCATTATCACTCTTACTCTCCTTTTTCTTTGGGACCGCCAAAGCGCAAAACGCACATCGCACGTTTGACGTGTCGGCTGGCCAAAAGCTCGAATTGGATCTTGAAACCGGTGGCGACGTCACCATTACGGGTTGGGACCGAAACCAAGTCGAGGTCACAGTCAATATTGACGGACGGGACAAAGATGATATCACGATCAGCATGGAGCAATCTTCAAAAGGGATTGAAGTATCATCCGAATTCAAAAAACGTCGATCACGGGCTGATATCAATTTGGTTATCCGTGTTCCTCGCAAGTTTAATCTCGACATTTCTTTGACCGGTGGAGACGTTCACATTGAAGACGTCGATGGAGACATCGAAGGATCGAGCATGGGCGGCGACATCGTGCTTACCGGATTAACCGGCCACGTAGATTTTTCGACCATGGGCGGCGATATCGAACTGACCAACTCAACCGTTGATGGCTCTGTGCACACGATGGGGGGCGATGTAGACATCATTGATGTGACGGGCTCTGTCGAGGGCACCACGATGGGAGGCGACGTTACCCATAACAACGTGAAATCAGGCAAAGGTGGGGCCAACAGCGAAGTTAAAATCAATACAATGGGCGGAGATGTTAACGTCGATGAAGCCCTTTACGGAGCGGACCTTCACACGATGGGCGGTGAAATTTCCATTCGAAAAGCGGCCAAATTCGTCAAAGCGACCACGATGGGTGGCGATATTCAAGTCGATGAGATTGATGGTTGGATTGAAGCCAACACCATGGGCGGCGACATATTTGTTACCATGGTTGGAGGAAAAGACGGCGACCGGCACATCGTTTTGGAATCAATGGGCGGCTCCGTCGAAATCAATGTCCCTACAGGCCTTTCCATGGCATTTGACATTGAAATCAAATTAACCCGCGACGCTGATGATGAGGAATACGGCATTGAGTCCGATTTCGACATGTCGGTGTCTAAGGAGGATCGCAAATCAGATAGTCGTTGGAGAAGCGGAGGCGTCATTACAGGAACAGGTTCTGTAAATGGCGGCCGCAATAAGGTCAAAATTCGGACGACTAACGGAAATGTGATTATTAACGAGGGTCGGTAATTCCGATTCCACGAATGATTCGCGGTTAATGACGGCTAGATAAGTCCGTCCGGCCATTCCGAAGCAAAACCATAGATGACGAGGGGGCGGCCAAAATCCGTCCCCTCGCCTATTTGTATCATGCCCATTTTCTGCATGATTCGAATAGAGCCTTCGTTTTCAGGATATGATTTAGAGATGATGTGCGTTAGTGAAAACGTGTTTTGACACACCCACAGGGCCGCAGAAGCGGCTTCGAAGCCAAAACCAGAACCCCAAAACGATCTGGCATATCGCCAGCCAAAATCGTACTGCCCGGTTTTATCATCCACACCACAAAAACCCATCAATTGCCCCGAGGCGGTGTGTTCCACTGCGAACCGAGTCCAACCTCTCGATTGTTGGTGGGCCATAACTATTCGAATAAACTCCTCCGCCTGACTTCTGGGTCTGGGTTTTCCATCGCCAATGTGCTCCATTACAAGGGGATCTGCAATGATAGCCGCATAGGCATCCAGATCATCCGAATCCCAATCCCTGAGTAACAATCGTTCTGTTCGAGCGTGGATTTTCTTCATAAACCGTACACTGTCTGGGATTTTATTAGTTTCGAAAGCGTGTAATCGAAAGTTCAGCATCAACCTATTGGAAGCGCCGGTGACCCCACCTGACTCGACGATGCCCGCAAGGCGGGAAAGCAGAAATTTTATCCAACAGATCATCGATAATGATCGAGCATCTGGACGGGTTAAAACGGAGATTATCACCCGATTCCCGCCAGAACCCAATGGATATCCGCATATTGGTCACGCGAAAGCTATCTGCCTGAATTTCAGCCTCGCCGCAGAATTTAGCGGACGCTGTCATCTTCGTTTCGACGATACCAACCCAGAAACCGAGGATATGGAGTATGTGCGCGCCATGAAGCGCGACATCAATTGGTTAGGATTTGATTGGGGTGTCCACGAATATTATGCCTCAGACTATTTCGAGCAGCTCTATGACATGGCCGTTCGACTTATTCGAGGAGACAAAGCGTTTATTGATAGCCAAACCGGGGAAGAAATTCGCGCCAACCGCGGGACCGTGACCGAACCAGGAACGCATAGTCCTTTTCGAAATCGGTCAGTTGAGGAAAATTTAGATTTGTTTGCCGCGATGCGCGCCGGGGAATTTGCGGACGGAGCACACGTGTTAAGGGCAAAGATCGATATGGCATCTCCCAATATGTTGATGCGAGATCCCGTTCTCTATCGAATTAAAAAAGCCGAGCATTATCGCCGAGGGAATGACTGGCCTATTTACCCGTTGTATGACTTTGCCCATCCCCTCTCGGACGCTATTGAAGGCATAACCCATTCGCTTTGTACGCTAGAATTTGACGTACACCGGCCTTTATACGATTGGTTGGTGGAAGCGCTGTTTCCCGATCCCAGACCGCATCAGTACGAATCGGCGCGGTTAAATCTCGACTATACGGTTACTAGTAAGCGAAAATTGCTCCAGTTGGTAAAAGAGAATCACGTGGATGGATGGGATGACCCTCGAATGCCCACCATTTCGGGTATGAGGCGCCGTGGGTATACGCCAGAAGCACTCCGCCGTTTTTGTGATATGATCGGCGTTGCCAAGGCAGACAACCGGGTTGACATGGCCATGCTTGAATTCGCTGTTCGAGACGATTTGAACACGCGAGCACCCCGCGTAATGTGCGTGATTGACCCTTTAAAAGTGGTCCTGACCAATATAGAACCGGGGGCGATCGAGGAATTAGAGGCTTCTTACTGGCCACATGACATTCCAAAAGAAGGCATGCGCCTGGTCCCTTTAACCCGGGAAATCTTTATCGAACAATCGGACTTTATGGAGTCGCCCTCCAAAAACTTCCATCGGTTAAGCCCTGGAGGAGAAGTTCGCCTACGCTACGGATACATTATTCGCTGTGATCAGGTCATCAAGGACGAATCGGGGCGCGTCTTAGAACTGCATTGTTCGGCCGATTTGGATACAAAGTCAGGAGAAACCTCTGGACGCAAGGTTAAAGGCACGATTCACTGGGTCTCTGCCTCCAAAGGGGTGCCCGCAGAGGTCCGATTGTATGATCGCTTATTTAGTGTACCTGATCCAGACGACGTCAAAGACGGTGAGTCCTTCATCTCACACCTCAATCCTTCGTCTGTATCTATCCGGCAAGCCATCATTGAGCCCGCAGCTTCAGGAAAGGATGCCCTAGATCGATATCAATTTGAACGGCAGGGCTTCTTTTTTCTGGATCCCAATGAACTGGAAAAAGGGAAAACAGTTTGGAATCAGACGATCACCCTCCGAGATACGTGGGAAAAGGCTGAAGTACCCGTCAAATCGGCCCCCTCACGCAAAGAATCAACCACAGATGCTGCTCCCGTTGTTCGAGACCCCTTAGAAGGGCTTGATAAAGTGACGGTGGACCGTGCGAACTGGTTAGAAGCCACTTACGGGGTTGGTCTTGACGACGCCGCCATCCTTGCTCAGCGACCCCGCATCGCTTCGTTTTTCGAAGAGGCCTCCAAAACAGCACCAAGTATTTCCGTGGCCAATTGGCTGATCAACGAACTACGGCCGCTTCTACCTGACGACGGAATCGGCGCACTACCATTCTCGGCCAAGCAGTTCGCTGATTTTGTGGAATTGCACGCTTCCAATACGCTATCGAGCCGGCAAGCCAAAGAGGTACTCGTAGAGATGGTGTCGACGGGTGAAACAGCCGATGCTATCGTAAATCGGTTGGGACTCAAACAGATTTCAGATGAAAGTCTGCTACTCACCATGGTTAACGACGTCCTTAAAGCTTACCCAGACCGGGTGGAAGCCTACCAAGGAGGTAAAACGGGCTTGATTGGATTTTTTATGGGTCAAGTAATGGCCAAATCAGGGGGCGCTGCTAATCCATCGACCGTAAAAACGTTGCTGGAAAAGGCGCTCGCTTCGTGATTTTAGTGCCGATTCAGGAACCATTGAAGTCTTTAAAGTCAATTGCGTAGACTGAGAGACCCGTAACTTGTTGCTTTCTTTTCACGTTACACTATGGTCATCTCAGTGCCGCCCGTTACTTCCCTCCATTTGCAATGTTCAGTAATTATTTAGCCATAGCGCTCCGACTCATTCGGACTCATCCCGGATACGCCCTGATCAACATAGTCGGTTTGGCGGTGGGGATCGCGGCGTTCTTCGTCATTACGCTATTTATTACGGATGAACTCTCTTACGATCGTCATCATCAAAATAGCGATCGCATTTATCGAGTGGCCATTGAGGGAGTGACCCCAAATGGTGATATGAGGACGGCCATGTCGTCCCCCAGTTGGGCTCCAGAACTGGATGATGAAATACCGGAAATTGAATCAATGGTCCGGTTGCGCCCTCCAAACCAGATGTGGCTAGTAGCCAAGGACGACCTCAAGTTTTACGAAAAAGGGTTCGTTTTTATCGATTCTACGGCGTTTGATGTGTTTTCGTTTGAACTAATCAGGGGGACGCAGAGCGGAGCTTTGTCAGCGCCTTTTTCTGTTGTCATCACGGAATCGATGGCAGCCAAGTACTTTCCCGGAACGGAGGCACTTGGACAAAATTTACGACTGGACAATTCTTACGACTTTACCGTCACCGGCATTATCAAAGATATACGGCAACAGTCGCACTTTAAGGCCGATTTTCTGGCTTCGATGTCTTCGTTAAATACGCCGATATACGGAGAAAACTTTTTACAACAGAACCTGGCTTTCGCGATGTACAGCTACGTTTTGCTGTCTGAAGGCGCGGATGTTGCTGCTGTAACGGCCAAAATTGACGATTATATAGTTCGAACGATAGGACCCATTCTGGAATCGGTTGGAGCGAAGTTGACTTCTTTTCTGCAACCGATTGAGTCAATCCATCTCGAGTCGCATCTCGACAACGAAATCCTAGCTAACGGTAATCTCGGAACGGTGTATGCGCTTGGCGCAATCGCGCTGTTTATTTTGGTGATTGCGTGCATCAATTATATGAACCTTGCTACGGCGCGATCGGCGAGCCGATCGCGCGAGGTGGGCATTCGAAAGGTTTTGGGCGCCGAACGTCCTCAGCTGATTCGTCAGTTTCTAGGCGAATCAATTGTGCTGTCTTTGATGTCTATGATTTTGGCGGTTGGGCTGGTGTTAATGATTCTGCCATCGTTCAATTCGGCGGCGCAAAAAAGCCTCTCTTTGTTGTCGGGAGGATTTGCTTCAGCAGCGCTTCTCTTTCTGTCCATAACGCTGCTTTGCGGCGTCGCAGCAGGCAGTTACCCAGCCTTTTTCCTCTCTTCATTTTCTCCCGCTAGCACGTTGAAAGGGGGAAACGCAGGATCCAAAGGCGGGGGGCTTCTACGAAAAGTCCTCGTGGTATTTCAGTTTTCGACTTCAATCGCGCTCATTATTGCGACCGTCGTGGTATTTCGCCAATTAGACTTCACCCGAAAAATGGATTTGGGATTTGATCGTGAGCAAGTGATTGTCCTACAACTTTCTGACCCAAATATTCGGACACTCTACCCGATGTTTAAGGATCGGGTGACGGAATTACCTTCAGTTATTGGTATGACGGCGTCGAGCGCTGCGCCGGGGTATTTCATTCAAAATAGCCTCGTTGCCCCAGAAGATGCTCCTCAAGACGAACAAATGCTGACTCAAAATTTCGCAACTGATTTCGATTTTGCGGAGACATTGGGCCTGACTGTTCTGGCGGGCAGAACACACAGTGAGGACCACCCAACGGATTCCTTGGGGGCGTGGGTTATCAACGAGTCGGCCATGAAAGGGTTTGGATGGGAGGACCCTGCGAGTTCTGTCGGCCGAAGGGTTTCGTTTCCAGGAGGTAATTTCACTGGAGAAGTCATTGGCGTAATCAAAGATTTTCACGCAGAGTCGCTTCACGAGCCCCTCGAACCGGCTGTTTTCAGGGTTTTTAACGAGCAGGCCTATTTTTATGCGCTCATTCGGATTCGTGCCGGATCTGCGGGGCAAGCCGTCGAGGAAATTGGACAGATTTGGCAAGCCCTCTATCCCGCCTACATCTATCAGTATTCGTTTCTCGATGATGACGTCGACAAATTGTATGCGTCAGACCTAACGCTAGGTCGCCTGTTCGGTGGCTTTTCCTTCTTAACCATCTTGATCGCGTGCTTAGGTTTGTTTGGACTAGCCTCGTTTACAGCCGAACAACGAACTAAAGAAATAGGCGTTCGGAAAGTCATGGGTGCCAGTACTTCTGAAATCATGATGCTCCTTTCGACCGATTTTGCTCGCTACGTCGGGATTGCTTTTCTGATCAGCAGCCCGCTGGCATGGATCGGCATGAACCGATGGCTGGACACGTTTAATTACAGGGTATCATTTGGGATCGGTACCTTACTTTTGGTCGGAGTGGGCGTTTTAGCTATTTCCCTAATTACCGTTGCCTACCAAACGATAAAAGCGTCTTTGGCCAATCCGGTTGATGCTCTCAAACACGAATAGAACAAATGATTCGATTAGATAAGATTACTTAAAGCTTCCTACATGGCTTCAATCGCTCATTCATCCTTAGAAACATTTCGCTGGAGGTGAAAGAAGGCGAATTTGTGTCCATTATGGGCCCGTCAGGTTCAGGAAAATCGACCATTCTGCACATTTTGGGGATGTTGGACGAACCGTCAACAGGCGAGTACTTCTTCTTTGACCAACCTGTACACAAGATTTCTGAGCGGAAAAGAACGGATTTGCATCGGGAGTATATCGGTTTCGTATTCCAGGCTTATCATTTGATTGATGATTTGACTGTTTACGAAAACTTGGAAACACCCCTTCTCTACAAAAAAATTAAAGGGTCGGAGCGCAAAAGCATGGTCGCAGAAATGCTCGACCGGTTTAATATGGTGGCCAAAAAGGACCTATTCCCTAGCCAGCTCTCCGGGGGGCAGCAGCAACTTGTTGGCGTCGCGCGGGCTTTGATTATGCAACCAAAGCTGATTTTGGCGGATGAGCCAACGGGAAACCTACACACTGGCCAAGGTGAGGTCGTGATGGACTGGTTCCGACGCTTAAATAAAGAAGATGGAGTTACGGTCATTCAAGTAACACATTCGGACCACTGGGCGTCTTACGGCGACAGAGTCATTGAGTTGGTTGACGGACGGGTTGAAAGGGACGTCCAAAACGAATCTCATCCGGCCCCTATTCACTCCTGACGGATATTTGGAAAACCCCTACAGTTGATTTATTTCCGTCCTAAACGCTAAACCTTGCCCATGCGTAAACTATTTGTCCTCTTCTCTTTTCTTCTTTTAACGGCCACCGCACAAGCTCAAAATGAATTCGGCATTGGCGTCATATTAGGAGAACCGTCCGGAATTAGCGCCAAACAATGGGTGAGCCGAACAACCGCGTTCGATGCTGGTTTGGCTTGGTCCTTTGCCAATGACACGGCTATCCAATTACATGCTGATTACCTCTATCACCGCGTGTATCTATTCGAATCCGATGATTACGAAGGCCGCATCCCCGTTTATTATGGTCTTGGCGGAAGAACCGTCCTCGGAGATGATTCAAAGGTGGGTATTCGGTTTCCGGTTGGAATCGGCAAGACGTTTCGGGACTATCCCGTTGAACTATTTCTTGAAATCGTCCCCATTTTGGATGTCGCACCAAAGTCAAATTTTGCGATAAACGCAGCTATCGGAGCCCGGTACTACATTAACCGATAAGCTTTCTGAGCCACGCTACTCCAAAAACTTAGTTCAGAAAGAATTATGTTCGGTAATTATCTAAAGTCTGCCCTTCGTAGCCTCCGTAAGCAGCTGGGCTACACCGCAATCAATCTTTTTGGTCTGGCCTTGGGCCTTGCGGTATCCTTACTCATTTTCTTGTTCGTTCAACACGAATTGAGTTTCGATACCTATCACCCTGAATCAAAAAATACGTATCGCGTGGTGTTGGATGCCCGGTTTAACGGGAGCGCTATGCTGGCTCCAATAGCTCCAGCACCGATGGCAAAAGCCTTATTAGCCGATTATCCTGAAGTCGAAAACACGGCTCGTGTCTTTGGATTTGGGGGTGAACTGATGATTAAGCGAGGAGATGCTGCTTTTCTGGATCGGCAAATTATGATGGCCGATTCTAGCTTGTTTGACATGTTTCAGTTCGAATTCCTACGCGGCGATGCCCAAACCGCGCTGTCCAAGCCGCGCACTATTGTTTTAACTAAATCGCTGGCTGACAAGTTATTTGGAACTACGGACCCACTTGGAGAAATCGTCATACTGGGTGATACGACCCAAATAGAGGTTACCGGAGTCATTGCCGACCTTCCAACTAACACACACCTTCAGTTTTCGGCAGTTCAAACAATGCTCGATTCGGGGCAGGCTCGCAATGATGCGTGGGTTTCAAATAATTTTTATACCTACGTCCGCCTTCAAGACGGATTTGACCCGGACGAATTGATTGCCAAATTCCCGACTATGTTTGAAACCTACGCAGGTCCGCAGATCGCTCAGTCTTTTGGTATGAGCTATCAGGAATTTCTGGCCAGCGGTAATAGTTTCGGGTACACCATGCAAGCTGTTGAAGACATCCATCTCAAATCCAATTTCGATGTCGATGTCCAAGCTCCGGGAAGCATGAATTATGTGATTCTGTTTTCAGCGGTTGCTCTGTTCATTTTGGTGCTTGCGTGTATCAATTTTATGAATTTGGCCACCGCTCGCGGAGCTACACGAGCTCGCGAAGTAGCGATACGGAAAACGGCGGGTTCGTCGCGCAGTCAACTTATTGCTCAGTTTTTGAGCGAAGCTGGGCTTTTGACCAGCTTATCGTTCGCTGGTGCAATTGGGCTGGTATTAATGGTCTTACCCTTTTTCAACGATATAACGGGTCTAGAATTGGGAATTGGAAGCCTGCTTGGAACAGAGGTCGTTGTAAGCCTGATCCTTGGCGCAATCGTTGTTAGCCTAGTTGCCGGTCTCTACCCCGCGTTTTATCTGTCGTCCTTCGAACCTATCACCGTTTTAAAAGCGGAGACGTTGTCCGGGAGCACCAAATCCAGTCTTCGTAATTTTCTAGTGGTGTTTCAATTTAGCATCTCGATCGTGTTGCTGATTGGAACTTTCGTAGTCAAAAACCAACTCGATTTTATTCAAAATAAGGAGCTTGGGTTTGATAGGGAGCACATTTTGGTCATTAACCGTGCTTCAGCATTAAGAGCTCAGACGGATGCCTTTAAAGAAAAGCTCCGACAAAATTCCAATATTATTGCTGTTGGGGCTTCGTCGAATCTACCTGGCCAAATTCACGGCGGCGACGGGTACATCCCTGAGGGATTTTCGGTCGAAGACGTAGTCCTCTTTTCTCCCCTATTCGTCGACAATGACTTTGTAGAAGCGATGGGGATTACGATGGCAGAAGGAAGAGATTTTTCGGCAGACTTCCCCGGAGATTCCTCGTCGGTTGTAATCAACCGAGCAGCGCTGAACAAGATTGGATGGGAGTCTGGCGTTGGAAAATTTGTGAGTCAGTTTACGGATAAAGTGGGGCCTGATGGGGGACCCGTTTACGATCAACGCCAAATAGTCGGGGTCATCGAGGACTATCATTTTATGTCTCTACGCTCCGAAATCGGAGGAGAAGTCTTTCGTTTGGCTGATACTCAATTAAATAATCTAATCGTTCGAGTTACTGGGGCTGAGATGGAAAGCACTATGGCATTCATTCGAGAAACGTGGGACACGTTTCTTCCTGGAACGCCGGTCACCGTGACTTTTTTAAATGACGATTTTGGAAAGTTATTTGAATCCGACCAGCGCTTGGCACAACTTTTTACTGGATTTTCAATTCTTGCGGTGATCATTGCCAGCCTCGGTCTGTTTGGACTCGGGTTTTTCATGACCGAACAACGCACCAAAGAGATCGGCATTCGAAAAGCCCTGGGAGCATCTTTTTCTGAAATTATCCTGTTGTTGTCTAAGGATTTTATCAAGTTGGTATTGGTCTCCTTCGTGATAGCAGTCCCGATCGCCTACTTTGGGATGTCAGCGTGGTTGGATGATTTTGTCTATCGTACCAATATCGGGGTTACCGCGTTTTTATTGGCGGGCGGACTAGCCTTGGCCATAGCATGGGTCACCGTGAGTTACCAATCGATCAAAGCGGCGAAACAGAACCCGATCTCGTCACTTAGGCACGGATAGAGGAGTGAATCCCTTTCAAAGGCTCCTAATTAAAAGATACCCAGGTGCCGTTTAAGGATATCCTCGGCATGATTAACCGAGCGCATATAAAAATCGGCTTGTAACCGAATTTGATCCGTAGTCGGAAGGTCCCCGTTCTGGCCAAATCGCTTAACACGTTGGTCGTGAGCAGCATATAACGACATCGCTGCCGCTACCGAAATGTTGTACGACTGTACAAATCCCGGTGATGGAAGAATAGCCGTGAAATCGGCCGCGGCAAGCGTTGCCTCACTCACCCCAAATTTCTCGTTGCCAAATACAATGGCTGTCGGAATTGTGAGATCGATTTCGGACAATGGAACGGCGGATGCATCCAAATGGGTTACCACGATTTGATATCCCTGCATTTTAAGTGACTTTGCGCAATCTACCGCATTTTCCCATATCGAAACATCCAGCCACTTGTGAGCCCCTTGGCTAGTTCGAACTGACTTTTTGAACTTTTCTTTGTTCTTGATGACGTGAAACGGCTGGAATCCAAGCCCTTCCGAGGTCCTCATGACAGCGCTCACATTTCCCGTATTTACCAAGCCTTCGACAACTGGGGCCACGGAGTACGTCCTTTGGGCAATGACACTTAAAATCCTCTTTTTGCGCTCGTCCGAAACCATCGGTTCCAAAATCGATACCACTTCATCGACGGATAATCGATAATCGCCGGCGTGGTATCCGTCAAAACGGACACCAGCAGTGCTTAGTATGGTATTCATCTCGAGCCTAGAGTTTTCCATGAAATGACCGGGAAACGCCTCAGGTAAAAAGTGATAGACGTGGAGTCTACCACACAATATCCAAAATTAAGTCGCTACAAAATTAAGTCACCTGGAAATTAAGTGGTTGCGAAATGAATCTCGAAGGAAAAGTTATTGTCATAACCGGTGCAAGTGCCGGCTTGGGAGCCCATTTTAGTAAAATCCTGGTTGATAAGGGCAGTAAGGTCTATGGACTGGCCCGGCGTGGGGCCATTTTGACCGAAATGTCTAAGGAATTAGGCCCTTCGTTTGTCGGTTTGGAATGCGACGTAGCCAGCGAAAATGAAGTCAACGTTGCATTTCAGTCGATCCTGGATACCGAACGGCGGATAGACGTCCTTATTAACAATGCGGGACTCGGGATTTTTGGGCCGGCCCAGGACGTAACCGTCGAGGACTGGGACCTTCAAATGAACGTAAATTTGAAGGGTGTCTTTTTGTGTACGCGCGCTGTTCTTCCAACGATGAAAGCTCAAAACGAAGTCAACGGCTTTGGAGGGCACATAGTAAACATATCCTCCGTGGCCGGATTACTTGGAAACCCAAATATCAGCACCTATAACGTGACCAAATTTGGCCTTAAGGGCTACAGCGAAGCGCTGTTTAAGGAGGTTCGAGAGGATGGGATAAAGGTTTCTTGTTTTTACCCAGGGTCTATTCAAACCGATTTTTTCAAGTCAGCCGGGCTTCCAATGTCGGACAATCCCATGACTTCAGAGCAGTTGGGATCGACCCTCCTTCACGTTTTGGAAACGCCGGATAACTATTTGATTACCGAAATTGTGATGCGCCCCCTTCGACCGAAGGGATAGCCACTGTTTTTGCTATCTTGCGATTTCATCCGACACGATTTTGACCCGGTATTGTACATGAAAAGACGTCAGTTTTTTAAGAAAGCTTCCTTGGCCGGCGCAGCAGGCGCTCTTTTGGTCGGTTGCGGCTCGGGATCCGAAGGAGGTGGTGCGGCCGCAGTGCAAACAAAGCCGCGGCTGAATTGGCGTCTAACATCCAGTTTCCCGCGCTCTTTAGACACTATTTACGGCGCTGCGGAGGTCATGGCCAAACGGGTCGGTGAGCTTACGGATGGACGCTTCAACATTCGGGTTTTTCCAGCTGGTGAACTGGTCCCATTCAACCAAGTCCTAGAGACCGTACAACGCGGGACGGTTCAAATGGGGCATACGGCCAGTTACTACTTCACCGGACTCAATCCGGCCCTCGCTTTTGACTGCACGGTACCCTTTGGACTTAACTGTCGGCAGTTTAACGCGTGGATGTATTACGGAGAGGGATTGGAATTAACGCGGAAAATGTTCTCCGACTTTAACATCATCAATTTTCCTGCTGGCAACACCGGAGTTCAAATGGGCGGTTGGTTTCGGCATCAGGTGAACACGTTGGCCGATTTTCGGGGGCTCAAAATGCGGATTCCCGGATTTGGTGGGCAGGTTATGGCCGAATTAGGGGTCAATGTGCAGGTTTTGGCAGGTGGAGAGATCTATCCGGCTCTTGAACGCGGGGTGATAGACGCAGCTGAATGGTCGGGCCCTTATGACGATGAAAAACTCGGATTCTATCAGATCGCCAAAAACTATTACTATCCGGGATGGTGGGAGCCCGGACCGGGCCTCTCGTTTTACATCAACAAAGATGCTTGGGCAACCCTGCCCTCTGATTATCAAGCGGCATTGGCTACGGCTTCTGCCGAAGCCTCTCAGGACATGATGGCTTCTTACGACGCTAAAAATCCCATGGCCCTTGCCAAGTTAACGAGTACCGAAGGCGTCGTTTTGAGACCATTTTCGAACGATGTTATGCAGCGTTCACGCGAAATTGCATTTGATTTGTTGGCGGCCGAGGCGGCCAAAGATCCAGCTTACAGAGCGATTTATGAGAGCTATGATAAATGGCGGAAAGCGTCGAACACTTGGCTCCGTACCTCGGAAAACACGTATTCCAACTTCGCCATGAACGATGGCGGATAGCCCAAAGACTCGGCCGATTGCATTTGGCTGAAAAATAGTAGAGGTTTTGCCATGGCTTCTTACCGATCCGTTGCAGTGTATTGTTCGTCAAGTAATACAATTGATGATGTTTTTGTTCAAGCTGCGGAGGAACTGGGGCGACTGTTTGCTGAGAAGCACGTTCAACTAGTTAATGGTGGCGGAAGTGTGGGTTTGATGGGTCATATGGCTAGGTCCGTGCACGAATATGGAGGACGAGTGGTAGGCGTTATTCCCCTCGACTTGCGTAAAATTGAAGGTCGGGCCTACGAGGCCTCGGACGAACTGATTCTGACTGAAACCATGCAAGAACGCAAACGCATTATGTTCGAGCGTAGCGATGGGTTTGTGGCGATGGCGGGTGGATATGGTACTATCGAGGAGTTTTTAGAAGTCTTGACCCTTCGAAACTTGGGATATCACGATAAAGAAATCGTGATGCTGAATACAGACGGCTTTTTCGACGATTTAATAACTTTTTTTGATAAAATGACCGATTCCGGCTTCGCCAGACAACCTTGTAGGAAGTGTTTCCACATCGTTTCGCAGCCAGATGAAGTATTGAAATGCCTCGGAGTAGGCGAATAATGATTCATATTCACCGATTTGTGACCCCAAGAACGACCCGATTTGCCCAAATAGGGGAGATTTCAGACGACACCAAAGAAGTCGTTTTTGCGCTGCATGGATATGGTCAGTTAGCAGCATCCTTCGCGCAAATATTATTGCCGCTGGCCGGGCCCGATCGCGTAATCATTTGTCCGGAAGCCCTGTCTCGGTTCTACACGAATCATCAGACCAAGCAAGTCGGCGCGACCTGGATGACGGTCGAAGACCGTGAGTTCGAAATCATGGACTATGTGACGTTCTTAGACGGCCTTGCATCCGAACTTTTGGATGATGCTCCCGAAGATGTGAAAGTCGAAGTCTTCGCTTTTTCTCAAGGCTGCCATACCGCTTGCAGATGGATGGGGAACGGGACCTTTCAGCCAGCCAGATTGATTTTGTGGGGTTCTGATCCGGCCGGGGACCTTAGTGACGAAGAATGGGATTCCCTCAGCGATATTAACGAAATCACGCTAGTGGTCGGATCCAACGACCCCTACCTGCCCGAAGAACGGATCATCAAGGCCGAAGAAGCGCTGCGCGACCACCAATGTGCGTTTACGACTGTTCGCTACGAAGGCAAACATGAAATGGTGCCAGACGTCTTGCATGCGCTGTGGAAATAAATCAGCGAGTTCTGTCGCTTTGATTATCAGTCGTTGCCGCGAGATCGGAACATCCACCAACGGTTTCGGGGGCGTTCGATTTTGTTCTTTTCGTGACGCGGGATCAAGACTTCGTTGCCGCCATGATCTTTGGTGATGATATATGATTTGATCACCAAATCCCGAACTTTTTGGAGTGATATACCCGTCATCGTTGAAATCGTGGTTGTCCGGAAGCCCTTGCGTACCATGGCGATAATGTGCGACTTTTTCTGCAACTCCTGAGTTTCTTTTGCCGACCGCTCGCGTTGTTTGGAGTCTATCCCGGCTCTTTCCAAACGCGCGTGAACCGCTTCAATACTGATGCTAAACGCCTCGGAAATATCCGCAACGTTTAGCCCTTCTTCGAAGGCCGCAATGATTTGTTCGGTGGTTTCGGGAGAATTAGGCATCCGTTTAAAATACGGATTTCCGTCGGATTTTGCGGGGGATTATAAAAAGTTCACTAATCCCGAGACGGAGCGATCAAATCCAATCGGAGCCTTAGGTTTGCAATTTTGGCGGAGGCGACTAAATTTCCGTACACTAAGCATCTGTGATTGTCGCCCGCTATGGATGGTCCATTTATCCATAGTTTCCAGCACCTCCGGAAGGCAAAGGGCATCCCCAGAATCAAACGAGTATCGTTTTGGAAGATCGAATTGTCCGCGCTGCCCTCATTCAGGCCACATTGAGTGAATCCTCGTCCTCGTCGGTTGAGAAGATCAAAGCCTCCATGATCGACAAACACGTAACGTTGATTGAAGAGGCAGCGAGCAAAGGCGCCCAAGTTGTGTGTATGCAGGAACTGTTTTACGGGCCTTATTTCGGGGCCGAACAGAATCCAAAGTGGTTTTCGATGACGGAACAGATACCCGATGGCCCGACCACCCGGCTCATGCAGGATCTCGCCAAAAAGCATCATATGGTCATCATAGTTCCGATGTATGAGGAGGATCTGACTGGTTTGTACTACAATACCGCCGCTGTTATTGAAGCCGATGGTACGTATTTGGGCAAATTCCGCAAGATTCACATCCCGCATTGCCATCCGGGTTTTTGGGAGAAGTTCTATTTCCGGCCGGGCAACCTCGGATATCCCATTTTCAATACGTCGGTCGGAAAAGTGGGAGTGTACATTTGTTATGACCGTCATTTCCCCGAAGGATGGCGCGAATTGGGTCTCAACGGCGCTGAAATCGTGTTCAATCCGTCGGCGACGGTGGCCGGTCTGAGCGAATACCTCTGGAAACTCGAACAGCCGGCTGCAGCGTGCGCCAATATGTACTATGTGGGGGCCATCAATCGACCAGGCACGGAAGGACCCTGGAATATCGGTGAGTTTTATGGCCAGTCGTATTTCGCCAACCCGAGGGGTCAAATTATGGTCGAAGGCCCTCGAACCCAGGACGCCGTAGTCGTAGCGGATCTGGATTTGAACTTGATTCGGGAAGTCCGCAATATCTGGCCGTTTTACCGCGATCGTCGACCTGATTCGTATGAGGCCATTACTAAACCGTAACACCATTACGAGCTTCGAATTGTATGTCCCAACTCGACATCACCCAATCCGCTCTTTATAACAAAGATCTGGCTCCCGTTTCGATGGAAAATCGGTCGTGGAGCATGTGGGCTATTGCCGCCCTGTGGGTGGGCATGGCCGTAAACATTCCGACCTACACATTGGCGTCGGGCATGATTTCTCAGGGGATGAACTGGGGTCAAGCACTTCTAGTGATCGCGCTGGGTAACCTGATTGTTTTGCTCCCAATGGTGCTCAATGCCCATGCTGGGACCAAATACGGAATTCCCTTCCCCGTCATTTTGAGGGCTTCGTTTGGCACGATCGGCGCGAATATTCCGGCGGTTATGCGCGGCCTGGTGGCCTGTGGATGGTTTGGTATCCAAACTTGGATTGGAGGATCGGCCATATACACTTTAGCCTCGATCATTTTCGGGTTTGAGCCCGCCACCGCGGCAGATATGATTCCGATAGTTGGATTATCACTCGGTCAACTATCCTGTTTCATGCTGTTTTGGGCGATGAACATTGGCGTCATATTGGCCGGTATCAATTCAATTAAATGGCTGGAAACGCTTTCCGCGCCTTTTCTTTTGGTATTGGGTCTGGGACTTCTCTGGTGGGCGGTATCGGAGGGAGGCGGATTCGCCAAAATACTCTCGGCGGAAACGGTTGCTCAGGTGCGTGGTGGGTTAACCACTGAATTCGACTTTTGGGCCTCTTTTTGGCCCAATTTGACCGCCATGGTCGCTTTCTGGGCGACTCTTTCGCTCAACATTCCTGACTTTACACGCTACGCGTTTAATCAGCGACACCAAATGCTGGGCCAATTGATTGGGCTCCCGACCACCATGACGCTGTTTGCTTTTATCGGTATAACCGTCACGTCGGCTACGGTTATCATTTTTGGAGAAGCGATTTGGGATCCTGTTGTACTACTAGGCCGATTTGAAAGCCCGGTTGTAATTGGCATCTCGCTTCTGGGCTTGACTGTTGCGACGCTATCAACCAATATAGCGGCCAATATTGTGTCCCCGGCCAACGACTTCTCCAATCTGTCGCCCAAAAATATCAGTTTCAAAATGGGCGGTCTGATTGCTGGCGTGATTGGCATTTTGATCTTCCCCTGGAAACTGTATTCCGACCTTTCGAATTACATTTTTACTTGGTTAATCGGCTACAGCGCACTGCTTGGCTCCGTCGGTGGCGTCATGATCATCGACTATTTTGTACTTCGCCGGATGAAGCTCAACGTCGAGGAACTCTATCGGCGATTTGGCGAGTATTCGTTTGGATACAACGGCATCAATTGGCGAGCACTGGTAGCGGTAGCGATTGGGATTTCAGTCAACATTCCCGGTTTCATGCAACAGGCAACCAATGGAAGTATTCAGGTTTCCGAGATCTTCAACACGCTGTATACGTACGCTTGGTTTGTGAGCTTCTTCCTTGCCGGAGCTACTCACTTTATCCTGACCCGACTTTTTCGCCCCAAAATTGACTACTAGGCTCCAAAGCAGACTACTAGGGCCCAAAACTGAAAGAAAATAGATTTATGAGTGACCTTCTGACTGCCGAACAAGTGGCCATGCCTGCCACCAACTATGTTTCACCGAAGTATACGGGCCCGTCTCGCGCTGAAGTAACCGCGATGCGCAATCAATACGTGCATCCGTCGGTCTTCAAGATGTACAAAGAGCCGATCATGATTGTGGATGGCCACATGCAGTGGCTCTATGACGAAAGCGGGAAGCGATATCTGGATATGCTGGCTGGAATCGTGACGGTGTCCTGCGGACATTGTCATCCGAAAATTGTGAAGAAGATTCAGGAGCAAGTGGCCACGCTTCAGCACGCGACGACCATTTATCTTCACCCGAATCTGGCGCTTTTGTCGAAGAAATTGGCCGAGAAGATGCCAAAGGGTCTTGAAGTAACCTATTTCGTAAACAGTGGCAGTGAGGCGAACGAACTAGCCATCAACATGGCCCGGATGTACACGGGTAACACCGACGTCATTGCGCTACGAAACGCTTACCACGGAATGTCCTCATCCTCCGCAGATCTGACCTCTCTTCACACGTGGAAGCGAGATATTCCTTTGGGGACACGGGTACATCATGCGATGAGTCCTGACCCGTATCGAAATGTGTTTCCGGGCACGCCTGAGGAGATTGCGACTAAAAGTGTGAATGAAATGCGGGAGCTGCTCAAGTTTTCAACTCCTGGCAAAGTTGCCGCGTTTATCGCGGAGCCGATTCAAGGCGTTGGTGGAGTGACATCGGGAGCACATAATTATTTGGGCGAAGTTTACTCGCTGATTCGGGAGCACGGTGGACTTTGCATTGCAGATGAAGTTCAAACGGGCTTCGGACGGACGGGTGAAAACTATTGGGGATTTCAGAATTCGGGCGTGCTCCCAGATATGGTGGTACTGGCCAAAGGTATCGGGAACGGTGTCCCAATGGCAGCAGTGACCACTACGCGGGAGATCGCTGACAAATTTACATCCAGCTTGCACTTTAACACGTACGGTGGTAACCCGGTGAGTATGGCTGCCGGCCTCGCGGTTCTGGAAGTCATTGAAGAAGACGGCTTGCAAGAAAACTGCCGCGTAGTCGGCGGACACCTCAAGGAAGGTATGGAGCGACTTAAGAAGCGGCACGAAATTGTGGGAGATGTGCGTGGGATGGGGTTGATGCTCGGTATGGAAATTGTTACCGACAAAGCATCTAAAACTCCAAACGGGGCTGGAACGGGTGTCGTGATTGAAGAGCTTCGGGAGCGCGGCGTGCTTATTGGCAAAGGCGGATTGTATGGCAACGTGCTCCGCATCAAGCCACCCATGTGTATCACCAAACAAGATGCCGACTTTACCCTCTGGGCGCTTGATGAGGCATTGGCTGTAGCATCCGGAAATTGAGGAGATGGTTATGAGCTTCGATACCGTCATAAAAGGTGGAAAAGTGGTAACCCCTGATGGGGTTCAAACAGTCGATGTGGGCATCAAAGGTGAAACGATAGCCGCGATTGGAGCCGGCTTGGACACTTCTGGTGCGAAAGTGGTCGATGCATCAGGCCATTTCGTGCTCCCAGGAGTACTTGACGTGCACGTGCATCTCGCGCTCCCGTTTTGCGGGACCACTTCTTCCGACGATTATTATACCGGAACACGGGCGGGAGCACGCGGCGGTGTCACCACGCTGATCGACTTCGCGATTCCATACGCTGGGGATTCCTTGAACGATGCCGCCGATAACTGGCACAAAAAGGCTGAGGGAAAGGCCTTAATCGACTACACGTTTCACATCTGCATTACGCGGTGGGACGAGCACAAAGATCAGATTGAAGGCATGGTCGAGCGCGGGTTTTCGACGTTCAAAGAGTTTATGATTTACGAATCCGAGGGTTGGCAGTCTGACGACCGTGCACTGTTTGGGACCTTGGAGAAAATGAAGGAGCTCGGCACCATGCTTTTGGTGCACGCCGAGTCCTCCCGTGTTTTGGACGAACTCATCGCACGGCATCACAAACCGGAGTTAATGGCTACGTACGGCGCTCAACTCCACGCGATGTCTCGGCCAAACTTTATCGAAGCGGAAGCCATCCAACGGGCGGCAAAATGGTGTGAAATCACAGGCGGAAGTCTCTATATCGTACACATGTCCACAGGTGAGGGGGCCGATATTGTACGGGAAGCACAGTCTCGTGGAGTGCCGATTCTTGCTGAAACATGCGCCCAGTACCTTGTTTTAGATGATTCTCTATTTGCCGGGCCTGATGGACATTTGTACGCCTGTTGCCCTCAGATCAAAAAGCCAAAGGATATAGAACGGCTTTGGGAAGGAATGCTGACGGGCGAGGTATCGGTGGTATCGACCGATACGTGCACGTTCACGAGGGAGCAAAAGGCGATGTGGGCAGGCGATTTTACCAAAATTCCAATGGGCATGCCGGGCCTCGAAACCTTGCTTCCCGTGGTGTACACGACCGGGGTTCGGGCTGGACGCATCACTATTGAGCAGATGTGCGAAAAACTATCTTCGAACCCCGCTCGCATTATGGGTTTGGCGCCGCGAAAAGGTGCAATCCAGGTCGGCGCCGACGCCGATTTCGCCATCATTCACCCGACGCATGAGATCGTTGTGGACCATACCACAATGGAAACTAATGCGGATTGGTCGCCTTACACGGGAATGTCCTTGGCCGGGTTTTCGCGTACGACCATTTCGCGCGGAGACGTGATTGTGGACAATTATAAAGTGGTTGGAAAAGCGGGCCGGGGCAAGTGGCTATCCCGCAAAAAGGCCGGATTAACAGCATCTGAAAGGGAAGCATTATGAGCGAAGTATTAGTCGAGAGAATCCTACCGAATATCGTTGGCGGACACCGGGTTATAAGCAAGAGTTTTCGAAGCATACCCGTCGTAAATCCGAGTACGGGCGAAGTCATCGCAGAGCTTCCTATGTCGACAGCGGCTGAGCTTGACGCCGCCGTGCGGGTTGCAACGGAGGCTCAGCGCGATTGGGCGGAAGTCCCGCTCAAAGACCGCGTCCAGGTAATGTATAAAATGAAGGCCCTAGTTGAAGCGGAAAAGGACTATTTGGCCGAAATCGTTTCGCTCGAAAACGGCAAGACCCACGCTGAATCGCTGGGAAGCGTTCTAAGGGCCATAGAATGCCTGGAGTTTGGCGCGAGCCTTCCGCAGATTGCCACCGGCGATATTCTGGAAGTCAGCAAGGGGGTTGAGTGCAAGACGATGCGAGCACCGCTGGGTGTGACGGCCATCATTACCCCTTTCAATTTTCCCTTTATGGTGCCGATGTGGATGATCCCGATGTCGATAGGACTCGGAAACGCTGTCATCCTCAAGCCTTCCGAACAAACGCCGCTTAGCGCGCTCGAGATCGGGCGATTGCTTGAAGCCTCGGGGCTTCCCGCTGGAGTCTTTTCGGTGGTCAATGGAGATCGCGAAATCGTGGATGCGATGTGCGACCACCCGGGTATTTCCGCTATTGGATTTGTGGGCTCCACCCACGTAGCGCGCAAGGTGTTTGAACGCGGATCTGCCGCCGGAAAACGCGTCCGAGCACTTGGTGGAGCGAAAAACCACCTTGTAGTCGTCCCTGACGCCGATCTTGAGATGACTGCTGCTAATGTGGTTTCGTCCGTCGTTGGTTGCGCGGGACAGCGGTGCATGGCCGCCAGCGTATTGTTGGCCGTGGGAGACTGCGATCCTATTCTGGACCTCGTCAAAACGAAAATGGAGGAATTGGTGGTCGGGAAAGACATCGGGGCCATCATTTCGGAGGGCGCTTATGACCGAATCACCGGATATTTGGCGCGCACAGAAGCCGGTGGTGCTGTTCTAACACTGGATGGACGTAAGGCCTCGTTGGCAGAAGCTCCAGCCGGAGGACGCTACCTCGGCGCAAGCATCATCGACTATGCGACCCCAGATCACGAGGCCTCTTGCAACGAAATCTTTGGTCCAACGCTTACCATTATCCGGTGCAAAACGTTGGACGATGCGTTGGCCATTGAAAATGCCAATCCATACGGCAACGCCGCCGCCATTTACACCTCTTCGGGAGGCACGGCGCAGTATTTCACGGACAAAGCAAGCGCGGGGATGATTGGGGTCAACATTGGAGTGCCCGTTCCACGCGAACCTTTCGCTTTCGGGGGATGGAACGACAGCGCGTTTGGGGGTGGGGACATTACCGGACCAACAGCCATCGACTTCTGGTCCAGAACAAAGAAAGTGACCACCAAGTGGTCTGCGAGCAACAAAGCGAACTGGATGAGCTAAGTCGGTGTTTACGCGGGCGGCCGGCGCTTGCGCCGCCCGCGCAATCGGCGGCCGCGCCAAACGACCTAACCGGCGCCCGCGCCAAACAACCAGCGTAGCTTCCCCGCCCGTTTTCGACATCGTTAACCCAGAACCGACCGTATGATCGAAAAGACGAAACTATCTCCTTCCCAGCTGACGGAGAACTTTACCGATCTTCATCCCGCGTTTTCGCGAGACGAAGCGGTCACGGACGCTTCAAAATGTCTTTTTTGTTATGATGCTCCGTGCATGCGGGCCTGTCCAACGGGCATTGATGTCCCCAAATTCATCCGACAAATTTTGCACGATAATCCCGGTGGAGCGGCCGAAACCATCCTCGAAGAGAACATTCTTGGGGGATCTTGTGCAAGGGCCTGCCCAACCGAAGTTTTGTGCGAAGGAGCTTGCGTAGACCGAACCCTTTTGAGCAGCCCAGTCCAGATTGGGCGACTTCAGCGGTATGCGACTGATTATGCCGCCGAGCGCGGTCTTTGGTTTTTCGAACCGGGCGCGGCAACCGGAAAGTCAGTTGCCATCATTGGGTCGGGCCCAGCGGGTCTTTCCTGCGCACACAATTTGCGCGTGTTAGGTCATGGGGTAACCCTGTTTGAAGCGCGGGATACTCCAGGAGGACTGGGTACATTCGGCATTTCAGCCTATAAAATCACGACCGAATTTTCCCTCAGCGAGATTCAGCCCATTCTTGACATGGGAGTCGATCTGAGGCTTAACCATCGGGTAGATGAAGCTGGATTGGCAGGGCTGCTGCAAGAACACGATGCCGTTTTTGTGGCTGTTGGTCTCGGCTCGACCGCGAGGTTAAACCTTCCCGGCGAGGACGCCAGGGGGGTTTTTGAATCGCTAGAGTTCATTTTTCAGAGCCATACGGGACCACTTTCGGAATGCGTGGTCGGCGAAAACGTGGTCGTGATCGGAGCAGGAAATACGGCGGTCGACACCGCGACGCAAGCCGTACGATTAGGGGCAAAAAAGGTAACTATAGCTTACCGCCGGACAGCCGCTGAAATGTCCGCGTTCAACTACGAATATGAGCTTGCCAAATCGGACGGCATTGAGTTTTGTTGGTCGGCACAACCCTTGGAATTTGTGGCTCCGAACGGGCTGTTGACGGGGGTGAAAATGGTCCGTGTTTTGTCCGGAACAGGACGGGGTAGCGAGCAACGGACCGTCCCGGGCTCGGAATTCGTTCTCGACTGCGACATGGCGATAAAAGCGCTCGGACAAACTCCTGTTTTGGCGGGTTTGGGCTTAGATCCGGTTAAAAAGGGCCCCGGTGGCACGACTTCCATCCAAGGACTCTTCGTGGGCGGAGATTGCACCCACAAAGGAGCTGAAATTGTAGACGCCGTGCAGGACGGTAAAGTGGCTGCGTTTAGCATCGATGCCTATTTGAGGGGTTCATTATGAGTTTAAAAGCAAAAAAACCCGACCTTTCGGCCAATGTGGCCGGCATCCGCAGCCCAAACCCGTTTTGGCTAGCAAGCGCCCCTCCAACCAATACGGGATACCAGATTGCTCGCGCCTTCGAAGCCGGATGGGGCGGCGCCGTATGGAAAACGCTCGGGCACGAACCGATCGTAAACGTGTCCTCCCGCTATGGGGGCCTCAGCTACGATGGCCGCAAAATGATGGGC
The DNA here is from genome assembly GCA_027622005.1 of Bacteroidota bacterium. Lineage (GTDB taxonomy): Bacteria > Bacteroidota > Rhodothermia > Rhodothermales > UBA10348 > UBA10348. The sequence continues at coordinate 6,937 of JAQBZH010000028.1, read as the reverse complement.
TTCAACAACATAGAGCTCATTACAGACCGATCATTAGCGATCAACCTCAAAGAAATCCGCGAAGTTAAACGCGAATTCCCCGACCGAGCGGTGGTCGTCTCCTTGATGGTCGATTCCAACCGCGAATCCTGGCACGATATCGTCAAGCGAACCGAAGACACCGGATGTGACGGCTTAGAACTGAATTTTGGCTGCCCGCATGGGATGAGCGAGCGCGGCATGGGGTCGGCAGTGGGACAGGTACCCGAATACGCCCAAATGGTCACAGAATGGGTAAAGGAAGCAGCCCAAACGCCTGTTCTGGTTAAATTGACGCCTAACGTAACCGACATCATTCCGGTGGGACTTGCCGCTAAAAATGGCGGCGCTGATGGTGTTTCTCTAATCAACACTATCAACTCGATTATTGGAGTCGATCTGGATACGTTTAGCCCGATTCCACACGTTGCAGGAAAAGGTTCGCACGGCGGATATTGCGGCCCCGCGGTCAAGCCCATCGCTTTAAACATGGTGCAGCAACTGGCTTCCAATCCCCGTTTTGGCATTCCGATTTCAGGAATCGGAGGCGTGCAGGCCTGGCAAGACGCTATCGAATTTATGCTTTTGGGCGCTTCGAACGTCCAAGTTTGCACGGCGGTCATGCACTACGGATTCCGAATTGTGGAGCACCTCAGCTCTGGCCTCGAAAACTGGATGCGCGATAAGGGCTTTGCTACACTCGATCAGTTCATTGGACGCTCGGTCCAGTCCGTCGGCAACTGGAATACGCTCGATCTAGGTTATAAAGTGGTGGCCGAAATTGACCAGTCGAAGTGCGTACACTGCGGCCTATGTTTTATTGCCTGTGAGGATGGAGCCCATCAATCCATTGCGCAGCTTCAGGTTATGGCCGAGGATTACGCTTCGAGCGGCGGCTCTGCCGCTACCACGACCAACGCCGGAAAGCAAATTATTGCTGGAGCTGGGCACGGATACGTCAACAAATACGAGATCAAACAAGACACCTGCGTGGGTTGCAACTTATGCTCGATTGTCTGCCCGTCCGAAGGCTGTATCACGATGGTTGAGAAGGAGTCATCTATTCCATCCATGAATTGGAATGAATATCAAGAAAGACTCGCGAGCGGAAAAATGAAGCCGCTTCCGACGCCCGACGAGCTGCACTAATATTTGGGTAGCTCGGGGGGCTAGCCAACAGAATCAACCCTTAGGATATTCTGCGTCGACCATTGACTTCAGACGGGCCAATCGGTCTTCTTGGTAAACCATCTCCAAAAGCGACTCCAGTTCCGAGTAAACCAATTCCCAATTCATATTCATCCCACTTCGCTGGATGACGCGGTTAATATCAACCCAATCTTGGCCTCTTGCGGCCATGGTTTTGGTGATAACAAGATCCTCAGCCGAGCAGCAATGCAACGGCACGTCAACACCATAATCGACGTCAACGGCTCGTTCCATCATGCGTCGCTCATATGGGGTGAAGCCGAGCGAGATATCAACCTGAATTTCGCTCTTTGTCTTCCCTAAATACATCCGTCCAAATCGAACCATCTGTTTGGGATCCTCAATTCGGGACTCTAAAATGGAATTTAAAACATCAAAAACCTTTATTTCGTCTCCTAGATCGCAGAAAATGGTCAAGTCAACGTCATTCGTCTGGCGAACTTCGCCCCAACGTTGGAGCGGGATCCCGCCTATGAAGCAAAACATTATGCCACTTTTGTAAAGCTCCTTTTGGACGTTGGATGCTGCCTGAAATAGGTAGCCCGTTGGTTCTTTTACATAATGAACATTCGTTAGCGCGCCCAGCCACTGATCGTTCGTCTGATTCTTCAAATCGCGAACACGCAACTCCTCTGCGACGCGGTAGCCCCACTGCCTGTCGATTTTGCTTTTTAGTGTTTCGATGTCCATACCACAAATATAGACGCATTTCGCCCTTTTGCATAACCCCTGCCCTTTTCAAACGAATTGCCCTAGGTGACAATCTATCGAAAAAGACTGGCGGGAGATTATTGTTATTCAGAATTCCGAATCGTCTCGATAACCGGACGTACCGCTACTTTTATAAGATTGAATGATATCGATAGTAGCGCAAGAACGATGGTTCCGATACCCACCATCAAGAAAGAAATCGGGGATAATGGAGCTACGAACGGAAAGCTTTCCAGCCATCGACTGATCAACACCAACGTTACGGGAATGGCGGCGAGCAGGGCGAACCCAATAAGTTTTACACTATCCGAAGCCAACAATCCGAAAATTGATTGAGATGAAGCGCCGAGCGATTTCCGAATGGCCATCTCCCCTTTTCTAAGTTCTACCGATAGCGAGGTCAGCGCAAAGAGGCCAACCACGCCTATCAACATACTAAATGCCCCTAGAATTCCTAAAAGGGTGCGAATGATCTCGTCTGTTCCAAACTGCGATGCGAATTGATCATCGACAAAAGAAAAGTCGAACGGACGGTCGGGCGCCACTTCACTCCATACTTTGGAGGCGTCTCGGAGCACTGAAGCCGCCGAATTCGGAGCAATCCTCATGATGATATTGTCGAAGTTGGTCGGATTTTGGTCGATTATCATAGGCTGAATCGGCGATTTCAAAGAGGTTGGTATTCGCAAAACGATGGGAGCTACGCATTGGCAACTGGTACGATTGCTTTCCGGCGAATATGTCCGGTTGATGGTCATGGCTATCGCGTTCGGAGCACCCGCTGCCTGGGCGCTCAACTCACTCTTGCTTTCCTCTTTTGCACAACGGATCGATTTAACGATCGGGATACTTCTGATCGGCGTGCTCCCGATTTCTTTGCTGGCGTTGGCTACCATCGGTACGCAAACCATCAAAGCAGCGAGTGCAAACCCCGTGGATGTAATGACGTCGGAATAGCTTTTCAACAAATAAGGGGCTGAGGAATCCGAATCTTATCGGGGGCGTCTATCAAGTAGTTTTCGACGATTTGGAAAATCAGATTCCACTATCGAGTAAATCTATTGCAAATTAGGCTCCCTGAATCATGATCAACCGATTTTCCTTTTTGTGGTTGGCTGTTTTCTTACTAATCCCGACGTCGACCAAGGCTCAGGTCACGCCCAAAGTTACCAACCCTGATATCGCCTTAATTGGTGATTTTAGGGCGTGGTATACCTCCGAAGGTCCGCGCAACTTGGATATGGAAATGTCCGAAGTTGAGACGTCGTTTCGGTCGGTTATTGATCCGTTCGCCCGGGCAGACATTTTTATCGGAATGGGCCACGATGACGGCGAGTTCGAGTTTGAACTCGAAGAGGCCTACCTCACAACGCTGAATCTACCGTACCAATTGCAGGCCAAGGTGGGTAAGTTTCGAAGCAATGTGGGCAAGATCAATCGTTTGCACCCGCACGCCCTTCCCTTTATCGATGTGCCTGCTGTATACGCCAATTTTTTTGGTGATGAAGGGCTCAATGATCAGGGCGCTTCCGTGAATTGGCTCGTGCCGAACTCTCGGTTTTATCAAGAGCTGTCCTTTGAAGTGACCCGCGGACCCGGCGAAAGCGAGAGTTTTGCCCGTGCTGAAGGCAACCGCATGCTTTACACGAGTCATCTTAAAAACTTTTGGGACCTTTCTGACAATGCCAGCCTCGAACTCGGAATAAGTGGTCTAACCGGACCCAATAGCGAAGGCAGAAACACGACTATCGGGGGTGTTGATATCACGTATAAATGGAAGCCTTTACAATTCAATACGTATAAGTCGCTAACCCTTCAGCTTGAAGCTTTTCAGAGCCAAAAAGACCTTGGTGCGTCCACCATAAAAGCCAACGGGTTTTATGCCCTGATCAACTATCAACTTGCACGTCGGTGGTTTCTAACGGGGCGTTTCGATCAAGCCGATCTTCCGGACAATCCCGACTGGAATGAAAAAGCGGTGTCTACGACCCTCGGCTGGTATTTAAGCGAGTATCAAAAGATTGAATTGGGCGGCCGAACTTCTTGGGGACCAGACATGGACCAGTCGTATCAGGCATTGGTGGGCATGGTATTTGTAATTGGTACCCACGGAGCCCATGAGTATTAGTAAATGAATGACGATGATTCGATTTAAATGTTTGTTGATTACGGCTGTCACATGTTTTGTGGCAACGTCCGCATTCGCCCAGAAAAAGCTCAGCGTCGTAACGACGCTTACCGACCTTCAACAGATAACCCAGCAAATTGGGGGTGATAAGGTCGAAGTCATCTCCATTGCGACCGGGTATCAGAATCCCCACTTTGTAGATCCCAAGCCCAGTCATATTCTAAAACTCGCTAAGGCGGATCTTTTCATTACATCGGGTTTGGATTTGACCACTGGTTGGGCTCCGTCTCTCTTGGCGAGCTCCAGAAATTCCAAAATCCAGTCCGGTTCTGCCGGATATGTAGATACCTCGGTCGGCGTCCCGTTGCTAAATGTCCCCTCCAGTGTCAGTCGGGAGCAGGGCGATATACACGTCTTTGGTAATCCGCATTACTGGCTCGATCCTTTCGTCGGGCACATCATCGCCCAAAACATTTACAACGGCTTAATTAAGCTTCAACCGGCCAATAAAGCCTATTTTGCGGCCAACCTCAAGGCATTCAATGAAGCGCTGGACGCCAAAATAGCCGGATGGAAACTGAAGATGAAACCGTTCAATGGGACCAAAATCGTCGCGTTTCACGATCAATGGCCCTATTTCGAAACGGCGTTTGGTCTCGACATCGTGGCTTTTCTGGAGCCCAAGCCGGGGATTCCTCCATCGCCCTCACAACTGGCTAAAGTGATGAATACGATGTCCTCCCAAAGCGTTTCGGTAATCATTATGTCGCCCTATGAAAAGGCCGATGCAGCCAATTTAGTCGCAGGAAAAGTCGGAGGATCCGTTTTACACTTAGCCACATCGGTGGGGGCATTTCGGGAGGTAAAAACGTACTTTGATGTATTCGATTATAATGTTAATCTAATAGTCGCTGCTCTTCAAAAAGCCAGCCACTAAACGGAAATATTCTCAAACCTCTTTTCGCCGTAAATGGATTTATTTGCCCTGGATTTTGTGAGGAATGCGCTTATCGTGAGCATCGTTATGGGGCTGTTGCTCTCCTATCTCGGTGTTCACGTTGTTGGTCGGGGCATTGTTTTTGTTGACCTAGCATTGGGACAGATCTCTATGCTGGGGGTGGCGTTCGCTGCTTACTTTGAGCTGGACCCCTTAATTATTTCGGTTGCGTTTACACTGGTCGGTGCCTTTTTGATGTCATTCATCAAAGTCACGGACAATCGGCTCAAACTGGAGTCCATCATCGGCATTCTGTACGCCGTTTCATCCGCTGTAACGGTGCTCCTCATTTCCAAAGCAGCCCACGGAGACGCCGATATTCAAGAAGTGCTCTTTGGAAGCGTGTTTACGGCCACGAGCGCTCAATACATTCCGATGGCGATTGTTTTTGCCATTTTGGGCGTGGTTCACTTCATTTTTAGAAAGCAATTTTTGGAGATCACCGAAAAGTTTGAGTCCAGAGACGTCGATAATTTGAGCGCTTTTAACCTCTGGAATTTCCTTTTCTACATTTCAATTGGGCTGGCCATCGTGCTGGCCGTCCGAATAGGAGGGGTGATTCCCATTTTTGCCTACCTGGTTGTGCCACCTGTTTCAGCCGTCTTGATGACGCGCAATAATTCGTGGCTGGTGGTCATTTCCTTGTTGGTCGGTGTCCTCGGAAGCGTGGCCGGCATCTATTTCTCCGTCACGTTTGACTTCCCTGCTGGATCATCCGTGGTGGCAATGCTGGGGGCCATTTTCGTCGTGGCGTCGCTGGTGAGATTGGTTCGGAGATAGATGACTCGTTTGTGGGATGTTCTTTATCCGGGTAATCGTTTGGAAATTTACTGTTGCTAGTGCTTGATTCTGTCAAATTTGTCGTAAATTGCTCTTGACATTATTGACAATTGGTCATAAATTTTTATACAATTGACAACTGGTAATATTTAAGCGTGTATTTTAGATACACTTCTTGATAGCTGGACCATTTATAAATTAGCCATAGGGAAACCGTCGTGAACAAGCGAAACTGTTTAGCCATTTTATTATTTTTACTTTCAGTGTCAGTGACGCTAACGGCATGCGACTCGAACGATGAGGAAGATTGCAGCATTGGAAAAAGTATGGGAAGCAACGGTTGCAGCTAGCGCACCTGTTGTCCAAAACATCGTCGCAGCTGTGGTTGCGGATTTTGCTGCGATTGTTCCGGCAGGAACCACGGTTAGCACAGCTGCCGGAGCTATTACTCAAATTGCGGCCACAACGCCTGCGACCGCTGGTCAAGCTGCTATTGTTACTACCACGACCATCGCTCCTCTCGTGAATGCTTCAGGTCAGCCAACAGGACAAGTTGCGGTTCAGACAACTACCGGAGGTGTGACAACGACCCAGATTGCAGGCTTGTCTAGTACCAATGCTGCTAGCTTGACATTATCAGTAGCTTCAACGGGTGCAACCACCACATCTTATCCAATGGACGCCAACGTCAATGCTAGGCCGGCAACGGTTCAGGGTTCCAATGCGGCAGAGCGCAAATCCGTGGAGCTATACAATAAAATTGTAGCACTGGATCCCAATCTAACTACGACTGTCACATTTGCGAATGGTAAAACGGCAAAGTTGAGTATTCTGGAAGCCCTAGCGGCGGGAAAAATCACTGCGGCTGATGCAGCCCAAGCGTTTGCTGTTTATCTTGAGATCGGAGTGCTCCCATATACGGCTGCGGAGATCGCGGCAACCTTCGCGTGTGATAATGTAAGCAGCTCGACTACGAGCGTTACGGTATCCTTTCAAGCTACTGGCTTCTCTCGAACGGCAACACAAGTTTGCAGAACGCGCGTTGTTACTTTCAGCTAGTACCGCCTTATCTGAAAACAGGTGAAATTCTAAAA
>JAQBZH010000027.1 GCA_027622005.1 Bacteroidota bacterium | reverse complement strand
CCTGCGGGCGCCCCCCCTTTTTTTTATTTCAGGAATGCTTAAAGCGGACGATACCTCAAACAAGTGCCCCTACCTGTGAGGGATCCTTCAATCAGACCGTTTTCCCGCATTCTGGAATGAGATCTATTTTACGCTCCATCTTGGCCTTGCTGCTATTTTTAGCAGCGACCCATCTTTCGGCGAATGCCCAAAGCAACCAATTCCGTGATTCTCAGGCCCACATTGGTGTTGGATTGGGGCTTTTTACGTTTCACGGCCCGATTGACCTGCTAAAACCTCGCGGCGTGTCCAATTTCGTACGCGAACATGACCCGGCCATCGTTTTTTTAGGCTCATTCCCTTTAAAAAAGGACCTCTTTTTCTTTCGGGGTATGGCTCTAGTGACCAACCTAAGCACGAAAGACGGCCGTAAACTCGTAGGAACGGGACAGAACGAATTCTTGACCAGCCACATTTTCATGTTTGAAACCGAAGTGGTAATGACGCTTCGGCCGGGGTCAAAAAGCCGCATTATGCCGTACGTTTTTACGGGGTTTGGAGCTACTACCGCTGACCTGTTTAGTCGGGATAGTAAAAACAACGTGGACCTTCCGGGCCGTGGAGTCCCGGGTCCGGAACGTTCGGTGTATCACCTTCCACTCGGGATCGGGGTTGACATTGCATTTAACGGCTGTTGGTCGGCATTTGCTGAAGTCAGCTATCGTTGGGACCTGAACTACGTTTGGCGGAATGAGGATGACTATGATCCACACAATACCTCGCTCATAATGGCGGGACTTCGTGGATGTATCCGAACGACACCACAGGCGGCGCCACCACCAGCGCCCATTCCTCCTCCATTGGCGGTGCCGGGTTACGATCCTCCTTTGCCGCGTACGCCTCGGGTTTGTACGTTGATAGAGCTGAATAGCGTCTACTTCGCTTCAAACACGATCGACCTTAGTAAATCTTCCCGCGAAGACCTGGACGAAAATATTGAGGCGCTGCGCCTTAATCCAACCTGTTGCGTGTCCATTATTGGATATGCCAGTGGCACCGATGCCGATATCTACGCACTTCGGATTGCCAGACAGCGCGCTGAAGCGATTTACAATTATTACATCGGTGCAGGATTGTTAACCGAACGGTTTACCGTCGAGGCTGACATTGGCCCAGATGTCTGTCCAAAAGGAAAGGACGGTAAGGGTTGTGTTGAAAATCATAAAGTGGCCACCGTGCCGTTTGACTGCTCCCTGCTCTACCGTTATCCCTGATCGCATTTCATCGATCCAGGTGATGGATGGACCGGGCACGGTCCTAGAAAGGGCGTTTCCAAGATCTTGATACCTTGATCGAACCCATAAGGCATTGGTCGGTTGGACTTCCATTCCCCAACGCGGACCTGTTATGCCCCATCTGCAAACCACTTCTGAACTTACCCTTGAGCTGAAGCAAAAGGCGTTGGACCTCGGTTTTCAAGCCTGCGGGGTGTCGCCCGCCGCTGAATTGACGGATGAAAAATCGCGAATCGAAGAGTGGTTGGGCCGGGGAAACCATGCGACCATGGGGTGGATGGAAAATCACCTGGAAAAGAGAGTAGATCCTCGAAAACTGGTAGATGGGGCCCGCTCCGTTATTTCAGTCATTCAGAGCTATTATCATCCCTTTGAAGCCGTGCAGGATCCGTCCGTCGGCCGCATAAGTCGGTACGCCTGGGGCGAAGACTATCATCTCGTGATGAAGGAAAAGCTTCGGGCCCTATTGGAATGGCTTGACCATCGCTATGGCGGAGTAAACGGCCGGGCTTTTGTTGACTCGGCCCCAATGATGGACAAGGTTTGGGCAGCCAGATCTGGCCTCGGATGGATTGGCAAACACAGCAATTTGATCTCGGAAGATCACGGAAGTTGGTTTTTTATTGGCGAGTTGGTGGTGGACATCGAATTAGAGCCAGATCGCCCGGTACTAGATCACTGCGGATCTTGTACCCGATGCCTCGACGCCTGTCCGACGGGCGCCATCTACGAGCCTTACGTCGTCGACGCAAACCTCTGCATTTCCTATTCAACTATTGAACATCGCGGAGCTGATATTCTACCGGAAATAACCAAAGACCACGGATCTTGGATTTTTGGATGTGATATCTGCCAGGAAGTCTGCCCGTGGAATAAGTTTAAAACCGAATCTCAAGAGGCTCGCTACCTACCGCGAGATGGGGTTTTGGACACGGAGCTAGAGGTATGGGGCAACCTAACTCAGGACGAATTCAGTACCCGGTTTCGAAAAAGCGCTATAAAAAGGACCAAACTAGAGGGTTTTATTCGAAACGTGCAGTACGCTCAGAAAAACGCGCATTCAGCTGCTCCCGATGAGTTTTGACGAGTGGAAAACTCACTTTGAAGGTAGATCCTTTGCCCTTCTCGCTTTCTACTTCGATATGGCCGTTCATGAGTTCGACTAAACGCCGGGCAAGAGCAAGACCTAGTCCAGTGCCCTCATATTTACGATTGCGCCAATTTTCTTCTTGGGAAAACGCGTCGAACAGGTTGCCGAGATAGTCCTCCGAAATACCAACTCCGGTATCCGCCACTTCAACCAATGCAAATTCACCTCGGGTCTTTACCGACACTTCAATTCGTCCGACTTCGGTAAATTTGACCGCATTAGACAAAAGATTGTCAAATACCTGGGCGATCCGCTTAGACTCACCAAGCACAATTAGGTCGGATTCGTGGGCGGAGAATTGAATTTCGAGTCCCTTGCGAACAGCACCAGAACGGGCTTTCTCGACGGCTGCTCTTACAATCTGTGGAAGCGCCACACCCGATTGGGAAATGGCCACTTTCCCCATTTCGATGTTGGATAGCTCAAATAAATCATCAACCAAAGACAATAATTTTTGGGAGCGCTCAGAAATAGCAGCTAGAAATTCGTGAACCTGCTCGGGCATATCCGCCCCTAGCTCTTCTTCGAATTCTTCCATCTCCTTCTCAAGTAGCTGGGCAAACCCGTGGACCGCGCCAAGAGGCGTTCGTATTTCATGGCTTAGCGTGGCAATGAAGGCCGTTTTGGATCGATCTGAAGCTTCCGCTTCTTTTTTGGCCTGTAAAAGCACCAATTCAGCAGCTTTTTGCTCGGAAACGTCTGAAATAATGCCGTTTACAGCGGTCATTCCAGTCGCATCTTGACTGGGGGTTGCGTGTTCGCGCAGCCACCGGATAGATCCATCCACATGATAAATTCGGTACGTAATGCGGCTTTCATGCCCTTCCAGAAGCGTCAAGTGATGGGTGCGTAGTAGCATTGCATCGTCTTCATGGACGACCTGGCTGGCCCAATCCACAGATCTTTCCCCTTCTTGCATTAAACGAGCGGGAAGGTATCCTGTCAGGACAGCGAATTGTTCAGTAGCAAAGTGGTATCGCCTGGTTCCGTCCTTGTAAAAGCTGAATCCAAAAAGGGCGTCGTCAATCGAAGAAACGGTATTTCTGTACCGGGTGCCAAGTTGAATCCACGAATAGAGTGATTCAAACAACCCCACGACATCGTTTATGAAAGACATCCGATCTGTATCGGGCGAGCGGTCTGATTTATCCCAGGCTAAAACCAAGTAACCCGCAAACTGTCCGTTATCCTGAATGGGGGCAATCCAACAGCTTGCGGCTTCCAGCCGGTCGCAGATGCCATAGCCATCGAGGTCTTCGTGTAGTAAAAATTGACCTCCTTTGAGCGTTTCAAAGTAAACGAGATCTTCCCGTTCAATCGATTCTGGAGCATCGCAATCAGCATATCGGGACCAAGAAGCGACTTCTACCATCCGGTCCTTTCCAACGGAAAGTCCAAGCAAGGTAGTTCGAAACGTTCCAAATGCATCGCCCAGTAGCTCCACAGCAGCCTCCCTAAACGATTGAGGATCCGGATTGCTCGTAGCCATTTCGCGTAGCCCGTTCTTCATTTTCTCGGACAACTCGAGCCGTGTGAGTTCGCGTTCGCGCCGGACCCATTCTGTTCGATCCTCGACGAGCAGTGTTGCGCCGATAGAATGACCTTCGGGGTGAACAATGGCGGCAACATGCATTTTTACATGACGATTGACCACCCGTGAAATCGGATCCAGCAGGTCGATATTCAATACCGACGATTTTCTCAGTCCAATGGCGCGTTGAATTTGAAAAGCCGATTCTGGAGACAGATGATACGCTTCAGAAAGCCGTAGCCCGAGCCAAGAAGACTCGGCGTCTTCTCCAACCAGTGCGCGGAAATAGTGGTTCTCAAACGTTACCCGGGAATCGGTGTCCAGATACAGAACGCCGATGGGACCTTGCTCAAGGAAGGACTGAAATATCGAATCTTGAACGTAAGATCCGTCAACAAAATTCTCGTCCTCAGCCATGGGCAGAATGACGGCCTGAAATTCATCCCCGGCGGATTTTACCAAATGGAGAACCCCAATGCGAGCCGCTTTTCCAAAGCGAACGGACGCATGTGACGATCCGTCTTTAGCTGCTAGTTCCATCAACTCGGCTATTTTCCACCGATCTTCCGGATGAATCAACTCGGCTAATGTCGGCTGTCCTATCATATTCGCAGGACTGAGCCCGAATTCCCTTCCGATAGCCTCGTTTACGTATTTGGTCAGACCCGCCATATTAATGCAGGCCGCGGGTTGAGGGATGCGGTCCATGAGGGCCCGGAAAGAGATTTGATCGGTTTCCCGGGTTAAAGATTCTGGTTCATACCCAATTACAAACCAACCCTTCCCGGCTCCGTTGGCCAATCCTTTAAGGTGAAGGCCACCTAGAGTAACCGGTAACTCTATCGGCTCATCCCCTTTCAAACATTCCAGAGCTATTTGGAGATCTTTCGGAAGCATGGTCCCCACGCGCCATCCCCAAGCTAACCGGCCAAATGGGTTGAGGCCGATTATCGTTCCCGCGGGAGATACCTCCGCAAAAGCAAGGCCTGGATCTTCCCGATTCTCGGTAGCATTCGAAGAAATAAAATGAAGCAAGGAGTCCAGAGACATACGGAAAGAAGGAAGTAGAAAGATTTTCCTACCCTTCCGCGAATTCAGTGCCAGTTTTTACGATTCTGGCACATTTCCCTGAAGATAATCCTCTTTTTCAGCAGGAACGGCCTTCATTAGCCAAATTAGGCCACTTACGGTCGAAATAATTCCGAAAATCAATACCGTGTTTCGTAGCGAAAAGAGTCCCATTTCAAGAACGAGACTCGCAACGAGAATGGAAACCGTTTCTGTGGTCATAACGAACAGCCATTCGTTTGCAAACACTCTTCCGCGAAATTTATCTGCCGATCGTTGCTGCAATAGAACCGTGGACAGCACCCAATTGGATCCGCCAGCAATGTGCGCTAGCATTACGGGTAGCATAACGACCCAGGTCCAGGGCACTATTCCTACCAGGATATATCCCACACCGGTAAAGGCAATTCCTACGCCGACCACGGTGGCCCATGAACGTTCATCCGTAACAAACTTTCGAGCGGCAATGGGCCCAATTGCGGTTCCGAGTCCCCTGGCCGCATATAAACTCCCAATCGAGGCGGCCGCGTGGGCCGGATTCATTTGGTCACCGACCAACACTAACATATACACCAATCCACCTCCGGCAATCGCCCAAACGGCCTTGACTGTGGCCATGCGTCGAATGGCCGGATGGGTCTGAATAAAGCGCCACCCCTCTTTGATCTCGGAGAAAGCTGACCGGATGAGGGTCGGCTTGGGTCCAAAGACCGCCGCGGAGGTGACGGCTATCCGATAAATGAACCAAGCGGAGACCAAATAGCTCAGGCTGTCCAGGATAAACACAGCTCGCAGCCCAAATACTTCTGCGACAAACCCGCCGATTGCCGCTCCAACTGCCATCATAATTGACCAGGTTGCCGACATAATCGTGTTTGCCGTGACGAGGTCTTTCCGCTCTACAATGTTCGGAATGGTAGCAATTTGCGCCGGACGAAAAACCGAGGCGACAATCACCTGCAAGGCGATCAAAACGAAGATTAAATATATTTCTCCGGGTTCATCTACCAGAAGAAATCCGAGAACAATCACGGCTCGGAGCAAATCCGAAACGATCATCGCTTTGCGTCGGTCAAAACGATCGACCAATACTCCGGCCAGCGGCGAAGCCACGGCCATCGGAAATATTTTGGTGATGAAAACCGCCCCTAAGGCAAACTCGGACCCCGTTAGCTGCAAAATCAGCGCATAAAGGGCTATCGTGTTAAACCAGTCCCCGAAAAGGGATATTATATTTCCCACCCACAATCTCCTGAACCCTGCATTCTTGCGAATCAGTTCCAGGTAACCGGAGGCTGGGATGATATTACTCATGTGCTTCGGAAGCGGCCTCTTCGTCGGTTTCAGGGCGCAAAAGGGGAAACAGAATGACATCGCGGATCGAGCGCGAATTGGTCATGAGCATGGCGAGTCGATCAATCCCAATGCCGAGTCCAGCTGTGGGAGGCATGCCATATTCCAGCGCCCGCAAATAGTCTTCGTCGAGCTGCATAGCTTCGGTGTCGCCTCGAAGCCCAAGAGCTACCTGCTCCTCAAATCGCGCCCGTTGATCGTCCGGATCGTTGAGCTCAGAAAAGGCATTGCAAAGCTCTTTACCGTTACAAATAGCCTCAAAACGCTCAACCAACCCTTCTTTAGAGCGATGCCGTTTGGCCAGCGGGCTCAATTCAACCGGGTAATCCGTAATAAACGTGGGCTGGATCATCGATGGTTCAACGAACTCGCCGAAAACCTCATCGATAATCTTGCCCGCACCCATGGTTTTGTCTACGTGTACTCCCAGTTTCTTGGCGATTGCGGCCAATTCTTCGCGCGACTTTCCTGCCAGATCTTCTCCCGTCTTTTCGGAAATCGCCTCGAACATCGGAATTCGTTTCCATGGCCGTGCAAAGGAAATCGTCTCATCCCCAACCTGAACCTGCGAACTTCCATGAAGCGCAATTGCCACGGACTCGACCAACTCCTCAACCAAATCCATCATCCAATTGTAGTCCTTGTACGCTACGTACAGCTCCATCATGGTGAATTCAGGGTTGTGAAAACGCGATAAGCCTTCGTTACGGAAGTCCTTTGAAATCTCGTACACTCCGTCAAAACCGCCTACAATCAGCCTTTTTAGATACAATTCGTCCGCAATACGCAAATACAACTTCATGTCTAGCGCATTATGGTGAGTCGTAAACGGCCGCGCAGCGGCACCACCATAAATCGGCTGCAACACCGGCGTCTCGACTTCAACATACCCTCTCGAATCCAAAAAGGATCGAATACTGGTAATCATCTTAGCCCGCTGACGAAACGTTTTACGCACTTCAGGATGAACTACGAGATCCACATAACGCTGCCGATAGCGAAATTCTTTGTCGGTGATTTCGTTGAAAACTACTCCATCGTGCTCCTTTTCCACCGGAAATGGACGTAGCGATTTGGATAGGATCACGAACGTCTCAGCATGGATAGAGACTTCTCCCATCCGCGTTTTGAAAACAAATCCCGTTACCCCGATGACGTCGCCGAGGTCAACCAGTTTCTTAAAAACCGAGTTGTAATAATCTTCCGGAAGATCGTCTCGGGTGATGTACACCTGAATCCTACCAGACTCATCTTGCAAATTGAAAAAGGCCGCTTTCCCCATTATCCGCATGGACATTAATCGACCCGCAACAGAAACTTGGAATGGCTCTTTGGCCACGCCGTCCACGCGTTGATGCTTTTCCTCATCAAACGTGTTCATAATTTCTTTGGCGTGGTGAGTTACATCCCACGAATATCCGTACGGCTGAAATCCAGCAGCGTCAAGCTGAGCCCGCGCATCTCGACGAATGGTTTCTTGTTCGGAATACTCTCTGGACATAAAAATTGCCTAGTGATATTAGTTGCCCTGCGGCGGCGGAGTGTAGTCAACCAATCGGGTCACGGTCATTTGAATGCGTTCGAGCGGCATATCCCGCAACCGTGGGTCTCCTTGGCCAGTCGTTCCAGGGGTCGGCGCTGCACCAATTTTATCTAGTACGTCAAACCCCTCTACCAATTCGCCAAACACGCTATACTGCATATCGAGCCACGGCGCACCGCCCAAGGTCGTATACACATTACGTTGCGCTTCCGAGTACTTATACGGACGTCCAATGGTCATTGATATTTGAGCCTC
This sequence comes from Bacteroidota bacterium, assembly GCA_027622005.1. GTDB lineage: Bacteria > Bacteroidota > Rhodothermia > Rhodothermales > UBA10348 > UBA10348. Next base: position 25,367 of record JAQBZH010000027.1, on the reverse strand, counting down.
AGACTGGGTAAGCGCTTCCTCCGGCATCGGACGCCCTTGGACCACATAAAATTGCGATCCCGATGATCGTCTTTCTGGATTTACCTGGTCTCCTTGCCTGGCCGCTACCAAAGCACCCCGACGGTTTATCAATTCCGGTAAGATTTCAGCCTGAAGGGTATATCCAGGATCGCCCATGCCGTCATTGTAGGGATCATCATCTTTCGAGTTGGGATCGCCACCTTGAATCATAAAACCGGCAATGACCCGATGAAAGCTCGTACCATCATAAAATTGGTCATTTGCCAGCTTAATAAAGTTATCCCGGTGAATGGGGGTCTCGTCGTATAATTTGACCACCAGGCGACCGGCATTCGTATCAATGGCGTAGTAATTGGACATGGAATCTTGGGATGCACAACCTGAAGCTGGAATCATCAGGATGCTGGCTATTAGAAAGATTTTCGAAAGTTGACGTAAGGGATTCATAGACTTAGTGAAAAAATTCAAATGTTTTCGACTGACGATGGAAGGTGGGCGGCTCCGGATTACGCATCCATCCAATTTCGGGCTTCAAGTAAATACTCATTATAGTGGTCACGCAAAAGAGAAACGCATTGTGCCGTCAGGTCTCTTACAGCTGACCCCTTTTCCTGTTTGGAAACCATTCCGGAAAGTTGTTCTACGCATTCTTCCAATACGTGCGTGGTTTCGGATAGCGCAAACCACCACGACGGCTCTTCGAGAGCTACCACCGTACTGAGAGATATGTGCTGCGGCATCTCTGCACCTAAAACCTCAATCATACGAGAAGTTTCGTTGCGAAAGTGCTCCATTTTTGTGCGCTGTGCAAGCGAAATTGAAGCCGCTTCTAGCGCCTTTTCAGCCGAAAGTACGCGCCTCAACATCGTGCCAATAATCGTTGCCACGGACAGAAACCGGGCATCGTTCTTTGGAACCGACGCCACAATCTGAACGATCCGGTCGAGCGCTTCTTTTTCTTGTTTCATTGAAATCATTCGGAGGCAGCTTCTCCTACTACGTAAAGACTAATTACGTCCAATAATTCCACTGCTTTTTCTGCCGACAATCGACCCGAACGGACAGCCAGATGAATCGTTTCCGTCGTAACCGAGCCGTAAAAAGCCAATAAGTGAGGTAAACGGGTAGAAATGGCCTTAAAATGCATTGTGAGCGTGCCTACGTCCCCCCGTTCTATTGGACCGGTTAGTGCCGCGTGAGGGCCATAAGTCAGCGTGTTTTGAACGCTGGTCTTTAAAAGCGGTCCCATTGTTGCCGAAAATCCCGTCCCCGAACCGGCTGCTTTCTCCCATAATTCCTCAGACACCGACAACAACGTGATGGCCGCATTTCCGGCTAAAACGGCCGAAGCATGATACAAAGCTTTGTTTTCGGATGATATTTCGACGGCATCGGCTAAAAGAGCATCTGCTAGTTGACGAGCCGTTTCCACCGCCAAAGGGTCGCCTTCCACTCCAATGGTAATGCCCTTGAACGCCGTTCCATCTTCCGTCCCGACAAAACTTTGCAGGGGATGAAAAGAGCCCACGGAGGCGCCATTGTCTGCCAATGACTTCAAAGCTTCTTTATTTAGACTTCCAGAGGTGTGTAATACGACTTTGTTTTGCCATCCACCGCGTTGAGCTAAATGATTGGAAACGTTCTCTACCTGGTCGTCCAGAGTTGCGATCAATACCAAATTGGAATCGGTACCAGTCCAGTCTTTCAATTCAACTACTTCCCCCTGCCCCAACTCGTCAATGAGTTTGTGGGCGGACTGCTTGCGACGGACCACCAGTTGGTTGAGTCGGAGCCCTTGGCGCACCAGTGACCTGCCAAGGACCGCGCCCAGTGCACCCGATCCTACAAGCGTAAAATCGCTTAGAGCACTTCGCATTTTAGCTGCGACCTATGAGTGCGCCGATGAATCCATGTGAATCCTCTTTAGGCGCCGAGAGCTTGCAAACGTGTACCCGATTAGAACGTCGGTGGTTAGCCGCAATCAAAGCTGCCAGAATGCCGCCTTTTCCTTGAACTACGATTTCCTTCTCCTGATTTAACAGGGTCATCATCTTGGGCACATTCAATTCTTTCAGAGCAAGTTCGAACAGTTCCAACCCTTTTGGCGTGGCTTCCAACACGTCCGCACATACCACGGTGAGCGTATTTCTGTTAAACATGATCTCTCGGATCGCGCTTCCCAACTCTTTGCAAAAGTCGACCGTTTCCGAGCCCATAACCAACGGTACAACTTTAAAATCTTCGATAACGCTCTGAAGAAACGGTAATTGCACATCGATACCAGTCATATTGAAATGCCCGGTATCATCCAGAAAAATATCGTCATCTTCGTCGCAAAGTTCATTGCGGACGCGATCATCCACGAGTACATCACCCAGCGGAGACATGTAATGATCCAACTTACAAACGGTAATCCGCTTAAAATCGCCGATACCACTCGGTGCGATCGAAATGATCGTATCAAAGTTGATTTCCGACAATGACTTATAAACCGCGGCTGAAATCAATCCACCCGCTTTGCTGGGGGTGTTTGGGACGATTACGATATTGGCAAAGAAATCGACCGGGGCCACGTCCACTTCCTTGAGTAGACTGGAAATTTGCGCTGTTAGTGGGGCGCGCTGCGTCGCCATTGTTGACGCTTCTATCTGCTGCATGGGGTAAAACCTGTGCGCCTCGACATTTATGCCAAAGCTGCTACATCGTTGGTGAGAAGTGCTGAAAATTAGGATCCCCAGCGTTGGCCATCAAGGTACCGAGTTTTGAGACTGCGCGAATTGATACGCCGCTATGCTAGAGATCAAGCTCCTTTTTACGAACAATGAAGAGGCCCTCCCGCCTGGACGTCACTAGAATCGCACCGGACTTGAAATACGGATAGCTACTCCACGTACCATCGAATCCAGCCTCATTTTTTCCATCTGGCGTCGTGTCGAAAAACCCAACCTCAACCGGGTTTGAACGATTTCGAATGTCAATGACCCGAAATCCACTCGCATTATTGGTCTGGTACATGAAATCGCCCTTGACATACAAGTTGTGATCGGTTGAATTACTGTCTCCGAAGTACTCGGCTATCATTTCAGGTTCATCCAGATCCGTCAAGTCCCAAATCATGGTTCGAGTTCTATCTGTTAGCCCACCCGTTTCGTCGCCCTCGTCGTTTTGATAAAAATATCGGTGATCTTCCGTAAACCATCCTTGGTGCACGTACGCCGAGTTGGGGTAAGTCCCCTGACTGATGGCGATGGGGTTTTGCTTGTCGGACACATCGGCCACACTAATGGCCGTTCCGTTGGCTCCCACGCAAATCTCTTTACCCACGTGGTCAGCGTCAGGCCCCGAATACGTCACGCACTGGGCATCGTGCGTGGCTCCTGACCCCTGTCCTCCGGTTTTGGGGTCATTAAAACAACCCTTAAATACGGGATGAATGGGATCGTTGATATCAATCATATGGAGAGCTCCCCCGCACGTTTCTCCACCCGAACTGTTACCAACTGTGTAGGCGAATCCGGTAGCTTCGTTGATCACAATATTATGAGCACTGGCAATGTTCGTGTACAACACGTCCGGCGCATAAATTTCAAATTTGCCCGACCAATTCCGAAGACGATGGAGGTCAAATATCTGCATTCCGTGTTGACCTGCACCGTCTGCGACTATAAATGCGTGATCTTTAAAAACCTTCATGTCGCGCCATGTGGAACCCGGAGAGCCCGGCGTACGGGGCAGTTCGCCCAGAACCACGGGTTGATTGACATTAGTTACGTCAACAAAAACGGCTGCCTCCATGTGGCCAATAATGCCGTATTCCCTCCCTGTTTCTTCGTCTGTCCACCCCCAGACGTCATTTAGACGGACGCCTCTATTCATGTGCAGGTCCCTTAGTGGAATAAATGACACTAAATCCACGTTTTGGCAGGCATATCCGCTGGCCTTTCCGTCTTCACATTCGACTTCGCCACCCGAAACGGCGGGTAAATCCGGCACCGGCCGATTGTAGGTCGCAACTTCGTTCCAATTGCCGTTATCTCCCAACTTGTAGATGACCGCCGAGCCCAATCCATAATCGTTTCCGGGCATTCCTACGGCGGCCACACCACCTGCAACCGAAACCGAATTACCAAATTGTGTACGACCGCCTTTAATACTGTTGGAGATCACAGATAAGAGCTTATAAGACCGATTGTCGAATCGATATACGGCCCCAGAAAAACTGTCAGCCAACGGTGCCGAGACCCATATTTCGTTTCCCGTATGGGTGACCGATGCCCCGAAAAAACCGGTTCCGGTAGCTTCGGATGGCATCGTCAAGTCGGATTTCTTCGTCCAAGATCCTCTTGCATTTTCATAAACAGATACCATTCCAAGGCCTCGTTTCGCCCTGGGATTGGCGGCATATAACTTGCCATCAAACAAGAAAATAGATCCTCCCAATCTTTGCTCTTCTTCCCCCGCATCGGCGTCAATGGATCCGACCGACCCGTGTCCCGATCCTAAACTAAAAAAGTCGACTCGCCCTTTGCTAGATGCATACCCCGGCGATCCAACGGCGAGCAAGCCTCCTCCCGCCGCAAGACTGCGCCCAAATTCGGCCCCACTTTCAGTCGGTCCGCTGAGCGACGTCACCAATCCCCAATCAAGAGAAGCTGAAAACAACAAAACTTGTCCCGCTTTCGCATTCGCTTCGGGTACCCCAATGGCAACCAAATCTCCCGAAATGGCAATGGAGGCCCCAAACCCATCATTAATGCCGTTGTTTGGAGTAATACGCCCGGACTGCTCCCATAAACCGTCTACATTCTTGCTAAACACGTAAACCGCTCCCAATCCGCCGAGGGCTCCGGGACTGCTGACCACCAAATGTCCATCTGAGTAGGCCATCTGCGTTCCAAATCGATCTCCGACTTGGGCATCCTTCGATGTAATCGATTGTGCTACTACCCATGAACCTCGATCATTTTCCCTTAGGACATGAATCATCCCCGGTGTGCTAAAGCCCGTTACTTCGGACACTAAGATGTCGGACCCAACCATGATGATCGATGTGCCGTACCCATCTCGAACGATCGAAGTTGGTTCACTACGATGAGAAGTCCCCAAGGAAAGAATACTTGAAACGAGAAGAATTAGGTACATAGTGAACCCACAAGAAACGAAGTGATCGATGAAATCAGGTTTAATAAACAGGAATATTCGGGACGAAAGAATGATCCCCGGACACTTTTTAATCTATGAATGAACCTCCAAAGCCAGTTACCAGAACGGTTCGCATGATCTTAAATATCCACCACCTTTTTCTTTAGAAAGAACACACCCTCGCGCCCGGAAGTAACCACAATGACCCCGCTTTTGAAGTATGGATAGTTGCTCCAGGCACCCAACACCGGAGAATTGTCATTCGGACCATACGGAACGGTGTCAAATGAGGCCACTTCTACGGGATGTTCCGGGTCAGTAATATCCAGTATTCGTAGACCAGCCAGATAGTTCGTTTGATACATCAAATTCCCTTTGACGTACAGGTTGTGGTCAATCGCGCTGTTATCGGCCATGTAAAATCCAGACAACACCGGTTCATCCAAATCGGTCAAATCGAAAATGATGGTTCGAGTGGCGTCCACCAATTCCGACGATTCATCCCCTTCATCATTCAAATAGAAAAAGCGCTGATCCTCGGTAAGCCAGCCTTGGTGTGCGTAGGCTACACTCGGATAGTCGGCGATGGATATAGACTTGGGATTACTCTTATCCGTGACGTCAGCAATGGATAGCGCGGTTCCGTTTGAACTCAAGCAGATTTCCCGTCCAGAATAATCGGCATCCGGGCCGTGGTAATTCACGCATTGGGCATCATGCGTCGCCCCGGAGCCTCCCCTTCCGGTTCGCGGTTCATTGAAACAGCCGGCGAAAACCGGCACGAGCGGGTCAGCCAAATCGATCATGTGGAGTGCACCTCCGCAACTTTCTCCCCCAGAATCGCTTCCGACCGCATATATGAAACCACTGTCCTCATTGATAATGAGATTATGCGAACTGTAAATCCCTTTGTAGATACCCGTCTCTTTAAAAACCGCCGGTGCATTTTTAACGTCTCGGAGCTGAGTCAGGTCGAAAATCTGCATATGGTGCGCCCCGGCGCCATCGGCCACGATGTAAGCATAGTTTTTATACACTTTCATATCGCGATGTAGACTGCGATGTCCAGAAGCGGTATAGGGTAAATCACCCAGAAAGATCGGGTTCGACGGATCGGCCAGGCTAACGAATGAGGTTCCATCCGTTCGTCCAATAATGGCGTATTCGATATCCGTTTCCGGATCGGTCCAACCCCAAACGTCGTTCATTTGAATACCTCGGTCAGCACCAACGTCTGATCGCGAAAGAAAGGACAACATATCGACGTCTTCGCACGGGAAACCACCTGCATCGAGATCGTCGCAGGTGACGGCATCTCCGGTAACCGAAGTAAATACACCCGAATCGCTATACAAAATATTCTGACCCATCCATCCGGATGAGGTCAACGAGAAGGAAAATGCGGCTCCTTCAAAATTATCATGTCCTTGTGACCCGACCACGGCGGTTTTCCCGGCAACGGATAGTGAACCCCCAAAACCGCTTCGATACTGCAGATTGAAGGGTTGTAGCAGCCGCGTTCCTCCCATTCGCATGGTTACCTGGTTAATATCGAATTGATAAACGGCACCATTTTGAGCTCCATATCCGGGGGCTCCTACCCAAAGCGCCGCTCCATCGAAGGCAAGGGCAGTTCCAAATTGCTCGTTTCCTTTCGAATCAAAAGGCTCGAGTTTTAAATCGAACCCATATTTCCCCGAATCGTCCCGATCGAAAATTGCAGCTCCGCCTTTTCGAACATCACGCCCCGGCATTCCAACGACCAAATGATCACCAACCATAAGTAGGGCAGATCCAAATGCATCGCCGTCCCGAGAGTCCGGAAAGTCCAATGCTCCCGCGCCATTCCAAAGTCCATTCGAATACGTAAATATCTCTACCATTCCGCGGCTCCCATTTACAAAAGGTGAACCTACAGCCGCGTAACCACCTGCCAAAGACAACGCGTTTCCCCAGCCTGTTCTTCCTTCTCCAGAAGAAGTCACTAATTCAGCGCCTGGAATCCAGGTAGAACCCGATTTGCTCCAGGAATAAACGGCCGATATCCCATCTCGGCCACCGGTAGAAGCGGCTAGAATATGGGCACCGTCGGAGTCAACTTTGGTACCTAATCCTTCAGCACCGTTCCGCAAAATGGCCGTTTCAACCCATTCACCCTGCTCGGTTCGCTCGAACACATAGACGGAGTTGGTAAGAGGAGCGCCTACAACTAATGTATTTCCCGATAAAGCGACCGATCGTCCAAATCCGTTTCCTCCATTTTTGGAATCAGAAGCTTGGATGGGCTTGCCCATTTGCCATTGACCATTGGCATCCTGTTCGAAAGAGAAAAGGGAACCATTCTGAATGAGGTTTCGCCCCTCTCCCACGTAAATTCGGCCTTCCTCAGCTGCGGTGGCGGCTCCGAATTGGAGCGCATATTGGCCAAATGATGGGATTCCAGATAGAAAAAGGACAGCCAGAAATAGGGATCGTTTCATGATGAACTCCGGGTAGGTAAATACAAACGCTACTCGGAATCTATTGAATCTGAACCGATATCCAAATATTACGGCGTAGAAACGAGCCTGAAACTAGAGCGATGAAGTGAGTCCACCGTGGCGGCGCGCCATCCGATAGGGACCAGGTCGATTTCTGGTAAGATTCTGGATGGCCCTAAAAGCGACCATTTAATCAAGTCCTGATTCCATTCCAAAGGAAGTGAAGCTGAATGAGCATAGGCGTCCTTGAGCATCGTCATGGAATCTTCTGTCTCGCTCCCGGTTGTCTCCGTCGGCTCGTTTAAACGAACCTGACGTACGGCCGTAAGCCCAATCGTCATTCCCAAAATCAGCACCATACTAACGCTTGAAGTTAACATAGCGGCTCTTCCTAAGCGCTGAACAAAAACGGCTTCGGAACGGTCTTTACGAAACAACTCTCCGGCAACCCGTCGCTTTATTTGGTCCTGCAGGGATAACTCCTTTGTATGTCGACACCCGTACGAACATAACAGCGTTCGAGTCTGTCTCAGGCAACGAGCATGTTGGGCCAATTCAGGATTCGCTGCGAGGTACTCCTCAAAAGCAGCTCGAACTGATGGGTCCATAGTTCCATCGACGTATTCGCAAAGAAGCTCGTCGAGCTGCTCGTCCGAATGATCCGAATAATCAGAATAGTAGCTTTCTGGCATACGCGACTGGAAGGTGAATCTGCACTGTTTCTCAACACTTGTGATTGAGGAAGGTTCTCATGCCCTTAATTTTTGATTACTGGGCTGTTTTTGCTCGATATCCTGCCTGTCATTTTTCGATGAACTACCTGTCCGCGGCAGCGTGGACTCTAAAGCCCCCACCTCCATCAAACCAGTGGGCTATAAAACGAAGAAGGGGGATCGGGTAATCAAAGATTACCCGATCCCCCAACGTCAAAAATATTCCCGTCTAAAATTAGTCGCTTAGCGGCGAGTACACTTCCTTGAGCAAACTCTGAAGTTTCGTACGACCCCGGTTAATCCGGCTTTTTACCGTTCCCATAGGCAGACCCGTAATGTCCGCGATTTCTTCGTAGGCCAGCTGCTGCACATCTCGTAGAACGACAACCTCCCTGAACTCTTCTGGAATCTGACGCAGCGCTTCCTGAATGAAGAAGTCCTGAATGGTAGACTCGGTGTGTTTATCCGGGCTAAAGGTTTCGTCTGGAATCTCGACTTCGTACTCTTCATCGTCCCGATTAACGGACTGAAGAGAGTACAGACGCCGACGCTTGCGTTTACGGTATTCAGATCGTGCAAGGTTACCCGCAATGGTGTATAACCACGTCGAGTACTTGGCAATTCTGCGATACGAATGCCTGTTTCGGTAAACTCGTAGAAACGTTTCTTGAAGGAGGTCTTCGCACTCCTTCATATCACCTAGAAAACGATAAATGTAGTTGGTAAGAGGATCTTTGTACCGGCTTACCAAAATGTCAAAAGCCTCAACCGTTCCCATTTGGAACTGGGACATGAGGTCCTCGTCACTCATTTGACTGAGTGCATCAAAATGCCGGTTGTTCGGATTGATGTTACCAATCAATCCAAATTCCGACGCCTTCACCGTGAGCGTACGCTTCTTGAGCTTTCCTGCGGTTTCGGTGTCAATCATAGTAATTAGGTAATCTGCGGGATCCACCCCGTCTGTATATCGTAGCAGCTGATCGGAATTGATGATTAGTAGTCCTGACATCTTGTCCGTTACAGTGACCTTTGGCCACAGTAACGTTTTTAATTGTTCAGATATTGTTAATTCGAACAATTTTGTACCAAAAACGCGGTAAACAGGCTTCGTTTAAGCCAGATTACCCCAGTTTTGGCATCAGGACGCTAAAATTCGACGGAATAATAGGTCGAGTATCAACCGATCACTTCGTAGGCTGCCTCCCTTCAACTCGTAATCCGCCGCCAAAAGGCACGAAATAGCGTTGTCGAGGGCTTTTTTGTCAAATCGACGCAGTGCGCTAAGATACTCTTTTAAAATGTAGGGTGAAACCCCAATGGCTGATGCCATTTCGTTTTCGGGAGCCCTTGCACTCTGCAATCCTGTCAGTTGCCACAGCTTTATAAAGAACGATGTCAGTACAGAAACGATTCGATTTGCCTCTGAACTGCTCGAGGGGGACTGCTGCAACAATCGTTCCGAGATCCGCATAGCGTCTTCGTAACTGTTTTCTCCGACAACTCGCTGCAATTCGAATACATTGTATTCCCTTGTTTGTCCACTGGCCTGTACAACATCCTCTGCCGTTAGCACTTTGCGATCTCCGACAAATGCGGACAGTTTTCCTAACTCCGCTGATACTGCCGAAAGAGACACGCCGACATAATCCGAAAGCATTTGTACTGCTTTGTTATCTATCGAGAAGCCTTGTTCTTTGGCCAATTGTTTAATCCACACGGGCATTTGGTTGGCATAGAGCGCTTTGAACTCAATCGCGATCCCCCCTTCCTTCAACGCTCGGTAAGGATGTTTACTCAAATTGGGTTTTCCGGAACACACTAAGAATACCACGCATGCTGGATTGAACTGATCACCCAGCACCTTAAAAATGGCATTGTCCTTGAGTTTGTCGAAATCCCGGATGACCACGACCCTCCGGTTTGCCATCATGGGGTAGGCCCGGCAGGCGCTCAGCGCCTGTTGCGCATCCACTTCGCTTCCATACAACAGATCTAGATTGAAGTCCTTCTCGTGTGGAGCAAGCGCCTTTTCTAAAAGCTTTTCCTGTAGCCGATCGATGAAATAGCGCTCCTCGCCGTAGAGCAAATACAACGGACCGAACTTTCCATCCTGGAAATCGGACAACACATCGGTATAAGATTTTGCAACTGCCAAGTCTCTAGGCCAATTAATTGAGGGTTGCGTATTACGAGTTGAACTTGATCACACTCTCGTGGAGTCGTTCCGCGATCATCTTTAAGAAAGTACCATCCGATTGCGTGATCTGAAACGAAAAGTCGGAAACGTTGGCCCCGTGTACAGAAACAGCCGCTTCCCAATCATCCTCCGCTATTTGCTGAAGATATTCGACCAGTTGTCGCCGTCCTTCCTGGATTGCATCAATAGTCTCGGAGAGGGTGGTATTTCCCAAAAATGGATCTATAGGGCCTAACAACTCAGATACATGCTCCTCCCATTCCCGTCGTGCCATTTGGGCATACATCTCCACAAGAGAGGGGGAAGTTTCCATGGGTTTAGCTTCTAGCTGAATGGAGGGTATTCGATTCAGCCACGGCCGTTGCGCCTCCAATTCATCCAGTAAAAAGGATAATTGGTCTATAATTAGCGTTCGCCTGGATTCCATAACACACCTCCTTCGGCGAGTTGATCTTTTGACTCAGGTGCGGAAGGCTTTAATAAAAGCGAACATTCCGTAACTCGACTAGTGACTCTCCTGGCTATCCATCTCTCTGGCTAAGCCGGCTAAAAAGGCGCTGTCTTTCAGCGAATGGCGGTTATTGGATCGCTGATAATCCCAGGTCTCATTCCCAAATTGAGGGTTTTGACGGGTATGAAGGAAGTCCAAACGGTCTGCCAGACGTTCTTTTGGCACTAAGAGTCTTTCCATTCCAAAAATGGCTTCATCCCGATTCTGGAACGTCAAATCATATTCTTTAGACATCACAATGGCTTCTTCCGGACACACTTCCTCGCAGAACCCACAGTAAATGCAGCGAAGCATATTAATTTCAAACCACTCCGGCTCGCGTTCCTTAGGTCCTTCCATTTCTTTTGATTGCATGGAGATGGCCATAGGTGGACAAGCCCTCGCACACAGATTACAGGATACGCACCTCGGTTTGCCTTCTTCTTCAACTAATACGGGACGCCCGCGGTAACTATCGGGCGGGTACCACTGCTCCTCTGGATACTGAAACGTATACATCGGCTCCCTGATCATTTTGCGGAAGGAGTAACCGAGACCCTTAAACACTTCGGGTAGATACATTCTCTCCCAAAAATTGAGGGTGCGCTCGTTTTTCCGGGCGGTATTTACAGGGGTTCCAGCCATAGGAGTAAAAGGTCTTGGGTCGAAATTCAGGGCGTCTAAATATAGGACATTTGAACTCAAGTCGTTCGCAGCGAATTTAATTCAACAACGATTCAAGGCGGTATTAAAACGCCTCCCGTTCGCAGGCGACCTATTTCTGTTTGAAGACCATCTTAATAGGCACACCTTCAAACGAATACCAAATACGAAGCTGATTTTCGAGGTATCGTTGATACGACTCCGCGACGCCCTTGGCGTAGTTCGTAAAGAAATTGAACACCGGTGGGGCGGTCCGCACCTGCGTAACGTACTTAATTTTTACGCGTTGATTTCTATAGAGGGGCGGAGCATGACGCTCCACAACCGTAGCCAGAAATTCATTGAGGTCAGATGTGGAAATCCGCTTGTGGCGTTCCGATTCGACGTGCAAAACTTTGTCAAGAAGTTTGTGGACACGCTGTTTGGTATACGCCGAAATGGTAATGACCGGAACATAGTCCAGAGTCCTTAGGCGGTCTTTAACCATCGCTTCGTATTCCAAGACCGAATTGGTGTTCTTTTCGATCAAATCCCATTTGTTGATGGCCACAACCAAGCCCTTCTTCATTTTCTCGGCTTGCGCGAGCACCTTGATATCCTGGGATTCTAAAGGCTCGGTAGCGTCCAACAGAAGTACCGCAACGTCGCAGGTCTCAATCGCTCTTTCCGTACGCAGATATGCGTAGAACTCAACGTTTTCTTTGACTTTTGCTCGCTTTCTAAGACCCGCTGTATCAACCAGTACCACTTCGCGTCCATGATATTTGAGAACCGAGTCGACTGAATCCCTCGTGGTACCGCTAATTTCCGTTACGATCGAACGTTCCTTGCCCAGCAGAGCATTGGTTAAGGATGATTTCCCCACGTTGGGCCTCCCAATGATAGCGATGCGGGTGCGCTCGTCTTGATCCTCAGGTGCGCTTTCCGGCAACAATTTTACAACGGCATCCAAAAGGTCCCCAGTGCCCATCCCATTGATGGAGCTCAGCGCGTAGACGTGTTCAAATCCGAGTTCATACAGGGCGTGCGCGTCCCAACGGCGTTCCTCGTTGTCGGCCTTATTACCGACCACTAACACCGGCCGATCTGACTTACGCAGAACGGACGCCATCTCTTGGTCGAGATCCGTGACACCGGTGGTCACATCGTTTATGAACAGGATCAAATCCGCTTCTTCGATGGCCAAATGAACTTGCTCACGGATTGCGGCTTCGAAACGGTCGGCCGAGTTGGGCACGAATCCGCCGGTATCGACAATAGAGAAAACCCGTCCGCCCCATTCCACATGACCATAAATGCGATCCCGAGTTACTCCCGGTTCGTTGTGAACAATGGATTGGCGTTCTTCGGTGAGACGGTTGAAAAAAGTGGACTTGCCCACATTCGGGCGTCCCACAATAGCGACAAGTGGCATTCGAAAACTTACGATGATTCAGCCCGGAGGCCGTGATAGAGCTAGAGTCGCTCTTTCCTCTCAATATACAGCGCACGGAACAGCATAAATGCGGTTTCGGCGGTTTCGGTTGTGAACCAATAGTTGATTCCGGCGCCAATGGCTGCTCCTGCGATCGGAATCAGTTGGGCAATCTTCCTTCCGCCTATGTTTTTTGCGATTTCTCGGGGTAGGTGACGATTTTGGTCGCGAAAGGTACCACTTACTCGCCCTTTGTAGTCCGAAGCGTGCGCTACGGCCGCAGCCGCGACGGTAATTTCCCTTAGAGATTCGTTTTTTGATTCCCTGGACCCAGAAGCTGCCACATTAAAAATGGACAATACGAGTGGTCCATACTGAGGACCGCTTACATCAAATCCGTATGCAGCCCCAATTTGTTGGATGAGTCGAAGATTAATACCGAAAAGTAAGGGGATGTCTGCAGCGATAAGAACAACGCCTCCTAACCCGGTCCCGCCACCTTCCACAGCCGCCAATATCGCATTTTCTGAAAAATAGCTTTTCGCGAGTCCATCCAGCTTGGCTAAATCTGCGCTTTGCAACTCGGCGATGGTTTTTACATCAACGCCCCTGTTTTTGGCTGACTTTAAGACTTCCGAAGGGTCGTAGGTCCACGCCGATCCCTCGTTCAGGAGAGATAAAAACTTTGAAATTGCGCCATCGACTTGGTCGATAATTTCGTCCGGAACCACTCGTTGAATGACCCAGTCCATGGGAGCCATCGCCCAGTTCATGGCTTGTGCCACGAGCGAAGCATCGCCATGCTGCCATTTTTCGATTTCGCGTTGAACAGATCGTTCGTATTCGGTCAGTCGCATGAAGCGCTCCCAAGTTGAGTGTCTAGAAACGAGGGAGTCTACTTAACTGGGATTCAGTTCGGACTTTACTCCATCATGTCGAATTTACGCAGTAACCGATACATGGTTGCTCTACCAATCCCAAGTTCAACTGCAGCACGATCTACGTTGTGATCGCAAAGCCGATAGGCACGCTCAACTGCGCGCTGTTTGAGATCTTCAAGCGATACGATTCCCCCGTCGCTGTCTTCCAAGGAGATTTCATCTTCATGGTCGTCGTCTCTGGAAGAAGGTGTATTTCCTGCACGAGATTCGGGTTGCGCTCTTTCTGCTCTAGGTGCCGAGAAACTAGTTTCGGCAGCCTGTGCCAAGGACATACGATCTGACCACGGCGATATGACTGATAGGTCGGTAATCATGAGATCTTCAGCTCCAACTTCTGCTGAATCGCTCAAGAGGATGGCCCGTTCGATGGCGCTTTTCAGTTCGCGAATATTGCCAGGCCAAGAATGGGCCGCAATAGCTCTACGAGCCTCAGTTGAAAGCTTTTTCCCTTTAAACTCGGGATGCGCCTTGGTAAACTCGCGGAAAAAGTGGTTTGATAACAGTAACAGGTCCTGTCCGCGTTCACGAAGTGGCGGTAAAGGTACCGGAAACTGAAATAGGCGGTAGTACAGGTCTTCTCTAAATTTGTGTTGGCGAATCATTTGGACCACATCCTTATTGGTCGCGCTGATAACGCGTGCGCTGAAATCGATGGTATCGCTTCCTCCAACTCGGGTTATTTCTCCCTCTTGGAGGGCTCTTAGCAGTTTTGCCTGCAGATCGAGATCAAGTTCGCCAATTTCGTCCAAGAAGATGGTCCCGCCGTCGGCTTGCTCGAATTTCCCGATTTTTCTGGCATAAGCACCAGTAAACGAACCTTTTTCATGCCCAAAAAACTCGCTTTCCATCAGGTCGCGAGGAATAGCAGCGCAGTTAACCACCACAAACGGGCCGCGTTTACGACCAGAAGCATAATGAATAGCTTTGGCTACCAACTCTTTACCGGTTCCACTTTCGCCCTGAATGGCCACCATCAAATCGCCACGGGTTGCTTTCTCGATCATTCGATAGACATTGGTGATGGCAGGTGATTCGCCTATCATTCCTCCAACTTGGTACTTTTCGCTCACTTCCGAACGAAGGTTTTCCACTTCTCTTTCGAGTGATACTTTTTCGAGTACGTTCCGAACAATCGAATCCAGCTTAACCAGGTCATCCTGGCCCTTGGTGATATAGTCGTAAGCTCCAATTTTCATGGCTTCGACTGCGGTATCGATCACGCCTTGAGCCGAAACCATGATAACCGGTATTTCTGGATGCCGCGTGACGACCTGGCGAAGCACCTCGACCCCGTCAATGCCGGGCATCATAATGTCCAAAAGCATCAAATCTGGCTTTTCGTCCAGACTTTTGAGCACTTCATCGCCACTGTGAAATACCTTTACATGGTAGTTCGCATTTTTATCAAGCCGGTAGCTGAGCATACGAGCGTAGTGCCGGTCGTCGTCAACTACAAAGATGCGATACTTCATTGCAATAATCCCTTGAATGTTCGGTTGGTTGGATTTTAAACCTGGATAGTCATTTCACATAGTGTGAAAGGTGTCCACAACCGTTATCGGGCGCTGAAGGCGAATCTTAAGGTGTTTTTATCAAAATGAGACAATCCTTCTGCAGCCTATCAGGGGACGACAACGCTATAAAAGGTAGAGTCCTATACCGCCTGCTAGAAAACAATAGAACGCGAAGTATTGCAGGCGGCCCTTGCGCACAAAGTTTAACACCATTCGAATGGCGACGATGCCTGAAGCGAATGCTACCACGGTTCCGAGCAGCAAGATTCCCCAATCCGCACTCGCCGTTTGGGTTAAGGCTTCCGCCACTTTAAAAATAGAGGCCCCAATAATGACAGGAATTAACATTAAAAAGGAAAAGTCGGCTGCCTTTTCCGGCGCGACATTTTGATAAAGGGCCGCGCAAATGGTTGAACCTGAACGCGAAATGCCTGGCACCATTGCTATAGCCTGCGCGCAACCAATCAAAAAACTTTTGGGGGCTGTTATGGAGCCATTCGGGGCCTTCCTCAAGCGTGTTAATAGGAGCAAAGTCCCCGTAACCAGAAGCATGCCTGCTGCCAATCTTGGGGAATCAAAGGCGGCCTCGATGGCGCTCCCCCAAATGGCATATACCGCAAATGTGGGAATCATCGTAATTAGGATGTGAACACCCATTCGAAAGTGTTCGTCCGATTGATACGAAAGTGACAGGGTGGAAGGATGCACGGCTCGCCTCGTAAATCCGGCGACCAGTTCATGTATCCGCGTCCGATAAACCCACATCACACTCAAAATCGTTCCAAAATGGACCATCACCTCAAAAAGAACATCAGAGTTAGCTGTGCCGCCTCCAAGCAGGTGCCCAACCAGCACAAGGTGTCCCGAAGACGAAACGGGCAGGAATTCGGTGATTCCCTGGACCAAGCCTAACAATATCGATTCCCACCAAGTCATTTCGAGCACTCATTTTTAGCGAAGGCTAAATGTACAACGTCAGGGGCCGTTGGAAACCTCGGAAGCGTATAATTTGAGGGAAATGTTGACGAAGCCCGCTTGGTTTGGCTACTCGGGCAGCTTCGGCGCCACCAGAATTACCTTTTCGCGTTCTACCACAACCGTACCAGGCAACGACTTTCGCGGTTTTCGGACGTATTTCCGTTCCACTACTATAACAGGGACAAGCGCACTAGGGCGGGCTTTGCTAAACCAGGCCGCAATGGCTGCCGCCTGTTCTACAATGCGATGGGGTGGTTTATCCTCGCGCCCTCGAAGTCTCAATACCGTATGAGACCCGGCCACTCCTCTCGCGTGGAGCCATAAGTCATACTTTCGGGCATCGTGAAGGGTAAGTTGGTCATTTTGTTTGGCATTTCTACCAACCCAAACTTCATATCCTTCCTCCAAAACGAACCGTCGATAAGGGATGGACTCTTCAAAATCATTTCCTGATCGAAGCGTTTTCAACCATGACGAATGTTGAGTCTCAAATGCAGTCACATCTTCTTCGGATTTCAAATTCAATGCCCCATCCAACAGTTTCTCCAGTTCGGTCGCCGTTTTCTGAAGGGCTTGCAGCCGATCTTTTGAGACCGCCCTGGCAGCCCTAGCAGCTTTTGCTTTTTCATAGTATTGAGTTGCATTTTCAATGGCCGACAACAGGGGATCCATGGAAATTTCCACGTCAACTCCTCCGGAAATCAGATCTGACACGACGGCTACTTTGCTTCCCGGTTGGTACATATGTGGTTGAGCCATCAGCAAGTGACCCAGGTTCTCGTGCGTTTCCGAACGACTCGGCTTGTTCAATTCAGCGATTACGCGACCAAGCCTGTTTCGGGCTGTTTCTGACCGCGCCTGAATAACCTTGAGGAGCGGGTCATATCGTGTTGAAAATCGGGTGATAGCCAGCCTTCGCCGGGCGCACACACAAACTGCCTCGTCGACCGAATCGAATTTTTCAATCGTTCCCTCTGACGAGCCCGTTTGAAAGTCAGCGGCGATCGAATGCAGATTAATAGTCGAAAACAGCGGCATCCGATCGTTCGACCAATACACCAGTGCCTGTGGACGATTTAGCTCATTTATTATTTCAGAGATCGCCCCCGAAATTCGTCGCGGATCCTCGGCTCCGCCTGCTCGGATCCACAATTCATTGATCAGCGTCGCCGGGAAAAGCGGTAGAAGCGATTTTAGAGGTTGGCCCGATCGAAGGTGCGCTTCTATTTCAAATTCCGACGGCTCGGGCGGTGCCGGACGGAGCTTCGGTATAGTCAGAGCAGATCCTCGAAACGACGAGACTCGTTTAGAAGCAGCCTCCACTAGGAATACATTGGCAGTGGGGCCATAAATGGCAAGATGCAGAACATCACCCGAAAAAAAACGGATCGAAACCAATCGGTCTCTACCGGCCACCTCTAGTCCCGAAACTTCTTGATTTCTGAGGATCGGAAAGACATCTACCACATTTTTTCGTGACCGATTGACCCCCGCATACATAAATAAGTGCCGATTCGGTGCTTGAACAGACGCGTTGAGCGACCACTTTTGAGCCTCTGGTGTTTCGAAAACGACAATTAGACTCCCCTTGTGCTGGGAGTAAGAATCGACGACTCTTGAGTGCGAAAGCCGCGGTGCCCACTCGTCGATAAGTGCGCGAAGTGTGTAGTAATTGGTCAGCACAACGCGCTTATTAAAAGGTTACTTCTTGGCCTTTGGTTTGCTTTGAGTTTCGACGATTGTCGAAAGGATCCAGATAGCTGCCCAGCCGATTGCTGCGTAAACGAAAGACGCATAAAACAATAGTGCGACGTTCAAACCGTAGAGTACATGGTAAAACCAACTTGGTACACTATCTGATTTTCTTTGAACGTTTGCAGCCGCGCCTGAAAGAGCAAATACTTTTAGGAGCAGCATCAAAGGGGTGTAAATGACAATAATCCACCAACCCCATGCGGCCATAGTCAAGGTGTAAGCCAATATGACAACCGTCACGACTATATCAATTATGGCGTTTTTAATCCAGGTCATTGGGTTAATCCTATTTAAAAAACGACTAAAGCCTTCGTGATTAAAGATACGTTCAATTTGCTGAAATCTAAGTTTAGAATCCACTCGCTCGATTCACCCAATGCCATAAGGGTTTCCCCCACAACCTTAGAGGGATTTGTCTCCCATTCAGGTAGGGGATAATATTTCATTAAAGGCTTTACTGTCTGGTTACTTTTTGGTTGTCTTATCGACCGTAGAACGCAAGGCTCCTCGCACCCTGCAAACAACCAATTGCTTCAAGAAATATTGTGACGAAATCATGACCCACTTTTTCGGCTCTTTCAAGTATAGTCTCGCAACACTGACAACAGTGTTGATTCTTTTCGTTTTTCCAGGCTGTCAGTCTGAAACGTTAAAAGGAGAAGAACAGGCCATTTTAACTCATGCGCCCGCCGTTCCTAGCCCAATTACGCGCAATTACCCAACAAAAGTTATTATTGAGTTGGAAACGACTGAAGTCGTGCGGCGCTTGGCAGACGGCGTCGATTACACGTTTTGGACCTTCGGGGGTGAAGTCCCTGGCAAATTTATTCGCGTACGTGAAGGCGATCAGGTGGAATTTCACCTGAACAATCACCCCGATTCCAAAATGCCACATAACATTGACCTACATGCAGTTACGGGTCCTGGCGGTGGAGCTGCTTCTTCCTTTACTGCTCCCGGAAAAGGGACCGTATTCTCATTTGCGGCGCTCAATCCTGGATTGTATGTCTACCACTGCGCCACGGCACCAGTTGGAATGCATATCGCCAACGGGATGTATGGGTTGATTTTGGTTGAGCCCAAAGAAGGTCTGCCTCCCGTCGACCAGGAATACTATGTTATGCAGAGTGAGTTTTACACTCATGGTGCTTATGGAGAAGCAGGTCTACAACCGTTTGATATGGGCAAAGCCATCCTTGAAACACCTGATTACGTTGTATTTAATGGATCAGTGGGTAGCACAACTGGGGACAAAGCCCTTACCGCCAAAGTCGGAGACAAAATTCGTCTTTTTATAGGAAACGGTGGCCCCAATCTGGTTTCTTCATTTCACGTTATCGGCGAAATATTCGACTTGGTCAACACCGAAGGTGGATCCGTCCAAAACAAGAACGTGCAGACCACGCTGGTGCCTGCCGGTGGATCGTCCATTGTGGAATTTACGGTTGATGTTCCAGGCACCTTTATCATCGTAGATCACTCGATTTTCCGAGCGTTCAACAAAGGCGCTTTGGCCATGTTGACGGTTACCGGGGATGCTGTTCCAGAGATCTATTCGGGGCTCCAGGCGGAGAGCGTGTATTTGCCTGAAGGTGGTGGAATTCAAGGTCTGAGTGGCAGTACACCAAACGCATTTGTGGCCAAAACGATGGATGAGCGGATTGCCGAAGGTGGTCGCATTTTTGCAGCCAACTGCGCAGCCTGTCACCAGGCAGCAGGGCAGGGAATCCCTGGCGTATTTCCTCCACTGGCAGGCTCTGACTTCTTGATGTCAGACCCAGCCCGCGCGGCCGGTGCCGTAATTAACGGGTTGTCAGGTCCAATTGAAGTCAACGGCGTTGCTTACAACGGGGTTATGCCCGGCGTTAAGCTTTCGGACGAACAGGTGGCCAACGTATTGACGTACGTCATGAACTCCTTTGGTAACAAGGGAACGGAAATGACTCCAAGTCAAGTAGCTAATGTGAGGGCAGGCCATTAATTGACGCCCCCGGTTCACATAGCTCGTATTGGGATGTGGGTGATGATAGGGATGCTGACGGCTTTGCCGTCAGCATCCCTTTTTGCTCGACAAAAGGCCAGAACGGTAGTTCCCAAAGGAATGGTGCTCGTTGGGTCTGGTGTTTACAAGGCTCTATATGATAACGGCGGTAAATTTGACGGAGTCGATGTCCCCTCATTTTTCATAGACGAAAATCCGGTTACCAACGCTGAATTCTTGACTTTCGTCACGCAAAACCCAAAGTGGCGGCGCTCCAAAATATCGCCTTTGTTTGCCGAATCAACCTATCTGGCCAACTGGGCAGGCGATGTGAACCTCGGAAAACTAGGCCCAAATGAGCCTGTTACGAACGTTTCGTGGTTTGCCGCCAAATCATACGCTAAATGGAAAGGGAATAGACTACCGACCGTGGCGGAATGGGAATACGTGGCCGGAGCGGGCACCCGGTCGGCACGCGGAAAGGATGAACCTGGATTCGAAAAACGGGTCCTCATTCTAACCAACCAGCCCACGCCCAAACCTTTACCAGACGTTGGGCAGAGTTCGCCCAATTATTGGGGCGTTCGGGACCTTCACGGATTGGTGTGGGAATGGGTTTTGAACTTCAATTCTGCCTTAGTCACGGGTGAATCGAGAGCTGACGCGAACCTTGAACGCAAACTGTTTTGCGGAAGCGGCGTTGTTGGAGCGTCTGATTTCACAGACTATGCCGCATTTATGCGATTTGCTTTTCGAGGCAGCGTGAATGCTTCGTACTCTGGGGCGAACCTTGGGTTCAGAACCGTTAGATCGATGTAGTATGCGCTGTTTTATCGTGATTTTGACCTTTTTACTAACTTCGTGTACCGAGCCCACGCATGAACACGTAGAAACTCCGATGGTCTTGGAATCGGATACACCGCTAGCGGGTGAGTATTCGATTTATCAAGTTGAATCGACGTGGATCAACCAAACAGGCGCGGAAGTGACCTTGGAGGCCTTGGCTGGTCGGATTCAGATCGTGGCGATGACCTATACGTCGTGCGAAATGTCCTGTCCGAGAATCGTAGCGGCCATGAAGGACATCGAGCGCCAAGCGGGTGGCAAAGTGGGGCTTGTTCTCATTTCTATCGATCCCGAACGAGACAGTCCGCCAACATTGGCGGCTTATTCCGAAAAAATGGGCCTCGAAGAAAGCGCTTGGAATCTTTTAACCGGCGCTCCCGACGATATCCTCGAAATCGCAGCCTTGCTTGGCGTCGGATATCAGAAAATGCCGGATGGTGAATTCGCGCACTCCAACATCATCACGATTCTGAACGAGGAAGGGGTCATTGTACATCAACAGAACGGGATAGCTGTCGACTTGACGGCTGAAAGCGTCCGCGCCGTCCAAGAACTATTGGAAAACGCGAAATAGGACTCCTAACTCCTGGTTGTGACTCACAATCCAACTTTTCGCTGCTACGATTGTAATTTATTCGAGCCCCTTCATTAGTTCTTCGCAATTTTGAAAACAATTTTGTACAATGCTTTCTGACGGAGTTTTTTCCGCGATGTTCATCCATCTGAGACGGTTCAATGAAAAACGTAATTGCCGGACTTGGCGTCATTGCCTTTTTGTTAGTGCTTTTAATAAAGCCTTTTGATTTGGCGACGGTATACTCGACTCACGCTGGCAAGATGGTTCAATCCATCACAACCAACACTTCACCCATCAGCCCTACCGCGGCTGAGATCGCCAAAAAGGACGCTGGTGCGGGTAGTGAAGTATTAATCGGGATCTCAAAAGCATCGACTGAGGCCTCTGAGTTTAACTCACGGATTTGGATCATCTCTTTATTAATGATCGCGGCCGTTACGATGGGGGCTTCTTTACGACGTAAGCGAAAAAATCGTCTTCTTAAAAACATGTGATCGGACGGGGTCGACTAACCCTCGTCAATCTATTCCGGTCAATCTATTCCTCGTCAATCTATCCTTGGTCAATCATATTCAATTGCCACAGGTCTTTGTCTGACCATTTGTGGATGGGTTCGATGGCCATCATTCCCGTTTTGCCAATCGCCTTTTCTAGATACTGAAGTTCAGCGAACTTCGCCTGGATCGATTCATCCGGAGGCGGTTCGAATCCGGCCTCTCGCATCATTAGTAGCCCTTTTGCTCGAATAGACAACTCCACCTTTATTCGAATCAGGCAGAACATATCGGCCACAATCGTTCCAGCAAAGTGATCCTTTAACGTGAGCAAGTAACTGCCAACGCGGGAGTCAGAAAAATTCCCGCTCATCAGCAAAGTGAGCAGTTCTTGATCCGTATCAAACCCCGTTCCTAGCCAGGCTCGTGTGTGCTTTTCTCCTTGGGCGAATACCACCATGACTAGGACAGGAGCAGTCATTACGAGGATGGCGGTTGATACCAAAGGGGGAAATGGAAAGTGATTGTACGCAGAATGAAGAAGGACCGCGGCTAAAAATGCTCCAAAAATCGCAACCCCAGCAAACTTTTTCTGATCGGTCTGGAAGGTCTTAATCAGGATTGCAAAAACGGTAGTCGTGACACCGTGCATAATAGCTGTTCCAAAACCACGAACTACCCACGTCTGTATGCCGGCATCGACCGCATTTAAAAAGTACAGGTTTTCGACCACGGCAAACCCTGCTCCAATAGCAAATCCGGTTATTGCTGCATCAACGGTAAAACCGATTCTGTTCCTCCAAATCAAAAACACGATCCAAATCGACTTTAAAGCTTCTTCTGATACGGGCGCGATGTAACGGGAAAATTGATCGCGAGAGAAGTCCAATCCATCAAGCATCCAGCCATTTACCACATACGCGGCTCCAGCAGCGACAACTCCGGCAAACAAAGCCCCCGCTATCGCATTGGGACGCACTAGCTTATAGCTGTCTAGAAAAACCAAAGCCGACAAGAAAACAGCGACAGGAAGTAAGCTGACAGCTACATGTAAGACTATGGACATGTTTACAACTAGCGTCGGTTTAAGTCGAAGTTTCGTTTTTACTTAGGTTGAAATGCCTTTTCAAAAACGACCGATCCTTTGTTTTCGATTTTAATGGCGATGGTAGATTCCGCATTCAAAACGGGAGAAATGCTGACGATAACCTGGTCTTGGACTAATTGCCCAGTCACTGTTATGTCTTCGCCGTCTACGCCTACAACATTTTCAGAAAAAATAGTCGAAGAAGATGGCGCCATAGTTCCAGAAATTCCGCTGGTTTCACCAGAGTATGAAGGGTCTGCAAAACTAAAGATCAAAGCAAACATAATTACCGAACCTGCTGCAAAGCCGTATGCAAGTACGAATGACGGCTTCGGAGGAAGTTTAAAAAGGGACAGCCAAGATGGGCTGGATACAGTCCGTGGCGCCCAAGAAGGACGCTGGGGCAGCGAAGTCATCACTTTGTGATGAAAATTGGCTGACGGTTCCTTGGCAACGATATGTTGCAGGAGGTGGGCAACTTCGATTGATTTGTCCAATTCCAATTGAACAGCAGGGTCGGAAGCACAAATTTCAATCAGCCGAATTCGCTCGCTTGGCGAGTTTACGCCATCCACTTCTCCTTCGATTAAGGCTCTTACTTCTTCGTTCATGCTCGTGCGGTAATGCCCCGTTTCTCAAAAATGCCTCTGAGTCGCTGTCGGGCTGTAAACAATCGTGACTTAATTTTGCCTTCGGTGGTATCCATGATATACGCGATATCTGGATAAGAGAAGTCTTGGTAATGCCTTAACAGGATTATCGCTCGGTCCTCTGGGCTCAAATCCATCAGTGCCGAATCGACCTGGTCTTCAAGCTCATTTTCTTGAATAAGCGCATCGGCTTTTTCCGAAGAAACGGGCTCTGGACCATCTAAACCTGTAATGGGTCGCTTCTTTTTCCGAGCGTTTATCGATTCGTTAACTGCGATTCGATAAAGCCAGCTAAAAAACTTGAATTCATGATTAAACGTACCCAATTGTTCATAAGCCTTTAAAAAGGCCGATTGGGCTGCATCTTCGGCGTCGTTAGTATTTCGCAGCACATTAAAGGCCACGGTATACACGGCTATCTGATACTGTTTAACCAGTTCTCCGAATGCTTGTCGATCTCCTGCGAGAGTTCGATCAACCAACCGGCGATCTTGTTCATCACTCATTACTTCACTCCCTTGAAATACAACTGGATATTCAGAAAGTTGGAAACGAAACTCAACTCATATCAAAAATGGTATTGAACCCCGCGTATTCAAATACCTGCTTCACATGAGGATTCAGTCCTCGAAGTTTTATGGACCCACCCGTTTTGGACAGACGTTGTTGAGTGTGTAGCAAAACACTCAATCCGGCGCTCGAAATGTAGTCTAGCTGTTCGAAGTGGACGGTACAGTCTCCCTCTAGCAAGTCAAAAGCGGCAAATGCTCGCTCGGATTGGACGGCGTCTAGGCGTCCAATCAACCGAATCGAGTCAGGGGCATCTTGTACGATCTCAAGCATTGGTTTTAAGGAATTTTACGAGCTTAATACTGGTTTTTCGATCTTTGTACTGATAATTCACTTCATCCATGAAGCGCTTAACCAGATGGATTCCCAGCCCTCCGGGCTTGCGATCGTGGAGAGAAGCGTGTATATCCACCTCTTCTCGCTCTGAATAGTCAAAAGGTTTTGAGTCGAAATCAACCAGATGAATTACAAGCGATGATTGGTCACATTCGACTCCAATCAAGATATCGTCAGCACCTTCACCATTGTATTTGACCATATTGGTGTACAATTCCTCAACGGCCATGTTTAAGACAAATTTTGCACCTGAATCGAGCCCAAATTCGGTTGAAACTCGATCCAGAAATGAAACGATTGCCTCCAATTCATCTATATGTCTGCCGAAATGCTGTTCCACTAATCTATCAAATAATGAATAACACAGATCGATAAAGTCGCCCGGCTATTGCGGGTGCTTCCCAAAGGGTAGCGTAGAATACCCTTTGACGAGCATTGGTACAAGTCGACAGGGTGACAAATAAAGTGGATACCGCGGCGCGAACGGCCTAATTCTAACTTGGGGTTGAAAAAAA
>JAQBZH010000026.1 GCA_027622005.1 Bacteroidota bacterium | reverse complement strand
GTCGGCGAGCAAAGCTCGCCGACCCTTTTCAACAAATCAAACGGTGTTTCTTACTTCAACCGGAAAGTGATTGGAAGAGACATTTTAACCTTAACCGCCTTTCCACGCTGTTTGCCTGGTTTAAACTTGGCAGTCAAAATGGCGCGAATAGCTTCTTCATCGCATCCGGCTCCGATTCCGCGGGTTACGATTGGGTCGTGCACATTTCCCTTCTCGTCAACTACGAATTGCAAGAATACCCGGCCTTCAACCCCTGCTTTTCTCGCGATTTCTGGGTATTTAATTTTTTTCTGAAGCTCGGAAAGACCACCAATAAGCTCTGGCGTTTGCTCTACAATCACAAAGATTTCAGGCTCGGCTTCTTCTACTTCCTTTTTTGGAGGAGGTGGTGGTGGTGGAAGATCAACAGCGACGTCAATGTCCAAAGACATGTCGAGGTCTAGCACATCATCTTCCAACACTTCGTCGTTCGGAACCTCAACAGGGACCGGTGGACGCGGTGGTGGGGGTGGTTTCTCTTGCTGTTGAGTCTGAACCATTTCCTCCATCTGGACGACTTCCTGGTCCGAGAGACTAACTTCAAAATTTTCTACTACTGACACGGGGAGGCGAAAGGCCACGACCAACAACGTCAGGGTGAGAAGTATTCCTATCTGAATAAAAAGCGGGTACCGAAGGCGGAGGTTCGCTTTATCTGTTTTTTTGAGTGCCATAATTCTGTAATGGGCGCTTCTTAGTTCGCTTTAAAGCTGTGCGCAACGGCCAAAATAGGACCGAGGCGAAATTATACGTCAACTCTTGCTAAATCGAAAGTGAAAACGACAGACCCTCCCTAACAAATAGCAATCTTTTTCAGTTTTCGACCTCACATTCACTATTAAGACCCCATGATTCGTTCCGAGTTGCTCCTAAGGAGTAAAATTATTTGAGCGAAGCTATTCCCTGGTCGGATTTTTTTCGTTTCACCATCGCGATTGCCCAAACCAAAATTCCGATCAGCGCACCTATGGAATCGGCCACGGCATCGAACAAATCGGCCGTTCGGTCAAAGGGAAGCCATTCTTGATACCACTCTGAGGCGAAAGAAAAAACGACGATACAGCCCAGCACGACCAGCGCCCTTGTAACGTTTTCAGCCGCCACGGCGCGAAGCCAAAGTGTGGTTAAAACAAAAAACAGCCCCGCGTGAATAAATTTGTCGAACTCCATTATGGCTACTCTTGGGACAGATTTACCCGGAATGGAGAGAAGCACCAAAATGAGAAGGGTCCAGGAGAGCGCCAGGGTAATAGGTCTTATGCGAAGGAGCATGAATTGACAGTAGAGAAAAGGATCAAGGAAGAGACAATTATCGATACGATGCCAGGGCCCGTGGCAGCCATTCAACGATGTCGCTGGCCATCATGGAGCCTGCTGCGTGCTCTTCAACGTATAGATCAGCCGCAGTTCCAGCGATGTGAATTCCGCAAACGGCTGCAAAAAATGGCGAGAGACCCATAGAAACGAGGCCAGCCACCATTCCGCTTAGGACGTCGCCGGTGCCCGCTGTACCCACTGAAGGGTTTCCAGTGGAATTGATAACTACTCTTCCTTCAGGAGACGCCACAATGGAGGGTAAACCCTTCAGCAACACCACTACATTCCACTCTTTCGCCAATAACCTGGCGGCAGTTATTCGGTTAATACCGAGCGTTTCGCTACCCATCAACATAGCGAATTCGCCCTCATGTGGTGTAAAAATCCACTGTCCGTTGGACGCTGCTTTTACCCAGACTTGCTCGTTGCGAAGAGCATATAGCGCATCGGCGTCCACCACAGCAGGGCCTGAATGCGCCTTTAGGAGAGATTTGACAAGGCCGGTCGTTTTAGCGTCACGACCGAGTCCGGGACCGATCAAAAAGCCCTTGGTTTTGGTCCAGCGCGTGCCGAGCCTTTCAAGCATTGAAGCCAGTGCGACATCGCCCCCATCGCTCCAGGATTCAACGGGAATTTCTGTCAGCTTTTCTTCCAGTAGCGATTTAATATCATCCGGACATAAACAGAAAACATACCCACTTCCGATTTTGGCCGCGCCTAAACTAGCCAGGACCGGCGCTCCCGGGAAGGCCTTAGAACCACCGGCAACGATGGTGGGCCCGTAAGTGTATTTGTGGTCTTTACGGCTCCTGGTGGGTAGGCACGATGACACGAAAACGGCATCTGAGACGCGGATTTCTGCTTCTCCCAACAGGCTCGATTCCAATACGAAAGGTGGGATGCCGATGTCCACAACCTGAAGGGCACCAACAATATCCGGCCCATCCTCAATCAATAAACCGGGCTTTAGCGCCCCCATTGTGACCGTCACGTGGGCCTTAATCGCATTCCCTAAGACGTGGCCGGAGTCGGCGTTTAAGCCGGTTGGAATATCCACCGAAAGGATGGCGCCAGGTTGCCGATTTACCCAACCGATGACTTCCAAAACGGGAGGTTTAACATTCGCTTGAAGCCCGGTCCCAAGGATAGCATCGACAACGAGGTCTACGGGCCCCAACTCATCGAGGGTTGATTCGTTGATGTAAGGCACGACAACCACCGAGTGATGGTCCGCCACTTTTTTCAAGATGGCCAGATTGGTAGCCGCGGCCCCTGAGTACTTATCTCCAAATAACACGACTGAAACCCGATGCCCGCGACCCGCAAGATAGCGGGCAATCACGAGGCCGTCGCCTCCATTGTTTCCCTTGCCACATAAACAAACAATATGAGCGGTCGGATGCTGAACCCGCTCATCCACCCATTCGCTGCGCTCCCGCCGTACATCCAGAATGACCTCAATCATTTCCTCAGCGACTTCGGCGGCCTCTCGGCCTGCCGATTCCATGAGCGTATGAGCCGGAATCCCCAATTCTTCAATGGTCACCCGATCCGCTTCGCGCATGGAAGCGGAACTCAACACCGGGGCCATATGCGCCAAAGGATTCATCATCAAACCATTATTTGCGCTTCAATTCCCAAACGGTTTCGAAAAACATCAACGGAGGATTACTTTCGCTCTGAAGGTCGTGGGCGCTGATCAAACGAGACGGTGTCCGGAAGCGCCGTTTCCCAACGAGCTCGAATAGGTTCCTTTACGTCAATCCACGTTAAGGGGTCCGCCGGGAGCCAAGGGCTCAATTGACCGGGAAACCATCGAGTTTTCGAGCTCCATATCACCCGCAAAAAGAGTCTTTTGCCACCCGGGAGTTTGTCTATTACAACGTGATTCCCTCCTGAAATGACGTTTTTGAACAGCAATACCGATTTGTTTGAAGCATCAAATCCCTCGACAATCAGGTTGCGCGAAGACCTGTCTGGCTCCGTCTTCGCAACAAAGGAGAGTGATCCCAGCTGACGATCGGTTGCAAACTGAAAAAATCCGGTAACCAAGGAGTCCAATCCTCCGAAATCTTTTTGATTGATGTCGAGAAAAAAGGGCTGATTGAAAGAGAAATCGGTGGTTTTATCAAATACGAAAAACGTGGCGTCCTCTTTGGAGAAGTGGACGGTGAGGGTCGTTCCGGACGTGTCGCGAAGGGTAGCCGAATACCGGGCGTCCGCCACCGGCCGATCCGTTCGAAACCCAAAGACTTCGGTTGGCCAAATGGTTCTTGGTAGCGCCGTCGTTACGACTGAGGAATCCGGCATCCACCTGGAAAAGGCGGGTCCAATTGCCGCGGGTGTGTTACTGGCCACGACGAAAGACGAAGCGATTTGGGAAGCTGCATTTTGACTGGAATCAGCAACGGCCACGGTGCCTTTCACGCGGTAAGATCCGGGAGTCAGGACGGATGATCGGGCAAAAAGGACGCGGGATTTGGTCTCTTTAAAATAGACTTCGAGGTCGGAGACTTTGACGTCCAAAGAGTCATAAACAGCCAAATTGGTTCCGTTTACCGTACTGAACGGAGTAGATACATTGACATTCACATCCAATGGCTTCGAAAAACGAAGTTCGAGATCTTGGGTGGAAACAGCTCTTACCCTTTCCAGCACGAGGGGCTCTGTGTCAAAGTTGGCCATAATCCAAGGCTGGGTTGGAGCGGTGCCAAGCGTGTCAGCGGTCAAATAATGAACGGGCGAAATTCCGATGGCTTCGCCGACATCCCGTTTTCTATTCCGGTTTCGGTCGGATACCGCCACTACAAAGTAATCGCGGGCTGCCACGTGCTCGAAACGGAATTCGCCCGATTTGCCTGTTTGCGTCCGATAAAGAGGTGGTAGACTGAGTGACGTCGAATCGTCAGCGGCATAGGCGAACACATCGATTGCTGAAAGCGGGGTTCCATCGAGGTATTTGACCACCAAACCTGACATTTTTGCCGCGTCAATGACCGCTCCCGTTGAAAAAGCGAGGGTAATAGGACGCTCCAAAACGACGTTGTGGACGTCCCGGAGTGTGGTTTCGAGGGAAATGATGTAGGTGGTTTCGGGGCGGGGGTCCTCAGGCAATCGGACCCGAATCCGGCGGCCTGATCCGGATATGATTGGCGTTCCACTTACATCGGGTGAAATGGAAAAAGCCGATGTAAATGAGCGTAAATCGACTGGCTCATCGAACACAAACTCGATATCCCGACCCGTAAAATGCGTCATCCCGTTTGCTGGGATGGTCTCCAGGACGGTTGGAGGTTTTTGGTCGGGCGGACCACCGGTAGGTGGTACCGGAACGGCACACGCAAGCGGCAAACTACATAGCACAAACAAGAAATATTTTTTCATTATCTACTATCCGCCCGCCGGCTACGCAAATTAAAAAACAAGTACGTACCGACCGCAGAGGCCGCTATCAAAATAAGAGGCTGTATATATCGGGTGATCCCTTTTTTTGGTGGGATGGCGGGATTCGTGACTGAAAAGCCGTCGTAGGCGAGCTTTGAGGCCATTTCTCGTTCGATAAGATCGGTGGTAGAATCGGAGCACGTACCGGAATTTAACACGGTACTTAGCGTTTCCTCGCCATCACCCGAACCCAACACTTGGTAATTCAATCCTAGGGTGACCCGACGAGTCAATTGATTTTGGGCAGCATTTTCCAAGACAACCTGCGCCAGTTCAACGTCGTAAACGAGCTTAGCCTTGCCTGATTCCGTTGAGATCGTAAATCCTCGGGATAGTAAGCCCTGTTCAACCCCTGGAGAAATGATGTCCGATCGGTCCGAAGCCTGAATTTGAATCGCTGAAGACCCTGATAAAACGGGTGTAAAACACGATAACGCGATGTTTACCAGGGCGTTACGGTGCGAGATCTGAGAGAATGCGGGTGAACTTCCGGCCGTTATGAACAGGAGGAACCACCCGGTGCACCCCAATTTTAGTAATACGGCCATACGGGATTCTGAACAATTATCTAAGGATCCCAAGATGCGACCAATCGAAGCGAAGATCAACCGGCCTTTCTAAAATAGAAAGGCCGGTTGTCTACAAAGTCGATATTGCCAGCTTTTAAGCTGCCTTTAGGCATAAATGCCGCGTAAACGCAAAGCATCGGCCACTTTTTTAATCGCAAGCACGTAGGCGCCAATGCGAAGCGTCGTATCGTGCTCCTGGGCTTTGTCATAAACTGAATCAAAAGCCGACCGCATCATCCGGTCTAAACGACGATTTACGCGGTCCAACGTCCAGAAATATCCCTGACGGTCCTGCACCCACTCAAAGTAGGATACCGTGACGCCCCCGGCATTGGCCAAAATGTCTGGAATCACGGCGCATCCGTTCGCCTTCAACATCGCGTCGGCCTTTGCTGTGGTTGGTCCGTTTGCGCCTTCCACAATAATTTTTGCTTTGATTTTCTCCGCATTTCGGGAAGAGATTTGATCTTCCTTGGCGCATGGGGCCAACACGTCGACGTCCAGAGTCAAAAGGTCTTCATTCGAAATCGGATCGGCGTCTGGATAACCTTCCAGGCTATTTCCGTGCGTTTTGGAATACTCAATCATGGCATGAATATCCAGTCCTTTCTTGTTGTAGTATCCACCCGAAACGTCAGATACGGCTACAATCGTGCAACCTTGTTGCGACAATAGATCGGCTGCGACAGAACCTACGTTTCCAAAACCCTGGACGGAAACAGTACTCGTTGACGCGCGCATGCCCAGGCGCTCCATAGCGGCCAATGTTACGGTCATAACGCCGCGACCCGTGGCCTCGCGCCGTCCTTCGGAGCCGCCAAGTAGAATCGGTTTTCCAGTAACCACAGCAGGTTCGGTCCGCTTGATGCGCATAGAGTAGGTATCCAGAATCCACGCCATGATCTGTTCGTTAGTGTTCATATCCGGCGCTGGGATGTCCTTATCCGGTCCAAACACATCCGCTAGGTTAGCCGTATAGCGACGCGTTAAACGCTCCAATTCGCCCGGACTAAGGTCTTTCGGGTTACAAACAACGCCCCCTTTTGCGCCACCAAACGGCACATTGACGATGGCACACTTCCAGGTCATCCACGCAGCCAAAGCCTTGACTTCGTTCAGATTCACGTCTGGCGCATAGCGAATGCCGCCTTTAGATGGGCCTAAGATATCGCTATGGATAACGCGGTAACCTTCAAACATTTTGATCAAACCCGTGTCCATCATAACCGGAATAGCGGTAATGTGAATGCGGGCCGGAGTAACGAGGTACTCGTAAAAACCTGGATTCAAATCCAGGATTTTAGCAGCCCCGTCGAAGCGCTCGACCATCGCCTCAAACGGGTTATCTTCGTTTGACAAAGGGGCCGGTTCGTGGTAGACGGCTTTCTTGTATGGATCGTTGAATTGCATCGCAAATATTGGGTCCCTGGCAGGAAAAGCGCTTCCAAAAGCCAAGGCACTGTTTGGTAACTGATAAAATGATTCATTGGAAACATAGCCGAAGCCATCGATTCCGTTTCGCACAAAGGTACTGCTGCCGTAGCTTAATCCCGTGACCCCCAACCTCATTCTATTCCATTCTTCACTTTTCGCATCCTAATCAGGCCCAGGGCGCTATGAATTCCGAAATCACAGAACGACGAATCAAGGAAATCGTGTCTTTGAAGCGAAAAAAGGGACGCGATGAGCATCAATCCTATATCGTGGAAGGGCTCAGAAGTGTGGAATCTGCGCTTTTAGCTGAAGCTCCGCTGTTTGAAATCCTCGCGACCGCCGATATTATGGCGGACATTCGGTTGAAGAAGGCCTTGAAGGGTCAGATTGGCGCTATTACGATGATTTCGGATCGGGTGATGGCTAAGTTATCGGACACATCTTCTCCTTCGGGAATTTTAGCGGTTGCGCGCCTACCTGAGCCAACAACCCTTTGTATCTCGTGTATGCGCCGCGTGCTCGTACTCGATGGGGTTCAAGATCCGGGAAATGTAGGCACGTTGATTCGATCAGCTGCCTGGTTTGGCATTGAAGCGGTGGTTTCGGGTCCAGGAACGGCCGATTTTTTCGCCCCTAAAACCGTTCGCGCCACCATGGGTGGGCTTTGGGATGTGGTTTTGGAACAGGTTGAATATCTACCCGGGTTTTTGACTACGAATATTCGGGCGGGTGTTGATGTCCGCATAGCGGATATGAACGGGGTGTCTATAAAGGAATGGAAACCAGGTGCTCATTCCATGATGGTGATCGGAAGCGAGGCAAACGGAGTTTCCGAAGAAGTACGATCCCTGGTCAAAGGAACCGTTTCGGTACCGGGAGAGGATCAATCACGCGCTGTAGAGTCGCTCAACGCCGCCGTGGCTGGAAGCATCATTATGTCACATTGGAATTGACTTAAGGCGTGGAAACCATTCGTATAAGATCGTATATTCATTGATCTTAGCTATAAAGCCGACCGGCTTTCGCAAATTGTCTTCTCATCAGGAATTGGGCGCGTTCTCATGGAAGTACCTTCACTACATGGATTGGGGCTTGAGCACGGTATTCTCTCAAAGGAGAGGCAAAAGGTGGTGGAGACCAAGGGTAATTCCATCAAAATTGGCATTCCAAAAGAGCGTTCGAACGAAGAAAGAAGAGTGTCCATTTCTCCTGCAGGAGTAGCTGTTCTCGTGGCTAACGGGCACGAAGTGGTTGTAGGAAAAGGTGCGGGGGAAGGAGCTCACTTTACCGATGCTGAATATGCCGACGCGGGTTCGGCGATCGCTTCAACCGACTCCGAATTGTATTTGAATAGCGATTTAATCGTAAAAGTGGGTCCACCGACGGAGTTAGAAGTCGGTCTAATGCACGAAAAACAGGTGTTGATTTCGGCGTTGCATCTGGGAGTAACGTCTCCAACCTTTTTAAAACGGTTGATGGAATTAGGGGTAACCGGAATCGGCTTTGAATTTATCCGGGACTCAGACGGGACCCTTCCCATTGTCCGGATGATGCATGAAATTATGGGTACGATGGCCGTTCAAACCGCGGCCCGATTGCTCGAAAGCGCCGAAGGAGGCAAAGGGGTGATGCTGGGGGGGATTTCGGGCGTGCCTCCGACCAATGTGGTCATTTTAGGCGCTGGTGTAGTCGGAGAATGGGCAGCAAAAACGGCACTGGGCTTTGGCGCCCATGTTATCGTGCTGGACAACGACTTAGGTGCGCTTAGGCAGATTGAGCACTACCTCGGGCGGGGCATTACCACAGCCATGGCTACCGAACAATACGTTTCCCAAGCTCTACTCACTGCCGATGTCGTAATCGGAGCGATGTTGAAGGCCGGACAAAAAGCAACCATAATTGTTACAGAAGACATGGTGGCATCCATGCGGGCTGGATCTGTTATTGTTGATACCGTTATTGACCAAGGCGGTTGTGTCGAGACGAGTCAGGCCACGACCCACTCCAAACCAACCTTTCGTCGTCACGGGGTTATTCATTACGCTGTGCCGAATATGCCTTCGAACGCGGCCCGAACAGCGA
This sequence comes from Bacteroidota bacterium, assembly GCA_027622005.1. Lineage (GTDB taxonomy): Bacteria > Bacteroidota > Rhodothermia > Rhodothermales > UBA10348 > UBA10348. Next base: position 24,789 of record JAQBZH010000026.1, on the reverse strand, counting down.
CGTATGCTTTGACCAATGTGTTGGTACCTTATGTTATCAAAATTGGCGATGCAAGTTCGGTAAACGACGCTTTATGGACGGATGTAGGTCTGCGAAACGGTACTTACACATATCGAAAGCATTTAACCAAAAAAAGCTTGGCTATGATGTTTGGGATGCCCCATCGCGACATTGAGTTGCTGATCGCTTCAGGAATTTGATCCGGGAGCAGATCTGTCGTTTCTTCTATGTCCTGCCCGGTAATAATTGTTCAGGATTCGTCTTTTTAATTGGTTTGCGACCTCGATCTAGGCAAAGAACATGGAAAAAAACTTAAGCCCTGAGGCCGTACGAGTCTTGGGGGTTTTGATTGAGAAGGAACTTAGTACACCCGAATACTACCCGATGACGCTCAATGCGTTGGCCAATGGGTGTAATCAAAAATCCAATCGACATCCAGTTGTCGAATACGGCGAATTCCAGATTCGGGAAAATCTCGACGAACTTGGGCGTCATCGGTTGGTCGGACACGCAGCCGTGGCTGGAAGCCGAACCGAGAAATTTCGCCACGCAGCGGCTCAACACTGGAATTTGGGTCGGGAGCAATTGGCCATTCTTGCCAGCTTGATGCTCCGCGGACCGCAGACGGTTGGTGAGCTTCGAACACATACTGCTCGGATGGCCACTTTTGACACCATGGAACAGGTCGCCGCTCACCTCGACGTTCTGGCATCAGTTGAGGAACCGTTGGTCGTTTCCGTTGGACGTTTACCCGGTCAAAAAGGCGAGCGATTCGGCCATCTGCTGGAAGGGCAAGATGCGCTTGAAGCTTATACCGCCGCCGCTTCCGAGGGCCTCGCATCGGGTGGCGGCTCGGGGTTCGGTGACAGTGCAAAAATGCATTTAAACGAAGAGCTCGAAAACATTCGATCCAGACTTTCCGAACTTGAAGAAAAATTTGAGGCGTTTCGGCGCCAATTTGAGTAGTCCTTGCTAAAATTAATATCATCTTTGATGGCCTAAACATTTATGTCGCTGATTCAAACAGCTATTCGAGCACCCAGAGGGTCGACCATTTCCTGCAAAGGATGGCACCAGGAAGCGGCCATGCGGATGCTCATGAACAATCTGGATCCGGCCGTCGCAGAGCGCCCTGAAGATCTGATTGTGTATGGGGGCAGCGGTAAAGCCGCTCGCGATTGGCCCAGCTATCATAGGATTGTTGAAACTCTCAGGCGTTTAGAAAACGATGAGACGTTGCTGGTTCAGTCTGGAAAACCCGTCGGAGTATTCAGAACTCATGACGAAGCGCCACGCGTGTTGATAGCGAATTCCCATTTAGTCCCTCGCTGGGGCAATTGGGATGAATTCAGGCGCCTGGAAGCGCTCGGATTGACCATGTACGGCCAGATGACGGCTGGATCGTGGATTTACATCGGAACTCAAGGCATCCTACAAGGGACCTACGAAACGTTTGCCGAATGCGCTAACCAATATTTTGGAGGTACGCTAGCCGGGCGATTGGTTGTGACCGCCGGTTTGGGGGGCATGGGTGGCGCGCAGCCACTGGCCGCGACTATGAACGGTGGAACCTGTCTTTGCGTTGAAGTCGACCCGACCAGAATTCAAAGGCGAGTCGAGACCGGATACTGCGACGTTATGAGCGAAGATCTTGACTCTGCGCTCGACCTCCTTTTTGTGGCGAGAGCAAAAGGTGACGCCCTCTCGGTCGGGCTTCTCGGCAACATTGCAGAAGTCCTGCCCGAATTGGTTCGACGCGGAATCGTACCTGATATTGTTACAGATCAAACCTCGGCCCACGACCTGGAATTGGGGTATTTACCTGTAGGATACACGACGGACACCGCCGAATTCTTTAGAACCAACGATCCAGCGGGTTACAAGGCCGCTGTTTTGGACGCCATGCAAGCCCATATTCAGGCGATGTTGGACTTAAAGCAATTCGGTGCGGTGGTATTCGACTACGGCAACAATCTGCGCGGACAAGTAGCGGACCACCGAGGAATGACCGAGGCGTTTACGATTCCCGGGTTTGTGCCCGAATTTATTCGGCCTTTGTTTTGTAGGGGCTCGGGACCTTTTCGGTGGGCAGCTCTTTCGGGAGATCCGGCGGACATCGCTGTTACTGACGATGCCGTTCTGGAGACGTTTCCACAAAAGGAAGCTCTAGCTCGGTGGATTCACAAAGCCCGCAAGCAGGTTCATTTTCAGGGATTACCAGCCCGAATTTGTTGGCTGGAATATGGGGAACGGGCCGAAATGGGGCTAAAATTTAATTGGTTGGTCAAAAAGGGCAAGGTAACGGCGCCCATTGTGATCGGACGAGATCACCTGGATAGTGGCTCCGTGGCATCCCCGAATCGGGAAACAGAAAGCATGAAGGACGGCTCGGATGCCATAGCTGACTGGCCGTTGCTCAATGCGCTGCTGAATACGGCGTCCGGGGCGAGTTGGGTTTCCCTTCACCACGGTGGTGGGGTTGGAATCGGGTATTCGATACACTCGGGCATGGTTTGCGTGGCCGACGGAACGGAATCCGCTGACCGTCGCCTCCAACGGGTGCTGACCAACGACCCGGGCACAGGCGTTATGCGCCATGCCGATGCGGGGTATGATGTGGCCATCGAAACGGCCAACGAACGCGGCGTAGATTTACCGATGGTGAACGGATGAGCCACAACCTATCGGTCAAATTCCTGTACCGCGACATCGAAGCAATGCTGAGCGGTTTGGCAGCGGATTCCAGTGCGGTTTCGAGATCCCGCCGTACGCTGGAAAAGGCCATTTCCGGGGGCGAAGCCGTTTACGGCGTCAACACCGGTTTTGGGAAACTGGCCAACAAGCGCATCGGAAATGAGCACCTCAGTCAGCTTCAGCGTAACCTCTTGGTGAGTCACGCCGTCGGCGTTGGGGATCCGATGCCGAAAGATATCACCCGAATTATGCTGGCATTGAAAGTCCAGGCACTGGGGCTTGGATATTCCGGGGTTTCGGAGCGGACGTTTGAACGCTTGTTGCTGATGGCGAAGAACGATTGGATACCCGTCGTACCATCCAAAGGAAGCGTGGGCGCCTCCGGCGATTTGGCACCACTCGCGCATATGTCGCTGCCCCTCATTGGTCTGGGCTATTTTTGGGGCGAAAATGACAAGCACGTACCTGCTTCTGAAGTCTTATCGAAGGCTGGCCTCGAGCCCATCGAATTGCAGTCGAAGGACGGCCTGAGTTTGATCAACGGAACGCAGTTTATGGCGGCATATGGCGCGTTTATCTTGAACCGCGCCACGGAATTAGTGAGGACAGCGGATACGCTCGCAGCAATGAGTCTGGAAGCGCTTCAGGGTAGCAGCCGTCCGTTTGACGCCAGAGTGCACGCTCTCAGGCCGCATAAAGGCCAGCAAGTGGTTGCTGAAAATGTGCGCGCTCTCCTGGTAGATAGCGAAATTTTGGAATCCCACCGGGGATGTGGGAAAGTGCAAGACCCTTATTGTCTCCGATGCGTCCCTCAGGTTCACGGCGCCAGTCGGGACGCGCTCTCGCACGCTCTCGATATGATCGAAACGGAGTTGAATTCGGTAACGGACAATCCTTTGGTGTTTGAAGATGGGGATGTGATAAGCGGCGGAAATTTTCACGGGCAACCGCTGGCTTTGGCACTGGATTACGCAGCCATTGCCCTGGCCGAGTTGGCGTCGATCTCGGAACGACGCATCTACCTACTTTTGGAAGGGCATGACGGCCTGCCGCGCCTATTGATGACCGAAACCGGGCTGAATTCGGGATTTATGATTCCACAATACACGGCTGCCGCTCTGGTCTCGGAAAACAAGGTGCTCTGTCATCCCGCCTCCGTCGATTCAATCCCGACGTCGCTAGGCCAGGAAGACCATGTATCAATGGGCAGCATTAGCGCAGTTAAGCTGCTACAGGTGCTGAAAAACCTTGAGTATGTATTTGCGATCGAATTACTTACCGCGGCTCAGGCCTTAGACTACCGTCTGCCTTTAAAACCGGGTAAAGGAGTCGCAGCAGCTCACGCCCTAATCCGATCACGCATCCCACACAGGGAGAAGGATTACCTTTTTCAAGACGATTTGACGCCGAGCCTTGGGATCATTCAATCGTCTATTTTGCATACCGTGGTGGAACGAGAGGGGTGTTTCCTTGCGTAATTCTGGTGTTCTCGGAGATATTGGATATTTGGCGACCTGTAAGGATAGTGGCCGTCAAGCCGATATTTACCCGATTCAAGACGCTGCAATTGCATTTGAAAATGGGCGCATAGTGTGGGTAGGACAGGAGTCGAATCTTCCTATCGAGTTAGGAATCCTCGAGCGTTTTTCAGCCGGTGGACGGACCGTCATTCCGGGGCTGGTGGATTGCCATACCCACCTGGCTTTTAGTGGCTGGCGGGCCGACGAGTTTCGCATGCGAATCGAAGGAAAGGGCTATTTGGATATTGCTGCGGCAGGCGGGGGTATTCGGAAGACTATGGCACAGACCAGGTTAGCTTCAGAAGAGGACCTGCTCGAACACTGTTTGACCTATGCCCAGAAATATCTTCAGATAGGAGTGACCGCCATCGAGTGCAAGACCGGCTATGGTTTGTCCTTGGAAGCCGAACTAAAACTCCTTCGAGTCTATCGTCAATTGGCCCTGAAAGTGCCCCAAAACGTGGTTAGCACGCTTTTGGCAGCGCACATCATCCCTCCGGATGAAAAGTGTAACCGAGAATGTTACATTAAAATGATCTGCGAAGAACTCATCCCGTTCGTGGCTTCCGAGAATCTAGCCTCGTTCAATGATATTTTTGTCGAACAAGGGGCTTACACCGCGGCAGAAGCTGATCACATTTTGAGCGTTGGGCTAACCCACGGGCTAATTCCAAAGCTGCACGTCGATCAACTAAGCGATGGAGGCGGCGGAGAATTGGCCGCAAGGGTTGGCGCCATTTCAGCCGATCATCTCGAGTTTACCACCGACAAAGGCATTGAAGCCATGTCGCGGGCGCGGGTGACGGCGGTTTGTCTACCATTTGCCTCCTTGTACCTCAATCAACCCCCAATGAAAGCGCGGTCATTTTTGGACGCGGGGGTCAACGTAGCTGTCGCAACTGACTTTAATCCTGGATCCGCGCCTTGTTACGATCTACCACTTGCCATGATGTTGGCGTGTACCATGAGCCGAATGACACCCGCTGAAGCGGTAAAAGGAGCCACGTTGATGGCCTCGAAAGCGATTGGAAAAGACCATGATTACGGGTCGATTGAGATTGGAAAGCGCGCAAATTTCGTTGAGTTAGAAGTACCGGATGTCGAACATTGGTTGTATCATTTTCGGTCCGACACCTGTTCCAAAACTTGGATCGATGGATCTGTTTTCTATAAAAAAAATTGAGGGCCGTCTGCATGGTGTGTCCTCGTTTTTTCAGTTGAGCCGATGAAAATTTCTATTTTGACTACCGGAGGCACCATCGATAAGATTTATTTCGATGCGAAAAGTAACTACCACGTCGGGGATCCACAGATAAAAGTAATCCTTGACCGAGTGGGGGCCACATTTGAATACGATGTCACGGGAGTCTTCCAAAAGGATAGTTTGGACATTACGGATGAGGATCGGCAGACGCTAGTAGATCACGTACTTCGAACCGACACGGCGCACGTGATCGTGACTCACGGAACGGACACGATGGTGGAGTCTGCAATGGCGATTAGTCAAAGAGTTAAGAATAAGACTATCGTTCTGGTCGGATCCTTGGCGCCAGCCCGGTTTCGGGAGACCGATGCTGAATTCAATATTGGGGTAGCCGTAGGCGCTGTTCAGTCGCTTGCTTCAGGCGTATATATTGCCATGAATGGTCAGATTTTTGATCCTGAACAGGTCAGAAAAAACCGTGATGCGAATCGATTCGAAAAGTTGATCTAAGCACCCGGTTCGAAATACCAGAAGAGAAACACGGAACCAGGTTTGATTTGCAAAAAGATCATATGGATTCTGATGATTGGATTGACTTCAATCCAGAGCCAGGCGCAGGCTTCTTTGCCTTTGGAAGCAGGAGTTTTGCCCGCATCTGCACTGTGCCCCGTTGAGTGGGTCAATCAAATCGCGCAGTTGGAAGACAACCAAATGGCTTTCGTACCAGTTCAGCCTCGGGCTGGTATGCCCTATCGTTCCTTCAGGCGTCCAGGGGAGCTTTTTAGCTTTCAAACCGATGCAATTGCCAGTGTTTTTCTGACCGATCCCAGAGCTTCTCGAGCAACTGAAGTGGTACTGGAAGGGCTTTTAGGTGATGGATTGCGGCTCGAAGGGCCATATGTGCGAGTTGGAAGTGAACGCCTAGACGGCCCCATCGACGCGGCCCCTGGTAAAAACGGCCCCGATTATCGCTTCCCTCCCGATACATCGGTCGCTCTGCATTGCAGTACCGACGTCTCCGTCTGCTCTAGATTCGATGCAGTAAACGTGTACTATCACGTGGATCAATTTGCGCGGAAATTCTGGATCGAGCGAATGGGAGTGCCTATTGCGTTCCAAGCAGATGCTAAAGTTCACGTGGTAGGGGACGGTGCTTTTGCAAGTGCAGAAGGAAATGTTTTAAAATTCCGCCTAGGGGACATATTTATGAAAAATGCGGCCCTTTCGGACGACCTCATTTACCACGAATATGCCCATTTGGTGGCCGCAAGCCTCGGATTTAACCCAAATTCTGAGCATTCGGCCGAGACCCGGGCGTTGTCCGAAGCCTATGCTGACTATTTTACGGCCACTTATACCAACGATCCTCGGATTGGCGAATGGGTCGTGACGTGTCCCGATCGACAGGCATGTATGGGGCCTCCCAACGATCGGGAAATCAGGACCTTGGTATTGGATCCTGCAGTATGGAGTTGGAAGTTCGGATTTCCCAATCCTGACCTAGAATACGGGTTTTGCCTTCGTTACCATCAACTCGACGGTAAATGCAAGGCCTCCTACAACAACTTTGCCAATCACTACGTTTGGGGGATGATTTGGGCCGCTACCCTGTGGGATTTGCGGGCTCAATTGGGAGCGGATGTAGTTGATCGATTGGCTCTTGAAGCCCTGAAACAACACACCACTGAGACCCAATTTTCCGAAGCTACCCTCCATGTTTTAGCAGCGGATACCCAACTATTTGGCGGGCAGCATGAATCGATTATTCGAGAAGCATTTTGGGTCAGAGGATTTTACATTCCGATCAATAACAATCAGGAAAGCCCATTTGACATCGCGATCTCCCATTTGGAGGTGTGGCCCAATCCAGCATCAAATGTGATTCGCGTTTCGTTCGAATCAGACCAAATAAGCGCGGCATCCATCCAATTGCACGATGTACTCGGCAGACAGATTTTGAAACGCGATTTCCCACATCTGGTAGGAGCGAGACAGACGTCCATCGATATCAATGGGCTGCCAGGCGGGATTTATATTCTTTCGGTCTCGAGCGGGACGAATACGGTTTCCCTTCCGGTATCCGTCATACATTGAGTACAACCCAGATACTCATGCAACATGTCCGTTTTGTTTGGGTACTTGATCTCGTTTCCTCCTCAAGGTGCTTGTTTACTACCACATGCTCCCATACGCGATAAAAGAAGGCATTTCAGGCTTTAGGCGCTCCAGTTTCTCGGCTGTGGCGTCCACGAGTGCGATGACCGTGGCTTTGGTTTTGGTAGGCTTAATCGCGATTATGATGTGGCAAGCCAACGAGGTATCTGATTGGTTAAAACAACGAGTGGGAGAAGTAGAAATATTTTTGGACGATACGTCCGATGACATTGCCAATTCTCTTTTCCTTCGAGCTCAGGCATCGCCGGGCGTCATTGAAGCCGAATACGTCAGTAAAGAGGCCGCTCAGGAAATTTTTCGAAATGAATTTGGGGATGAGGCCACCGTTTTTTTCGAAGATGCCTTTCTTCCGGCTTCGATCAAGGTTCGGGTAGAGCCGGCATACATTAACTCGGACAGTCTCAATCTGTTAGTCGCCGAATTTTCGTCGTGGAATCGAGTGGATGAGGTTGTGTTTAATCGACCCCTTTTGGTCAAAGTCCAGGGAAATTTACGTCTGCTTAGTATGATCGGCGGCGCTGTGGGGCTGTTGGTCCTATTGGCATCCATCTTTTTAGTGGCGAATACCATTCGACTCGCCATTTACGCCCGTCGTTTAATGATTCGAACCATGAAGTTGGTTGGCGCGACGGATTCCTTTGTTCGACAGCCTTTCATAGTAGAGGGTGTTATTCAAGGGTTAATCGCCTCGCTTCTGGCCCTTTTTATTATCTGGGTCATTCACGTGGTCGTCGTTGCCTACGTACCGCAACTGGGAAACCCGGATTTCGGCTCGGTTCTCACTTTTGGCCTCGCCATGATCGGGTCTGGCGTCCTTTTGGGCTGGGTTGGGTCGGAAAATGCGGTGCGACGATTTTTAAGAAACGTGTCTCTGCACTAACTACTTACAGAATTATGAGCGGTATTTGGTTAAATGAGTCATAAATTGCAGGCATGAAGGGAATTCTGGTCATAATAACGTTTCTCGCGGCCACATTAGCTCCGACAGCGGTGGCTAGAGAGTCTGCGCACGCAGGACACGAATTGCCTGCCAGGTCCCAAACCCATGCAGGCCACAGTGCTGCCCAACCAGCGCATAGTTTAGTCCAGGCCTCTAATTCAGCGAAAGCTTTTCCTTTCTCCATCGTGATCGTTGCACTCGCCGCCATGGATTGCGATGGTGGTCACTGTCCAGCGTGTTTTGAACAGGGAACCTCGACAGAAATGTGTTCCAATTGTTTCATGGAACAGGAATCTCCGCCCTCCGGAACGGTTCCTTCTGGGATAAGCCTGAAAGTAAGCCTATCGGCACAATTGAAAAGAGAGATCGACAAGGGCCGAGTGAGTCCCTTGCTATTCCATAAAATCGTTCCTTTGGGCTCATCGATTCCTACTCGACTACTTCCCATTCTTCGATTGTAAAAGGAGGTTTTCTGGAGGCTGATGCTCCAGTGCCTTGGCGTTGTAAGTCCTAGCAAGGAGCCCCAAGCTTCTACCCTTCTAAGTACTGCCGCGCCAAAAAACACCGCTGAATTCGCAGACGAATCAGCGAACACCTTATCACTTTGGCCCGTATAGCCGTATGCCTTTTCTCCGAAAGTATCGCACTCCCGTTTGGATCGCGCTTAATCTATTCTTCTTTTCTATTTCGTCAGGCCCTGCCCTAGGGAATAAAACATCTCCAATTTCAGCAGAGAGGCCAAGCGATCAAAGCTCGCAAAGGGTTGCAGCTGATACAGTTGACGTTACGTTCGCCTCCGACCTAATTCGACTCGTTATAGAGTCGAACAAGACTATTCATTCTTTGGAGACGGCCGCAGACGCTGTTTCGGAAAGAACCGGGTACGTTGGGGCATATCCAGATCCAATAGTCATGCTAACGGGACAGCCGTTACCTGTCTATACTGCAAGAGGTAAGCAGATTCTCGGCCTACGTGTTGAGCAAATGATTCCTTATCCCGGGAAGCAATCTTTGATGAGGGAAATGGCCCGCCTAGATTCGGAAATGGGTTACACGAATGTTCAAACCGCCGCTGTGGGGGCCATTTTGGAGGCGCAACTGGCGCTTAATGACGTTAGAAGGGCTGAAGCTAGACGCGAGGTGATCTATTCATTTGAGGAAAGGCTGGACGGGTACGAAAAACTGGCTCTTCGAAAGTATGAAGTCGGTGAAGGAAGCCAACAGTCGATCCTCAAGATTCAATTGGAACGCGCTAGGCTGGAACAATCCCTCCTCGATTTTGACCGAACCATTCAGGCTAACCGTCTGGTAATCGAGCGATGGGTTCAACAGCCCGTTCGAATTCTACAAACCGAACAATTTGGTCTTCGAGATGAAACTCCTTCCTTGGATTTAGCAAGCCGGAGTGAGCTTCAAGTATTAGCCCAATCTATCGAACTAAACGGCACTCAAACCAAGCTTATCGACTTTTATAATCGACCTGACTTCGGAGTTAGCCTAAACTGGCTTATGATTGCAAAATCGGACATACCGGCTTCCTCTGACGGTCGCGACGCACTGGGTGTGGGGATTTCCGTCAAGATTCCTCTCGCACAATCAGCTAATCGATCAAAAAGACAAGAGTCTCAATTGCAACGACAGGCAATCGAAGAGCAAATCGAGTCTACCAAACAGTCCATTCAGGCCCTTTATGATGAACTCGAAGCCAAAACAGATTTTGACCAAAAGTCAATTGACCATATCGATAAGTCTTTGTTACCGTCCGTTCTCGCTCTTCTGGAAACCTCGGTTTCCTCTTATTCAAACGGGAAAGGCGATTTTCTAGATCTATTAGACGCAGAACGCACTGGTTTTCAGCTTGAAAACGAACGAATAGAAATAGCTGCTCGGTTACGCGCTGGGCAACTCATGCTGGATCGTGTTTCCGGCCATCTAAACAGGCAAGTTGCCGAACTATTTTAAGAGGAAGATCATCATGAAACGTTTTCAATATGTTTATTTGGTCGCATTGATTCTGGTGACGACCGTTGGTGGCTTCTGGTTGGGCCGCTCAGGTCTGTGGTCGGCGGATGAAGCATCCGCTGAGCCGGAGGTGGCCGAAGCAAAAATTCTGTATTGGTGGGATCCAATGGTTCCAACAGAAATTTATGACGCACCTGGTAAATCGAGTATGGGGATGGACTTAATTCCCGTGTATGAGGAAGAAAAAGTCCAGCGGTCGGCTGGCAGTGTCATGGTCAGCGACGTGGTCTCCCAACAGATGGGCGTCCGGTACGGGAAGGTCCATCGAATGGACCTGTTTCGCTCTATTCGGACTGTTGGTGAAGTCAAGGTCAACGAAGAACGCATTGTCTTGGTGAATGCGCGCATTTCCGGATGGATTAACCAACTCTACGTCGGATTTGAAGGGGCCCCGGTCAAAAAAGGAGACCCCCTCTACGACATCTATTCCCCCGAGTTGGTGTCTACACAAGAGGAGTTCGTTCGGTCAATGGCCTACCTGGACTCGCTTCCAGAAGGATCAAGTGAAAGCATTTCGTCCGGTGCTAAAAGGGTGGTCGAGGCGACTAAAAAGCGGCTGTTGAATTGGGAAATGTCACCCGAATTTATAGAACATTTAGGGCACACTCGAAAGGTTCAGGAGAGGGTAACCGTGACATCACCCGTGTCAGGCATCGTTTTGCAAAAAGACGCCGTTGAGGGTGGTTTTGCCGATAAGGGCGCCAACCTGTATAAAATTGCCAACCTGGAGCAGGTGTGGGTGCATGCCAGTTTTTACGACTATGAGTTGCCTTGGATCAATTTGGGGCAGACCGTAGAAGTGGAACTCAGTTATCTGCCCGGAAAGGTGTATAAAGGGGTTATTTCGTACATCTATCCGATGCTTCGAGAGCAAGCTCGGGACGTCCACGTCCGCATTGTCGTGTCAAATGAGAGCCGTGAATTGAAGCCGGGGATGTTTGCCAATGTGCATCTTGCTGGAAAAACACTGAAAAATGTGGTCGTGGTGCCGTCTGAGGCCATTATTCGCTCTGGGGCTCGAACGTTGGTTTTTGTATCGAGCGAAAATGGATCCTTCGAACCCCGGGAGGTGGAAGTGGGGGGTGAAGGAGGGCCGGAAAATGGTCTCACTCACATCTTAAGGGGTTTGGAAGACGGTGAAACGGTGGTGACTTCCGCACAATTCTTGATCGACTCAGAAAGCCGGTTGCAGGAAGCAATCCAAAAAATGACGAACCACAAATCGATTTCCGAGTAGCCGCATGTTAGAAAAAATTATCGAATTTTCGGTCAAAAACAGGATTATGGTTCTGGTATTGGCCGCGATAACGGCCGTGACGGGTTGGTACGCGATTCTCAACACCTCCGTCGACGCCATCCCTGACCTGTCCGATGTTCAGGTTATTATTTTTACTGAATATCCCGGCCAAGCTCCGCAGGTCGTGGAGGATCAGGTCACTTATCCCCTAACGACAGCCATGCTCTCGGTTCCGTTTGCCAAGACGGTTCGGGGGTATTCTATGTTCGGTCTTTCTTTCGTCTACATCATTTTTGAAGAAGGAACCGACATGTATTGGGCCCGAAGTCGGGTACTGGAATACCTGAATTTTGCCTCCGGACGGATGCCTGCAGGAATCACCCCTTCTCTTGGTCCGGACGCGACGGGGGTCGGGTGGGTATATGAATATGTTTTGGACGGCGGGGACAAATACGACCTACAGCAGCTGCGTTCCATTCAAGACTGGTTTTTGCGGTACGAATTGACCAGTGTTCCGGGTGTGGCCGAGGTAGCGTCTATTGGGGGCTATGTAAAGCAATATCAAGTAGAAGTCGATCCCAATCGGCTGCTCGCTTATGATATTCCTCTGAATCAGGTTCGGCAGGCGCTCATGAGGTCCAACGCAGACGTTGGCGGCCGGCTCGTTGAGATGGGTGAAACCGAATTCATGGTTCGGGGGCTAGGGTATATCAAATCGATCGAGGACATCGAAAACACTTCGATTGGGGTTGATAAAAACGGGACGCCCATTTTAATAAGTAACGTGGCCAACGTGCACCTCGGGCCCGAACTCAGGCGTGGATTGGTTGAATGGAACGGGGAGGGCGAGGCGGTCGGAGGCGTCGTCGTGATGCGCTACGGGGCCAATGCGCTGGCCACGATCGAAGGAGTTAAACAAAAGCTAGAACAGCTGCAAGCCGGGCTGCCGGAGGGAGTTACCATCAAAGCCGCTTACGATCGGTCGACACTGATCACTCGGGCCATCGACAATTTGAAGGACAAGTTGCTCGAGGAAATCATCGTAGTAACCCTCATTGTCTTGCTGTTCTTACTACACTTCCGCAGTGCTTTTGTGGCCGTTTTTACGCTCCCGATGGGCATTTTAATGGCGTTTATCGTGATGAACGCGCAGGGATTGAGCGCTAATATTATGTCCCTGGCAGGTATTGCTATTGCTATTGGGGCCATGGTAGATGCGGCCATCGTGATGATCGAAAATATGCACAAGCATCTCGAGGTGGATGGAGGTAAGAAAGACCACTGGCAGATTGTGATTGATGCGTCCAAGGAGGTTGGGCCGGCCCTGTTTTATTCCCTTTTGATCGTAACACTGTCGTTTTTGCCGGTTTTCACGCTAGAGGCCCAGGAAGGTCGGTTGTTTAAGCCGCTAGCGTTTACAAAATCCTACGCCATGGCGGCTGCTGCCATTCTAGCGATAACCGTCGTACCGGTGCTCATGGGGTATTTTATCCGGGGCAAGATCATTCCGGAAAAGAAAAATCCTGTCAACCGGATCTTTCAGGCGATTTACCGCCCCTGTATCCAGATGGCCTTGCGGTTCAAATGGTGGACGATCGCGCTCGCAACCGTCGTTTTGCTCGTCACTTTTTGGCCATTGTCGAAGCTCGGATCGGAATTTATGCCGGCTCTCAATGAAGGTGATATTCTTTATATGCCTACGACCGATCCGGGGATCAGCATCACCAAGGCGCGGGAGTTGGTACAGCAAACGGACCGGATCATCATGTCTTTTCCGGAGGTCCACCACGTGCTCGGAAAAGTTGGAAGAGCTAACACGGCTACCGATCCTGCCCCTCTTTCAATGTTGGAAACAACCATCATGCTGCGTCCGGAGGAGGATTGGAGACCGGGAATGACGGTTGAAAAGTTGATCGAAGAAATGGATGATGCCGTTCAATTTCCGGGCTTGGTCAATGCCTGGACTATGCCCATCAAAACCCGGATTGACATGCTTTCAACCGGAATTAAAACACCGGTCGGGATCAAGGTCATGGGACCAGATCTGGAAGTATTATCTCGGTTGACATCAGATATAGCTGTTCTTTTAGACGATATACCGGGTACACTGAGCGCATTTCCAGACAAGCCCGTAAACGGCAACTTTTTGGATTGGAAAATAGACCGTCTCGAAGCAGCTCGGTATGGCCTCACGGTCGGAGACGTCCAGGATGTGATCATGTCGGCCATTGGCGGAATGAACGTGACTCAGACCGTAGAAGGGCTGGAGCGCTATCCGGTCAATGTTCGGTATTCAAGGGAAACGAGGGACAATTTGGTGGACCTTGAAAGGGTCCTTATCTCGACACCGCGTGGCAATCAAATTCCACTCGGGTATGTGGCTAAAATGGAGATAACGAAAGGTCCACCCGTCATTAAGAGCGAAAATGCCCGCCGGACAGCCTGGGTTTTGGTCGATATTCGGGATATTGACATAGGAACGTATGTAGCGAACGCCAAGGACGTTGTGACGCAGAATTTGAAGCTCCCGGCCGGATATTCGCTCGTTTGGAGTGGTCAATACGAGTATATGGAGCGCGCTAAGGATCGCCTCAAACTGGTCATTCCATTCACCCTTCTACTGATTTTTGCCCTGCTGTACTTGAATTTTAGAAATGCGCAAGAAAGCTTAATTGTCATGCTTTCGGTGCCATTTGCCGCTGTTGGTGGCATATGGCTCGTTTACTTGTTGGAGTACAACCTCAGCGTCGCGGTTGGCGTCGGATTCATAGCCTTAGCCGGGGTAGCCGCAGAAACGGGTGTCATCATGCTCATTTATCTGGATCACGCGTACAAAGCTGGGCTGAAGCGCGGTGAAATGACGGAATTAAAAGACCTTTACGCGGCTGTTATCCATGGGGCTGTCGAACGCGTGCGTCCCAAAATGATGACTGTCGCCACGATCATGGCCGGACTATTGCCCATTATGTGGGGGCACGGCACAGGCTCGGAAGTGATGCAGCGTATTGCAGCCCCAATGATTGGGGGCATGGTTTCCTCTACCATTCTAACACTCATTGTCATCCCCGTCATTTATTACCTCTGGAGGGAAAGGCAGATGCGACGAGTTTGAAATGGATTCCGCAAATCGGGACTAGTTGGGAATGATAGCGACTATTCGGAGGGGGCCGCCGCTGCCCCCTTCGATTTTCATCGGTAACGCAATTACAATGGCGCCCGTGATTGGTAGCTGGTCTAGATTTGCCACGTTTTCAAATGCCGGAATATTGGCGCCAAACAGGGTCTGATGGGTTTCGAAAAGTTTTGATTGTCCGAAATCGATGCTCGGCGTGTCGATTCCAACCGCTTTTATAGTGCGCTCCGTGGCTAAGAGCGCGGCTGTACCAGGGTCAATTCCCGGAAAATGAAGCAGCTTGGCGCCTTCCGGGCCTAGCACAGCAGTCCCCATGTAGGTTTCTCGATCGGGCCAATATTGGCCAAACCCCGTGCGAAACAGAACGATCGCGCCCTCTGGAATAGATCCGTTTTCAGATTCCCACAGCAAAATATCATCCTTAGAAATCAAATAGTCCCGATTTTCGGCCGCCTGGGCCTGAACGTCGATGACAATTGCGGATCCCATCAACCGATCTAGTGGAATCTGGTCAACTGAAAGCTTCCCTTCGGAGAAATGAACGGGAGAATCCAGGTGGGTCCCGCCATGTTCAGCCGTACTAATGGAATAGGCTGTATAGTAAAATCCAGCTTCCGTCGTCCCTTCAAAATCGGTTGTTTTAACGAAACCCGGGGCTGTAGGCCAATAAATCGTACTATCGTTATAGGCGTAAGACATGTCAACCAGCGTTCCGGAAGGCAGCGCGAACGGAGCTTCGGTTTCGACGGAAGTACAGCCAGCCAAAACATATCCAAAAATGAAAAACACGGAAGTCATGTTATGGAATGGGGAAGAGATGGTCCTTTTCATCTTGAGAGGATATATGGCGTTGGTGAATTGTAGATAGAGAGAATATAAGGTTCGCACAAAAAGAACCAGTATTCGTAGGTTGCGACCTAGTACTATTTTACCCTAGCCCATTCGGGCACTGTCAGCATGCGCATCGGATTGATTTACGATCTTTTTGAAGACTATCCCTGGACTCCCGGGGAGCCTTTCGATGCGGATGTCGAAAATGAACCCGTTGAAACGGTGCAGGCGCTTGAATCCGCCATAAGGGCATTGGGCCACGTGCCGGTTCGTATCGGACCTGCCCGTAACTTGTTGCCCCACATGGATAATCCGGGTTTTGATGTAGGTCTGAATATTGCCGAAGGTGGACGGGGGCGCAACCGGGAAGGGGAAGCTCCGGCGCTAATGGAAATGATGGGGGTGCCTTTTGTAGGGTCGGATGCGCTCACTCTTTCGCTGAGTTTAGACAAAGCGTGGACCAAAGATCTCGCGGTGGCGGCTGGGCTTCGTACTCCGGCCTATTCCGTATTTTCTGGTGATCAAATCGATCTTTCCACAGCGCCGAAAACGTTTCCCTTGTTCGTGAAACCGAGATATGAGGGGTCTGCGAAGGGATTAACGGCTAGGAGCAAAGTGTTTTCGGATGATGATTTGCGCGCTCAGGTGACTGAAATCATCCAAATCTATAAACAGGATGCGCTGGTTGAGGAATTTGTGGAGGGAAGCGAATTTACCGTAGCCGTAGTGGGCCACCGTCCGCCGCGTACCCTCCCGGTCATCCAGCGCGCGGTCGAGACCGAGACTGGCATCGGGTTACACGTGCTCGACCGTAAAGGACTACCCGTTGTAGATCATTCGTATGCACTGCCAGGCGTTCTTTCACCCGAATTGGAAGCGCGTTTGCAGGCAGCTGCTCTGAAGATTTTTCATAAGCTGGAGTGCCGTGATTTTGCGCGCGTTGATTTTCGGGTGGATGCCGAGGGGCGGGAGTGGTTTTTAGAGATCAATCCACTCCCCACTTTTGCCCCGGACGGAACGTTTGCGATCATGGCCGAGCTAATGGGGCTGTCTTACCCTGATTTTTTGGCTCAGGTGTTGCGAGAAGCTATTGAGAGGGTAAAACCATGAAATACACCCCCGAACAGTGGAATGATTGGCGTTGGCACATGCGGCATCGGATTGAGTCTGAGGAGGCCCTCAGGGACTATTTCGAACCTACCGCGGAGGAAATGGCGGCTATTGAAGCGACAAAGGACGTATTTCAGTGGTCCATCACCCCTTATTACGCGTCCCTGATGGACCGGGCCGACCCCACCTGCCCGATTCGTCGACAGGTGGTTCCATTGATGGAAGAACTGGCGCCCGATGTGGTCGGATTGGAGGATCCACTCGAAGAAGTGGCCCATTCGCCCGTGAAAAACCTGATCCACAACTACCCCGATCGCGTGGCATTTTGCGTGACAAGCCAGTGCGCGATTTATTGTCGGTATTGCTTGCGGAAGCGGATGGTGGGTGAGGCCGAGTTCATGATGCGAAAAGGGGAATTGCGTGAGGCTATCGCTTACATCGCCGCGCATCCAGAAATTAATGATGTTTTGCTGACCGGCGGAGATCCCCTAACCCTCGGAGACGCCAACATCGATTGGCTGCTAACCGAGCTTCGGGCCATTGGGCACGTCGATATCATCCGAATTGGGTCCAGAATGCCGGTAAAACTACCGCAGCGCATCACCCCAGAGCTGTGCGAAGTGCTTTCACGGCATCATCCGATTTGGTTCAATACGCATTTTAATCACCCGAAAGAATTGACCCCGGAAGCGGGCGCAGCCATAGACCGGTTGCTGAGGGCGGGTGTGCCTGTGGGCAATCAAACCGTGCTACTCAAAGGGATCAATGACTCAGTCGAAACGATGCGCGAACTCTGCCGGGGTCTTGTGAACATGCGCATCCGGCCATATTACCTGTACCAGGCTCAACTTATTGGCGGTACGGTGCACTTCCGAACGCCGATTGAGGTAGGCATGCACATCATGCACGAGTTGCAAGGGCATTTAACTGGTTTTGCGATCCCGAAATACATTCTGGACACGCCCTTTGGCAAAGTCCCCTTGACGCGGGACTACGTACTGGGCCGAAATGCAGAAGGTGTGGTTATGAAGTCTACCAGAGGAGAGATTTGGACGGAGATGAACGATGCGCCTCTCCCCGGCGAAAGTTCGGTTGTGCTACCCCGTTTGTAGGAAGTTGCGGCGGGGTTGGGCAAAACCCAACCCCGCCTCAACAAAGAATCTCCCGAATTCAACCGCAGAAAATCACGAAGACGGATTCATCTTCTCTTTCCCGTGGAAGATGGAGTACAATACGGGGAGTACGACAAGCGTCAATAGCGTTGCCGACAGAATGCCCCCGATTACCACAGTAGCAAGGGGGCGTTGAACTTCAGCTCCAGGACCGGTTGCGAGCGCCATCGGGACAAATCCGAGGGAAGCAACCAAAGCAGTCATTAGAACAGGCCTGAGTCGTTGAAGCGCTCCTTCCGGCACCGCCAGATCCAAAGATTTGCCCTCTTTTCGCAGCTGATTGATGAAGGTGATCATGACCAGTCCATTCAGCACCGCGACACCCGATAAGGCGATGAAACCAACAGCAGCACTTATTGAAAATGGAATACCTCGAACCCAAAGAGCGAAAATGCCTCCCGTAAGTGCCAAAGGAATGCCAGAAAAGACCAACAATGCGTCTTTAGTCGAACCAAATGTGGCATATAGAAGCCCAAAAATGAGCAAGAGTGTGAGCGGAACCACAATTTGCAGCCGATTCAATGCCGAAATTAGTTGTTCATATTCTCCTCCCCAGCCCAGCCAGTATCCTGGTCGTAGATCGACCTCGGCCTCTACTTTTTGACGGGCTTCGTTAACAAATGAGCCCAGATCTCGACCGCGAATATTAGCGGTGACCATTACCAATCGTTTTCCGTTTTCCCGGGTGATCTGATTGGGGCCCGGTGTTAATTCCAACGTCGCGACTTCGCCTAAAGTTATCGTGGTTGTGGCGACATGATTGCTCTGGCTGGAGTTTCGGCCACCGGAAGATTCTTTCGTAGTAGGTAGCGAGATGGGCAAACGTTCCAGCCTATCCAGATCAATTCTTTGAGACTCCGGCAAACGAACTACAATCGGAACCCGAGTATCTCCTTCAAAAACCAATCCGGCCTCTTTGCCTCCAATGGCTATTTCAACGACTTCCTGAACTTGCGAACGGGACAAGCCATACCGAGCGAGGGCAAAATCATCCAAATTGACCGTTAAGACCGGAAGCCCTGTCGTCTGTTCAACCCGAACGTCTGCCGATCCATCCATTGATTCAAGAATTGAAAAAATCTCACTTGCCGTTTGGTCCAAAATGTCCCGATCGTCCCCATAAACTTTCACGGCTAAATCGGTTCGAACACCCGCAATTAGCTCGTTGAAGCGCATTTCAATGGGCTGGGTAAACTCGTATTTATTTCCAGGAACCTGATTGGCGGCCCTTTCGATTTTTGCGACTAGTGCTTCTTTTGAAAGGGAAGGATCAGGCCATTCCTCTCGCGGTTTCATAAAAATGAAGTTGTCGGCCACACTGGGCGGCATTGGGTCGGTGGCAATTTCAGGAGTTCCGATTTTGGCGACGATCATTTGAACTTCTGGTACCTCCCTTCCGATCGTAGTCTCCAATTCCTCTTGCATGCTCACCGCTTGCGATAAGCTAGTCCCCGGAATTCTGAGCGCGTGAAGTGCCACATCTCCCTCGTCTAGTTGTGGCATGAAAGTAGCCCCCATTCGAGTGGTCAGTAGCCCAGCTATCAATAGGACCAGGACGGTACCCGTCATAACGACAGCTCGATTTTCAAGCGCATAAGTAAGCGTAGGTTTGTACGCTGCCTCTGCCAATTTCACGATTCGGACTTCCTTTTCAACCGCCGACGTTCGAACAAACAGCGCGACCGCAGCTGGAACAAACGTCAGCGACAAAACGAAGGCGGCGCCGAGAGCAAAAATAACCGTTAAAGCCATGGGAGAGAACATCTTACCCTCAACTCCCGCGAGGAAAAGTATGGGCAAATACACGATCATTATGATCAATTCTCCAAACATGGTCGCCTTTCGAACCTCTCTCGACGCATCGAAAACTACCGCGAGCCGCTCTTTCAGCGGCAACTCCGTCGTCGAGCGTTTTCTGGCTTCGGACAGTCGCCTGACACAGTTTTCCACGATAATAACGGCTCCATCCACAATGAGGCCGAAATCGAGTGCACCCAGACTCATCAGATTAGCTGAAATTTTAGTTTCAACCATACCGGTGACGGTAAGCAGCATAGAAAGAGGAATAACAGAAGCCGTTATAAAGGCTGCGCGCACGTTGCCGAGAAAAAGAAATAGCACAATAATGACAAGTAGAGCTCCTTCAATCAAGTTTTTTTCAACAGTTCTGACGGTACTTTCGACCAAAACCGTTCGATCATAGACCGTTCGAACCACCACTCCGTCTGGCAGCGATTTGGCCGCTTCCTTTAGAGCTAAATCTACTCTTCGGGAGACATCGCGACTGTTTTCGCCCATCAACATAAAGGCCGTTCCCAAGACCACTTCGTTGCCGTTCATGGTTGCTGCACCGGTACGAAGTTCTTTTCCGTCCTGAACGTTTGCCACATCACTGATCCGAATAGGAACTCCGGCATCGGTGATCAAAGTGATCCGCCTGATTTCCTCAGGCCCCGAAACCTGGCCCGGAGTACGAACCAACAGCTGAGTGCCAAGATGATCTATATAGCCGGCCCCCACATTTTGATTGTTGGATTCTATTGCTTCAATGACGTCCCCCAAACTGAGGCCATACGCCATTAATCGCTCAGGATCTGGCGTTACGTGATACTGTTTTTCGTACCCGCCAACGGTGTTGATGTCCGCGACCCCAGGCACATTGCGCAGTTGAGGTCGGATCACCCAATCCTGTAACATGCGCAAATCGGTCGGGGTATACGGGGATCCATCGGTACGTAAACCTCCAGGTTCTGCTTCGACGGTGTACATGTATATCTCGCCCAATCCCGTCGCAATTGGACCCATTTCAGGGACGATACCGCCAGGTAACTGATCTCCGATCTGTTGGAGTCGTTCCAAAAGCAATTGCCGGGCGAAATAAATATCGGTCCCGTCCTTGAAGACGACCGTTACTTGACTTAGGCCATACCTCGAAAGGGATCGTGTGTAAGCAAGTTTTGGAATACCAGCAACCGCGGCCTCAATGGTCCATGTAATACGTTGTTCAACTTCGAGTGGAGAGTATCCCATCGCTTCCGTGTTGATTTGCACCTGAACATTTGTAATGTCAGGTACGGCATCGATGGAAAGTCGGGTGAAATTGTAGGCGCCAACCAGGGCTATCAGAAGCGTAACGACCAAAACGACCCAACGCCTGCGAATCGATAGCTGTAATATATTATCAATCATGATGGCAGGTAATTTAGTGGTCGTGGGAAGCGCCGGATTTTTCTAGTTCAGCCTTCAATAGATATGCTCCGTTTGAGGCATAGAACTGACCAGCTTCCAGACCATTGAGAACTTCAACCCAGCCTTCGTCAGCTATTCCGAGCGTCACGGGTCGCACTTCAAAGTCCGAGTCAAATCGGGCAAAAACGACCGGCATCTCACGCCATATTTGGATCGCTTCCTTTCGTATCGCTAGGGGCACCGTTTGCTTGCCAAGTTGAATTATGGCATGAACGAACGTTCCTGGACGCCATTTACCATCGTTTCGAAGTGTTACCAATGCCTTCGCGGTCCGTGTACCTTCTCCCACTAGGGGGCCGATGAATCGAATGGTCCCCTTGCCGGTTACTTCATCCTCGGAATTTGCTTTGATGGTAACTTCCTGTCCGACATCCAGCTTGTTTAAGTCGCGAGCGTACACCATTATTTCGACCCAAACGGAGGATAGGTCGGCCACGGTGAATGCCTCTTCCGTTCCCGAAACGGTTTGGCCGACCGACAAGGTGCGCTCGATGATTTCGCCTTCTATGGGTGATCGAATTAAATATTGGGTTAGGGACACCTGAAGTGGCGAACGCACTTGACGGCCGTCCGCAATGCCTTCCGGCTCAATGCCTAAAGCATTCATCTGCTCTGGAAGCAACCCAAGCGTAAGAAGGACCTGTTCGGTCAATTGTTTTTCTAATTCAGCCTCTTCGAGGTCATGTCGCACTTTTTCATATTCCTTGCGAGCCGTAATCCCCTTTTCCATCAAAGATCGCTCTCTTTCGTAGGTCGATTGGGCTAATTCCAGACGATGCAGGCTTTCGATATAGTTACTTATGGCTCCGCCGAGTTCGCGGCTTTCAATAACAGCGAGAATATCTCCGGTATGAACGCGATCGCCCAATCCAACCCGAACCTCCACTACCGTTCCAGAAACTCGCGGCGCTACACGAGCCAATCGGTCGTTGTTCAAATGAATTTCGCCGGGTAGGTCGATCAAGCTTTGAATAGAATGCGACCCGACCTCATCTACCGTAACTCCGTTTGCCCCAGCAACCTCTTGGTTCATTGAGACTCTACCCTCGATCGTTTCATAAGACCATCGGACGGGAGCATCGTCAAACGTACCCTCAATGATCACTTCGAACGAGTGTGGTTCGTAAGCTCCTACATCACCTTGAAGAAAACTGTCGAGTTTTTCAAAGTTGATATGATCGACCGCGCCACCTAACCGATGTATGGATGCCGTTATGGCCAGTCGGGAGGGGTCGACGGGTTTGCCATCAACGAAAGGATAAAAACGAAACTCCGGCGCCACACCCGATTCGAAAATAGTTGCTTCGATTTGGAATCCACCTTCTGATTCGAGCCATCTTCCGCCGTGTGGGCCTTTGGGTTGCTCTGCGGCTGCCTCACCCCCATCCTCAGACGGGCTACCTGATTTGGGTAGCCATAAAATGGCTACGATGATTACGAGGCCTAGAAGTGTCAGAGACCCCGAAACTTTAATCTGATGCGCGTTCATTAATTTGTTGAAAAGGTTGCGGGTTCAATTAGACGGGCCAATTCAGCGGTTGAAATTTGGTACTCCAGAATGGCATTGGCTAAACGAGCCCTAGAACGGGCCAGCACATATTGAGCATCTAACAACTCAAGGAGCGAAAACTTGCCTTCTTGATAACCTTCTTTCATTAAGGCTGCCACGGTTTCGGCTTTCGGAAGGATTTCATCTTTCAGCACGGCAACTTCCACGTTTATTGAAGATGCTTTTCGATGTGCTTCTATTACCTGGATGCGGGCCAATTGACTTACTTCATCTCGATAGGCCTCTGCACCAAATACTTGAAACCGGGCGGCCGCCGTTCGGGCTCGATTACCGTTAAAAAGGGGAATGGCGAGGGACAATTTGACTACGGCCGTTTTCGATCCAGTAGTTTCGTACTTCCGAAGACCGGTCGAAAGGGTAATGTCCGGCACTCTTTGGGACGCTTCAACCGCTAATTGCGAACGGATAATGGCTAATTCAGCTTCCCAGGATTGAGATAACGCACTAGAATTTAGTAGTTCTAGGAGGGAAGAAAGGTCCAACACCTCTTGAAACGGCTGCGTTTCGGAAACGACAGAAAACTCAGGAATCGACCCCCACAATGAGGCCAGATGGGAAAAGGCCGCGTTTTTGTCCAGCTCGGCTTGCCGGTACTC
Source organism: Bacteroidota bacterium (assembly GCA_027622005.1). Taxonomy (GTDB): domain Bacteria; phylum Bacteroidota; class Rhodothermia; order Rhodothermales; family UBA10348; genus UBA10348. Next base: position 1,336 of record JAQBZH010000026.1, on the reverse strand, counting down.
AATGGTAGCGTCTGCAAATGCAATTTGTGCTCGAGCCAAGTCAATGAAGGGGCGCTCCCCGACATCGACTTTAACTGAGATGGCTTCTACCGTGGCCCGTGCGAGTTCTAGGGATGCTTGTGAAGCCCTGGCACTCGATTGCCTGGCAACCGCCTCCGCATAGCGAATGTGTACTTTCGAACGAATATCGGTAAGGGTTCTAGCCGCTTCAATTTGAGCTAGTGCGTGTTTTCTAGTGGCAACTTCGCGCCTTGCACCACGCTTTCCACCCAACTCGATGAGTTGAATCAACGAGAAGGTATAGATGGGAATTTCGGGACCGGAGGAAGATAAATCCTCTGATTCCAGCTCTAATCGTGGGTCTGGTAATTTAGAGGCCACCCGTTCGTATGCCAATGCGGCGTCGAGATTTGCGCTTGCGCCCCTAATTCCTGGATCGTATTGAAGGACTTTTTCTAGCGATACCGCGAAAGTTAAAGTGTCACTTAGGGTCGTTTTTGGCAAAAAGGGGATCGAATATCCTCCAGTGGGTGTGCTGTTTGCAGGTAGGGAGCCCGAAAATATCAATAACAACAATCCCAGCCACGTGACCCGTGGACGAGAACAACGGAAATACATAATTCCACCAATTCTGATTCTGGATGACAAAACTCCCTAACTTCTGGGAGGTAGCGGTTCCCAAACGATGCCCCTGGCGTCGAAAAGAGGTCAAATGCATCGAAAAGAGGTCAAAGAATCAAATTCTCAAAACCAATGGGGGCTTGTGCTGTACTTTCGGCGCATTTTTGTCAATCCTCACGTTGTACTCATTTGATTTGAATATTTCAGTGGAAGATGAGTTAGGAAAAAATGCGGTAACTGATTGGGACACATGCGGTAACTGAGCCTTCACTTTTTGGAAGGAAGCACTGTCATCGACATTGCCAAACGGAAGTGGTAGATCGGTACACGATTTTCCTTCAGAATGGGCCGTATGCGAATCGGGGTTTAAATCTGATACAGATCGGTCACAATTAAGGCCAATCGCCTTCTCGGCGTGGATATGACCATCTTCCGAAATACACAAAACAGTTGAAACCGCGTGAGATCCGAGTGGAGTAAGGATCATCAGCGAGGCCATCATGCCTGCCAGCCAAGAGAATCGTGTTCGGATGTGGTAAATACGGGTCAACTCGTTTTTGAAGAGTATGAAAAAGACGTTACCGGAGCTTTTCGAAAAGGTTTCTACTATTTGAAGCGAGCTGGCGTTGAACGCTGCGACAGGACACACGAGTGGAGCAGCTATAGAAGGTACATAAAAAGGAAGCGGCGGCGGGGTTGGGTAAAACCCAACCCC
>JAQBZH010000004.1 GCA_027622005.1 Bacteroidota bacterium | reverse complement strand
ATTCCGAGTCCAGTTGGATTTCCTAAAACAAGGCTTTCTGGTATTTTTGGCCAGTCTTCAACCAAAACGTAAGAATCTGGACTTTTGGTTTCTTTTTTTACCTCCTTTTTTTCAGGGTTTTTACATCCAAATACTGAAAGTGCTATTAGAAAGTAAAAAATATTTATTTGTTTATATTTCATTAGTTGGTTTTTGGTTCAGCTTTAATGACGCATAACTTGTATATATGCGCAACAAAGATGCGCTTTACATACCAAAACGGGTGTATAGACGAACGTTTGTTGCGGTTTATTAAAGATTGAGTTGGTCAAGAGGATTTGGAATCTTTTGCTTGGTTCGTTGGCTGACGTGGGTATAAATTTCAGTCGTTTTACTGCTTTTATGGCCAAGTAACTCCTGGATGATGCGTAAATCCGTGCCGTTTTCAAGTAAGTGTGTCGCAAAAGAATGCCTAAGCGTATGAACCGTAGCTCTTTTCTTTATGCCACAAACTACTAAAGCCTTCCTGAATAACGTTTGGATACTTCGGGTGGAGTAAAGTCCTCCAAACTGACCCTCAAACAGGTATTCTTTAGGTTCGTATGCTTTGTAGTAAATTCTGAGTTGTTCCAGTGCTTTGCGCGAAAGGGGAACCTCTCTGTCTTTTGCGCCTTTCGAATTCCGGATCCGAATGATTCCTCTTTTAGAATCTATATCCGTAAGTAACAAGGATACCACTTCACCTATCCTAAGACCACCAGAGTAAATCAAGAAGAAGATCGTTTTATGTTTAATATTAGAGATTGAACTTAGAATTGCCCGAACTTCACCTTGCGATAAAACATTTGGCAATTTGTTTTCTCTTTTAGGCCGCAGCGAAACAGTCATGCCAATTTCCCTACCAAACTCGGTTCTGTAGAACAATTTCAATGCATTAACGGCCTGATTCTGATAGGATCTTGAATGTCCAGCCTGGACATAGTATTTCGTGATATACCGACCTATATCCTGATCGCTCAGTGAAGCAGGATCCCTGGTTTTTAAAATGCTTAAATAAGAACCCACAAGATTAGCGTACGCCCTGATGGTCCGAGGGCTGTATCTCTTTCTAATCAGATGGTCGCTGAATTGATTGATTGCTTTTGCGCTTTAAAACGGTTGAATAAGCTGTGGTGGGCTTTTATCATCTTAAAGCATAGGTAACTGGTTCGATTAGAGCAAATCGCGGAATCCAGCAGCATGTTTTTTTCAAAATGACAATTTCGCTCCAGAAATCGATGTGGATTCGGAGTGGTTCGGCGCCATCGACGCCCGGCAAGTCCTATAACGCAAAAAGCCCCGGCTAACTACGTTAACCAGGGCTTCTGCGGTCCGGACGAGACTCGAACTCGCGACCTCCTGCGTGACAGGCAGGCGTTCTAACCAACTGAACTACCAGACCATTTGGATCTTGATGAAAAATCTTGGAACCAAGACTGAAAAGATAAGGCCTTTTTTCTTCGCCGTGCAACCCATCGAATTTGAGGATCTCGTGGAATGCGCAGTTCATCAATCATTAAATGGTGGTCAGGGAGGGAATTGAACCCCCGACACATGGATTTTCAGTCCATCGCTCTACCAACTGAGCTACCTGACCAAGTACAGCCGACAAATATACGGCCTCATTCGGAGCGGAGTCAACCAAAGGGATGCCGAGATTACGGTTTCACGCGCAGTTGACAATTAACTTCCGGGATTCGATCGGTAGGCGCCCCACATTAGTTTGTTTCTAAGTGTTGAAAAGTAGTTCTGATCGCTGAATCTGACGAGTTTAACGTGATGTGAAGCCTTTTCGATGCGAACTCCACCCGATTCAAGGGCATTTGGATGATTAATCCCGTCTGAAGTCAACACATGGGATTTTCCCAGGTCTCCGAGTCGGATGTCTATTTTGGCCAGATCCGGAATCACGATGGGCCGCACCGTTAAAGTATGCGGGGCGATAGGAGAGATCAGAAGGGAACGGCATCCCGGGGCCATGATGGGGCCTCCCAATGCCAATGAATAGGCCGTTGACCCCGTCGGGGTCGATACAATTAACCCGTCCGCCCAGTAGGTATTGAGGTGAACGTCGTTGACTTTTACTTCGAAAGTCAGCAGTCCGGAATCGCCGGAACGTTGGATGGAAAACTCATTCAAGGCAAAATGGGCATCAAGAGCCTTACCCGACTCCAGTTTGGCCTGTAATACGACCCTTTCTTCGACAATAAAATCACCCGACTTTAGTTGCTGAACGCGGTGCTGGAGTTCGGAGCCTTCCACTTGCGCTAAAAAGCCAAGTCTTCCATGGTTTACACCTAAAATGGGAGTCGGACGGGCCCCCAGCAAATTCACCGTATTCAATAGCGTTCCATCACCTCCGAATGAGATGATCAGCTCAGCCTGGTCTAGGAAAAATAGGGTGGACGGCGCTATCTCGTTGTCCTGCAATAAGGAGCCGCGATCAACCAATCCTTTGGCTAGGTCCGGATGAACCACAAAACGAGTGTGAACTAATCGGAGCTCTTGAATTAGTGCAGCAACCGGTTCCCACATGCCTTCTTTCTGCGTGTTTCCTGTGATTCCGAGGATCATGGGCATTTCATTGTGGAAGAATAAAGATGGACGGCAAACCCTTTCGCGGGCTTAGCGACTTCAAACAAAATACGATAGGGCCCGACCCACACAAATTACACGAAAAAGGTCGGAATAGGCACTCTGGAGAGTTAATCGATTTGACCATGTTATGATTTCACCCAGGATGGGTCAGATCCAAACTATGAATCATTCGCCTTAAAACAAGATGCCGACCAAAGTTCGCTACAGCAGGCTTTATGGAAGTGCAACCAATGGTGTGAATGCGGTTTCTGTGATGGTCGAAACGAGCATCATTTCCGGAATACCCCGTCATTCTATCGTTGGGCTTCCAAATGGAGCTGTGAAAGAGGCGCTAGATCGTATTAGGTCGGCGCTTGGCGCCTCAGGCTTTTCTATTCCAAGGGGCGCCATTACGGTCAATCTTGCCCCAGCCGACATTCGAAAAGAAGGAACGCTGTACGATTTGCCGATTGCGCTCGGCATTCTGGCAGCTGACAGGTCAATTCCGCTTAGTGGCATTCGGCCCACCGATCTATATATTGGTGAATTATCCCTAAACGGCGCTGTTCGACCCGTAAAAGGCGTTCTTGCCGCGGTTCTCGGCGCCGTACGAGGCGGGTTCAAACGGGTCATCGTCCCAAGGGACAACTTTCCGGAAGCATCAGCTATATCAGAAATTGAGGTTGTTGCAGTCGAGACGCTAATTGAGGCTGCTGCGGTCATTCAAGGCACTTTTCGGCCTAAAGAAAACCGATGTTTGGAGATTGATTACGGATCGTTTGTGGTACCAAATTGGCCTGATATTTCGCAGGTCATCGGCCAGCGCTCAGCTATCCGGGGACTCGAAATCGCCGCGGTCGGACGTCATAATATTTTGCTGATGGGGCCGCCAGGATGTGGAAAAACACTCTTATGCAGAGCTTTTCAAGGGTTTCAACCAAATTGGACGCGTTCACAGCAACTAGAAACCACCAGTATTCATTCGCTCAGAGGGTTGACACGGTCGGGAATCATCCCTTCTCGACCTTTTCGGTCGCCCCACCACTCCGTTTCTAAGGCTGGATTGTTGGGCGGAGGGAGCCCCTCGCTTCCCGGAGAAATATCACTGGCGCATCATGGTCTACTTTTCTTGGATGAACTGGCAGAGTTTGATCGGTCCGCGCTTGAAGGACTGAGAGAGCCGCTAGAGGAGGGAAAGGTTATTTTGTCCCGGGCCCAAGGTTCGGTTGAGTATCCGGCCGCGTTTCAGTTGATAGCTGCCCTGAATCCTTGTCCATGTGGCTTCGCTGGTTCTGACGATCACTCTTGTAAATGCTCCCACCCGGATCGACTTCGATACAGTTCTAAGACGAGTGGTCCGTTGCTCGACAGGATTGATATGAGGGTTGAATTGAGAGCGGTCGACCCGACAGCACCTCATTTCGGAGAACTGCTCACAACGGAACTGCTAAAAAAGCGCGTTGATCGCGCGCATGAGCTAATCCAATCATCCAAAAAGCCCACACTTGAGGCTGAGGCAAGCGAGTTTCTGAAACGATCCATCGTGCGTTTAAAACTGTCGATGCGCTCGTTGGACCGGATTGCAAAAGTCGGAAGATCGATTGCAGCTCTTGACGATCGCGAGGAAGTACGTCAATCAGACATTGCCGAAGCCCTGAACTATCGAATCGCTAAATACGATCTGGAGTCAAGTCAATCCCGAAGAACGTCTGATAAGAGCGAAACCCCGGTCCAGGAGGGCCAAGAAGGCGAGGCCAGCCCACAATGTGAAACCACCAATAACGTGAAAGCGGCCAATCCTACGTCGACGTAAAAGAGTTGAATAACCGGCTTTTTAGAACCCCTGATTTGGATCCATCCGGTCAGTAGCCATCATAAACCGCAGATTAAGTGCCTTGGCGATGCTCCCTACAGCCGCCATATGTTTGATTTTAGACTCTTCGTCTGCCCGTAGCACCAACGATGTCTTATTTAGAGAAGCACTTTGGATCGCTTCCATCAATCCCGTACGAATAACCTGGCGCTGCTCTACATAAAACGTTCCATCCGCAGTTATGATTACTGTTACATGTTGATCTCTCGTGGGCGCCGCCGTTTGGGTTTGCGGCAACGTGACTTCAACTCCAAATTGGGGGATGAAGCTGGATGTCAACAAAAAGAAAACCAACAACAACAATACAATATCAGCCAAACCGGCCAAACTGTAATTGATCAAGGGTTTTCTGGACGAGGAAAAATTGGTTGACATGAAAGTTAGAAGCTATTTCTGTAAGAGTTTTTCTCTGAACCAGCGTCTTCAACTGGAGCTTGGAGCATGTCAATAAACTCAGTCGCTGATTGCTCCATATCGTTGACCAAGAGACTGATCTTGCTCAACAAATAGTTGTAGAAAAAGAAGGCCAGAATGCCCACAATCATCCCGCCTGCCGTCGAAACGAGCGCTTCCCAAATTCCGCCGGCCAGAACGCTAGGATCAACGTTGCCTTGAAGGTTCTGAATTTGCTGAAACGCTTTGATCATCCCAGTGACGGTACCCAAAAAGCCCAACATGGGCGCGATACCGGCCACACTGGCCAATAAGTCCATTCGTCTTTCCAATTGGAATCCTTCGTGTTTCCCAGCCGCATTGATAGCGTCTTGAATCTCAGAAATAGGTCGGCCTAGTCGATCAAGGCCGTGTTTGAGAATTCTAGTCAACGGTTTGTTTTGAGCCTCGCAATAAGCCTGGGCACCGTGCGTGTTGCCAGCGCGAACATACTCACGGACACGTCCCATGATTTCACCGCGATCTGAATCAGCTTTGCGCAGAATAATTAGACGTTCAACCAGCAGATAAACCGTCAGTATTGACAGCAAGAATATGGGGAGCATAATCCAACCGGCCTGAAAAATGATATCAAGCTGGCTGGGAGCACTTTCAGGCATCGAATTGAGGCTATCGGAAGGAAGGGCTACTTCCTGAAGGATTAGAAAGCTCGTGAGGAGCATGGTTGATTTCAGTTTAAATGAAAAATCTTAACGGATTCTGGTAGACCATGATCCTTCCGGAAGTCGACTTCCAAGCGAATCACGTACACTATCAGCCTGTAAAGTCGACTTAAAAACACCTAGAGCCATTCGGTATCGAACTACGCCGTCACTCTTGCCGACTAATACGCCCATCGGGAAGTTTAGTGTTGCCAACTCGGACCGGATGGATTCAGCTGCCGATGCACTGAGAGCGGATCGAACGATAATAGTATAACCCTTTGTTTCCGACGTTATTGTTTTAATGGCGTCAGTTGAAACGGTAGTGGTCTTGGCCTCTGAAGTGGTAGGACTTCCCAAGGCAATACCCGAAGAATCGACGTCAACAACTTTCGTCGAGTCAGGTTGAAGCGCAACAGAATTAGAATCGGACAAAACGTCTGGCGGAGACGCCATCGAGGTCGGAGTTTCCTGCGGTGTCGGCCCAAACAAATAGGGTCTCAAAAGTAGCACGGCAATAGCAATTACGGCAATTCCAGCTACAATGAGCCACGCCGTCTTGCTTGAGCCCCTTTTCGGTTGATGATGTACCGTTCTTCTCGAAGCCGACCTTACCGGCTTTTGAATTTCTTGGGACTCTTTTTTCGCCCCGGTTCCACTTTCGGCGGTTGTGCTCTCTAATTCAGGGCCGTAGGTAGTTGGGCGCTGCAGTTCAATTTCTGGAATCACATCTATTTTCTGCACCTGCGATGGATCAGGACCACTCGAATCCAAGACAGTTTCATCGGACTTTCCAAGCGAGTCGTCAAGAACAACGTTACCTCCAGGTGCAACCGTTAAAACAGGAAGCGTTTCGAAGCTGGCATTAAGAGCAACTATCAGGGCCGGGTCAGGGAAAAATAAAGTTGTTTCGCCGCTCTTCTCAAACCTTCCAACGAACGGAATTTCTAGGCTACCCATGGAAGCCAACTCTTCAAGCAGCTCCCCAGGAATCAACTCCAAGTTGACGTCGTCAGGCCACGAGACAGTCATTCGACTATCCGCTAGCAATTCTGCCAAAGAAAACGTGTTCGGTTCGTGATTCATCTTTTGGAATCGGGATCAAACCCAAGGCCAAGCTGCGGAGGATGCCATTTGAAACCGGAGGGAAGCGATTCCCGAAAAGCAGGCAACCTTTTGGGCGAAAGCTGCCCAATGCCATCCAAACGAACCGATTTTCCTTGGAGTAACGCCTGAGCGATGACTCGTCCGATCTGTTTTTTCTTATCCATTACCATCGATATTTAGCTCCAACAAAGAAAGTAGTGGACTCCAAAGGGTACAAATGCCAAAATTCAGGAGATGCACCAATGTTCTTAACTCCCGCCGTCAAACCATAGGCTGATGTTAAATAATAAGATCCTTCGATCCCAACAAGCGTAATTCCCCCTGTTTTTTGAATCCCCGTCACATCAATCGGTCTAGCTGCTTCATGTCGAAAATTGAGTTGAGCCAAGGCATCTCCTTCCAAAAAGCTGACCGAGGCGAACCCACCAAAAGAAAACGGTGAGAAATAAGGGATGTCGACTTTTAAGTCGGAAAGCTCAGCTTGTCTATACTCCGCATCGAGGCCAAATTGCATTCCTGGCGATAGCATAACTCCTAAATCGACCCTTCCATACATCATTTGGGCCTTTTCGTAACCAAGACTTGCATATCCTCGATCGTAGCCATTTTGAATCGCGGGATTTTGGAAGGCATAACGCTGATACGGTAACTCTTTGTATCCAAGCTGAAACTTGGTCGTCACGAACTCCGAAAGATATTCAATTCCGGAATGAGCATCGATCGAGGTGAGGGAGGGAAGTAGAAGTGGCTCATCTTTCAAAAAGGGAGCGGAAGTGTAGGTTTCCTTCAAAAGGCCCGCTTCAAGCTGTGGCTGATTCCCCCCAAATACGCGCATCGCTGAGCTGAGCGTGTAGCTCAATTCAACAACTGGGGATAAATAGGACAGCGATCTAGGCCGATCCCCGGCGTATTGCGGATCTGATCGGAAGCCCATAACGGCCACTCCGGCCTTAATATTCAGATTCTTTGAGTACAGGTAACTTACCAAGGCCTGGGAGTAGCCTGATTGAACTGTGCTACCAGGAAATGAACCACTGTCAAGACCAGAAGTGCTTCCAGTTGCTGAAAACGCAATAAATCCGTCGGTTATCGGAATTGAAAGCTTTCCAGTGGTGGTCAGAAATTTCTCGTCTCTGGTCGTTGCCGGATCCACTCGAACGGTTGGTTCATAGACTTCAGTGTCGACGGTTGTTAGGCCCCCTTTAAACGAAAGGCGAGCGTCATATTTTGCACCGGGTTTACTGCTTATTCCTAGTGCCAGAAGGCCGCCGTTAAGATCTCGAATTGGATCGGACACTGCCCCCGATCCGAGTACAGGATTTAGTCCGAACAAAGAATAACTACGTTTAAATCCAGATATAGCGCTGGACAAAACGACAGGTCCTAGCCCCGTTGATAGTCGGAGGGAGGAGGTTAAGAAATCAAAACCCGAATTCGCAGACGATCCCGCAATCGGCTCGTGGCCGTCCGTTCCACGGTATTCGATGTTAAAGAGAGCCGATGAAGTAAGGGTATACCGCATGGCGATTTCAGCCGCTAGGGAGCGGTCAAAATGTCGGCCAAAAGAGGCACTCATCATCCCGTTCATAGGGGTGCGATTGGCGATGGCAGAAACCTCTGGCGGATCCGGTGCAAGAACCGGACTCGGCGGTAGATCCGCACTAGGTTGTTTATACGCCTCAGCATAGGGCAAACGGGACGCAGGAATGTCCGGGACGATGGGGGGAGGATTGAATCCCACCAACGGCTGCCGCCTCAATGCGGGGAAAACGATGGTTAAATCACCCGTGATTTCGACTTCGCGCGGAGCTAAATCAGGTAAGACGACGTCTTGCCTGGCCCAAGACTCAGTCGTCCCCGTTAAACAGAAAGCCAAAACCAGCAAAACAGCTACTTTATTAACGTAAGTCATCTAATCTCGCCTTAGCAGTTTTGAATGAAGAGGAGTCGGGATACATCGACACGACAATTTCGTAAAGTCGGATGGCTTGACCGGGGTTGCCAAGAGCTTCGAAGGCCCTTCCTTGCTCTAAATAACTCTTCGACAACCATTCAGGATAGCCGGAGAACAGGGCTTGCATGCGGCCGAGTGTTTCAACACCACGGTCATATTGCTTTCGTCCAATCTGCGAAGAACCGAGCAAAAACAGCGCTTCGGCCCCAATCTCATCTCTAGCCGATGTGGATAGCGTAGTTAAAATCTGCTCGGCACGTGTGAAATCTTGTTTTTTCAGAGCAATTTGAGCAAGACCTAAAAAAGCAGGATAGGAATTCTCGGTCATTTTGCCGTCCGCCGTCAAAGACTGCAATATGCGTTCCGCCTCGTCCAATCGGTTCAGCTGGATCAGGGCAAGGCTTCGTCCATAACGGGCAAGCGCAAGATTTCGTGGATTTGCGCCAGATTTGCTTTCCATTTGACTGAATATATCGTCGGCAGCACTCCCCTTGTTTTGCCCTAAATAGATGTGCCCCAAAGAATAAGCGGCATCTGGAAATTTATCAGATGAAGGGTATCGCTGAACGACCGAATTGTAATGCTGCTCGGCTCTGGAAACGGCATTTTGGGCGAGTAATATCTCAGCTGCATAAAAATGAGCTCGGCCCAAAAGCTCGGGTTGTTTGGCAAAGGAGATGAAGCTTTCAAAGTTAGCTAGGGCCTCTCGAAGGCGGCCGCTTTGATATTTCGCCTCTGCTTGGCGGTATTTAAGCTGCTCCGCAGCTGGGGTACCTCGCAGAACGTTGGCCAACGAATCTACGACGGCGTCAGCTCGAGCATCTTGTCCGGCCGCCATTAATGCAAACTGAATCCCGGCTGCAGCGTCGGCTACAAAAGGACTGTCGGGATACTTAGTCAGCACCTCCTGATAAGCCCGAACCGCTTCATTAATCTTTCCGTCGTTGTAGTAAGCATCTCCAATGCCATATTGTGCTTTGGCCGCCAACGGGTTACGGGGAAACGAGGCAATGAGCGTTTGATATTCTTTAATCGCTTGCTCGTATTCACCGCTAATGAAATAGAGGTAACCTAACGAGTACTGCGTTTCTTCTCGCCACTCGCTCGTGGGGTACTCTTCGATGAGTTGTCTAAACGTAGAAATCGCTTCAAAAGCATCACCCGAGTTGGAATAAGCTTGTCCGATTTGGTAGAGCGCGTAATCATCTCCTTCGGCCGCCATTCGAGTATAAACCCTTACAGCTTCAGCATATCGTTTCAACGCAAAATAACTATCTGCCAGGCGTAGTTGGGCGTCTGATCGATAGGGTACGCTCCCAGTATCGTTTTTGTAGAGATTCAAGAAACGCTCAAATGCAGGAATCGCACTCGAGTAATTGCCTTGTCGAAAATAGGTCCAGCCAAGCGCGTAGTGGATAGCTTCCTTGTGCTCTGCGTTCGGATACTCATTCAAGTAGCGTTTGAAAAGGCCTTCTGCGCGATCAAAGGAGCCCAATTGAAAGTAGCTTTCGGCGGCCCAAAAAAGTGCTTCCGATGCTTTTGCACCGGCCTTTCCGTCGGAGAACAACTTTATGAACTGAGCAGCGGCATCCGTGTAATTACGATTTCTATAAAGCAGCCAAGCTTTTTGAAAAGTGATTTCCGCAATCAAAGTCGGATCGGCTGCATCAAGCGCGATTGCCCGGTCAAATGCCCGAAGCGCTTCATCAAAATCACCGATGGCGATGCTAGTATTACCTAGATGATTTAGAGCTTCGCCTAGAATTTTTGAATCGGGGTACGTGGACACCAGCTTCAAAAACGAATCATGTGCGTCCTGCCAAAGTGCTTGTTCATATTGCACAAGGCCCAACTCTAGCAATCCGTGGTCGGCCAAATGATGTTCGGGATACTGATTGGTATAGGATGATAACGCTGCGATGGCTCCGTTGGCGTTTGCTGCCTGCTTTAGGCTAACGCCTTCGTAGTAAGCTGATTCGGATGATAAAGTCGGATGATTGGCATCCAGCACCGTGCGGAAATTATCTGCGGCCCATTGAAATGCTCCTTCGTAGTAATAATTCCATGCTAAGCCATAAACAGCCCGCAAGTAATATGGGTTATCTGTGTTGTTTTCTGTAAAAAAGCGATAGTTGATAATCGCGTTTTCGCTGTCTCTAAGTTGGTTGAATGATTCGGCCAATAGAAAGGTGGCTCTGTCCTTAGACTCGCCCGATAAATTCGGCATTTGCTTCTGAAGCTCAACCGAGGCCCGTGGGTAGTCGTTGAGTTCATAATAAACTTCGGCAAGAGCCAGTCCAATTTTATTGGCGAACTCCGTACCGGGGTATTTCGCCGCCAGACGCTCAAAAGAGGCCGCAGCCGCGTCATATCGTCCCAACTGAATTTGATTAAAGGCGATGGCATACGCAGCGCGGGGAGCCGTTTCCGTTGTTGGAAACTCCGAAACGACACGTTCAAAATATCCAATTGCCTCATCTTCGCGGCCCAATTGGTGGGCAGATTCACCCATCCAATAAAGCGCAAGCGCTGACTGTTCTAAGGTTGGAGATCGATCAAGAACTTGACTTAGGGTTGTAATAGCGCGCTGATAGTCCCCGATTTCAAAAAAGTATTTACCAAGGGACAAACGAGTACCAAAGGCAAAGGGGTGCTGCGGATACAACTCATCAAAACGAGTTAAAAGTCGTATGGCATCGCCAGAACGTCCCATGGCCAAATACGATTCAGCCTCATAGTACATGGCTTCCGGAACGCGCGCATGACCCACGTTTTGCTGCTGAAAATTGTCGAATTTGTCTGCTGCGTTTGCAAATAAGTTGTTTCCAAACAGTTGGAGGGCGCTTTCAAAATGCTGCTCGGCGGTCCGGTCAATTTCTTGTGACCAACTGATGCGCGGAGGGGTCAAAACTCCGAGGCCCAGGAGAAGCAGGCAGGAAATCCTTAAACCGAAGGTTCCAAAACTCAATCTTTTGTCTCGTTTAATGGATAGCGTAGAAGATGGGCTAATAATGACCAGACCGTCTGTAAGTTGCGAAAAGATCAGCTTCTTTGAAGACTGATCACTTAACACTTAGGGAATCACTACGTTTCCAATGTTCTTACACCTTTCTCAATAGGATTGTTTTGTAACCGTATATTCGCGTGGTTTTGATTTTGTCTTGAACTTCGATTTTCTGAGAGTAATTAGATGAGTGTTTTGGCCGTCGGAACAGTGGCGTTTGATCGCATTGAAACTCCATTCGGAAAGCGCGATCGCGCATTGGGTGGAAGCGCGATGTACATCACAATGGCTTCTCGATTTATGTGTGATGATGTCCGATTGGTTGCCGTTGCCGGGCATGATTTTCCGGAAGAGTATATCGAAGACATGCGAATCCGCGGGATCGATCTTCAAGGACTTGAAATCAAGCCAGATGAATTGACGTTCGCTTGGGGAGGCCGATATCACTACGATTTAAACACTCGGGACACCCTCTACACCGATCTCAATGCATTGAGCTCGTTTAATCCCATTTTGCCAGAAAGCTACCGTAACTCAAAAATTCTCTGCCTCGGTAATTTGGACCCCGTCATTCAGAACAGCGTTCTTTCTCAAGTTCCTAATCCTTCCATCGTGATTTGTGACACGATGAATTATTGGATCGAGCATACCCCACATCAACTCAAAAATATATTACCAAAGGTTGATTGCCTCGTCGTGAACTATTCTGAGGCGAGAGAGCTCTCTGGAACGGCCAATTTGGTATCCGCGGCCCGCATAATCCAAGAAATGGGCCCTAAAATAGTGGTGGTTAAGAAAGGAGAACACGGTGCATTATTGTTTGCCGAAGATACCATTTTTATGGTTCCAGCTTATCCACTAGAGGACATTCAGGATCCCACTGGTGCTGGAGATGCCTTTATGGGCGGTTTTGCAGGGTATTTGTCAGGGTGCAATCATATCAACCTGGATGCCCTTAAAAACGCACTAGTTCACGGAAGCGCCATCGCTTCTTTTACGGTTGAGCACTTTGGACCGGAAGGTCTTTACGACCTTACAACGGCGGATATTGAACGACGCATCGGAGCATTTAGGAGTCTCACAGCCATCCCTGAAGCCGTTCATCAGCAAAGTTAGGCGTTTTGCTTCATCCAATGCGATCGAATGAAATCAGCTGGAATCCGAAATATTTCAGAGAGGCGACTGATTTCTTCCGGGCTCAACTGAGCTCTTTTTTCGGATGATGCATAGCCCAGATCTGATAAAAGGGCAAATTGGTCAGGACTCAAGCCAATTAGGGATGTGACACTTGGCTCTCGAGCGCCGGATCCCAAATCCGGGCGATCTCCCGCCCTGGAAGCGCTGCCTACGTGTGGACTCGCCAAGCTATCTAAGCTTGAGAAGCTTGGCGTAGAGGGGTCTGAACGTCTGTTGTCATTTTGAGGAACGAAGTCTGAGAACGCACGGAAAACGGGAAACGTGTCTTGTACGGGTTTCTCCGCATCTTCCGACTCTTTTGCTGCCTCTTCCATCTCTTCCATTTCAGCCATCTCGTCTGGCTCATCCGTCCAATGAAACTCAAACTCTTCGAAATTGGGTTGTTTGAGGTCCCACGAATCGGAGACCAAATTTTGGTCATCAAGTATCGATTCGGGGGACTCTATGGATTTCAGTGTGGCAGATTCCTCAACTACGGGGATCGGATCAACTTCTTGTTCCTCGAGCGAAGCTTCATCGTTTCCTTCCTCGTCTAATTGCTCAATTTCTTTTGCGTCTTCGAAGAGATCCTCGCCTAAAGCTCCTCGAAACTCAATCGGGGAGCCCTTAAGTTCGGCCAGTTCTTCCCTCAGAGATTGATTATCCTCACGGTAAAGTCGCTGTTCAAACTGAGTTTCCTGTTCCAGAATCGAATAATCCCGTCTAAGTTGATCTAGGAGCGCCTCTAATACTTCTCGGGATTTGATGTCTGAAGTTCCGGAAGATTGATGAATGCGAGAAGTCGATTCTTGATAGGACAGCCTTTGAAGATCGACGCGCTGGCGTCTCATCTCGGCTTCCCGGAGGGACAGTTCTTCTTCACGCCGCTTAAGTCTTAAACGGGCATAAAAATACCCGGTCAAGCCAGCGATTGACGCTAACAGTAGCCCAAAAATCAAAAATTTGATATTTAAAATATCGATCACGTAGAGCGTATCGGGTGAAAAAGCCGGTCAAATTCGTCCAAACATGACTTCATTCCTCATACATCGGCTAAAAAGGTCGTTCCATAAGGGAACGAGAAAATGCAGCATACCGTTGAGAGGCTGTCATTTTGTTGATCATTTCTACAGTTTCCTGTCTATGTTGAACTGGCTAATGCATGTGTGACCTCCTCCCAAAAAACTGGTCCATTTAAAAATAGAGTTTCCGGGCGATTACGTACTATTAAACAAACACGTGATTGCCATGAAAACAACAAAGTTCACAGAGAGCCAAATCATATTTGCGCTACGCCAAGTCGAGACTGGAACGAAGGTCGCTGAGGTCTGCCGCAAGATGGGTATTAGCGAAGCTACCTTTTATAATTGGAAGAAGAAGTACGGAGGTTTGGGTACGTCGGAGCTTCGACGACTGCGCGAACTGGAAGCCGAGAACATCAAGCTCAAACAGCTTGTCGCTGATCTTTCTCTCGACAAGCAGATGCTGCAGGATGTTATCAAAAAAAAGTTATAGGGCCTGCAAAACAAAGGCAGCTCGCTCAATTCTTGGTTGATGACTACCGCGTCTCAATAAGAAGAGCTTGCACAGTTGTCTTGCTGGCCCGCAGTACCTACTGCTACAAACCGGTCCCTGAAAAAGACGTTGCGCTTCGAATGCGGATTCGTGACATTGCCGAGACACGGGTTCGATATGGTTTCTGGCGCGTCTACGTTTTACTGCGGCGTGAAGGTTGGATGGGCAATCATAAGCGCGTTTATCGCCTCTACAAGGAGGAGGGGCTTAATTTGAGGAGTAAACGACCACGAAGAAGTAGAGCTGCTGCCCACCGCCTAGATCGAGTGGAGTATACGCGCCCACACGAGAGCTGGAGTATGGATTTTGTGTCTGATGCCCTGTTCGATGGGCGCCGTTTTCGTTCATTAACTGTAGTCGATAATTTTAGTCGCCGCTGCCTGGCGATTCACTCAGATCAGTCCATCAAGGGCAGCGATGTGACCGAGATTGTTACCCGAATCTGTGCACGCGCTGGCCAGACTCCAGGACGCATTCAGGTTGATAATGGAAGTGAGTTTATCAGCAAGGCGCTCGATCACTGGGCCTATGAGAATGCCGTCACTCTGGATTTTTCCAGACCGGGCAAACCAACGGATAATCCTTACATTGAATCGTTCAACGGAAGCTTCCGGGATGAGTGTTTGAACCTCCACTGGTTTCTCTCGCTCGAGGACGCACGCACAAAGATTAAAGCTTGGAAAGACGATTATAATTCGTTCCGACCTCATTCATCTTTAGGCGACCTAACCCCGGATCAGTTCACCGAAGAATACCATCGAAATACGCCCGATTCTCTACTTTTGACTGGGTGAAGAAATGGGAGGAGGTCAATTTTTCGAAAGTAGGAGTTTTTTTCTACTTTCGAGTTCACCGACATTAGGGAAGCTTACACATGTTGTATTGTATAAATGGGCGCCAATCATTCTTGGGGTTGCCCTGCTAAGCGGCTGCTCATCTAAGACAGCCGAAGAAATTGTCGACCTAGAAGACTCAGTTGAAATTCGGTTAGACAAAGGAGAAAGTCAGCCGTTAATCGCTTTTTATTTGGGTGGATTTCTACAAAAAGGCGATTCCCTGGCTTCTATAGCTGTTCAGTTGGGGTCCAAATGGTACTTAATAAAGCCAAAACCTTCAACATCTCCTGACCTTCAGGCGCTATTTGATGCCGCGGGAGAGGACAAGATCTTGCAATGGGAGGAATTTGAACCAGTGGTTCGGTCATCTTACTATCGAGTGAGAAATACACCGCTAACGGTGGATAGTTTGAAAGCGCTCTTCGGCGATTGGAACGTACCTGGGTGGTTTTCTTATGAAACAAGGGGCCAAATGACCGAATATCGGCGCCGGTTGTTCATTAAGCGCGAAAATATCAAGTGGTCTTTGGAGCAATTAGACAGCCCATCTGACGCAATTCTGTACGACGAAGGCACAGCCATTATCGGCGAACACCTGGACCAGGGTCAGATTATTGAGACAACTGCCATGATCAAAAGGTGGGACGGATATTGGGACTATATCGCCTATGGCAAAAATGGGCAATTGGCTTTGTCCGTGGCCAAAAGTGAAGATCCGCTTCTCGTTCCAACGCAGTGTATCGGGTGCCATTATGGAAATCGGGCATTCGAGCCCGAGCGAAGTTTTCCTCGAGATGCTAGACCGGGCCCGTCCGGCGAACGCGCTGTTTACGTCCCCGAATTTTGGAAGAACCAATCTCTTACGTCATCGATAAACGAACACGTAAAACGAAGCGATCACGTGCTAGGACTCTATGCGACCTTGTTTTTGGCTGAAATCATCACCCGATCAAAAAAGGGGGAAGCAACGGCCGCAGAATTAAAATTGATTGATCAACTCGGAATAGATTGATCTTGGCAGTAGTTTTGTATCCATACACCAGTCATTTGGACGAGCTATGTCAATCGGAATCGTACGCCTGCGAAATGCAGTTTTTTATGCACATCACGGAGTCATGCAAGAGGAGCACCGGATTGGTGGCCGATATGAAGTCGATGTTTCTCTTGAACTCGATTTTGAACCCGCTGCCCGGGAAGATGACTTGACCAAAACGGTGGATTATGAAAAAGTGTATGTTGTAATTCGGGACATCATCACCCAAAACAAGTACTTTTTGATTGAACGGTTGTCCTATCTCATAGCCCATCGCATCTTGGAACGAGAATCGATCGTGTTGTCGGCTGAAGTCGTTGTCCGCAAGGCCAATCCTCCCGTAGGTGGTCCATGCGACTGCGCGGAAGCGGTTTATAAGGCCATTAGGTAGTAAGACTAGCGCGCCACTCATTTAACCATACACTGAATTACATCCCGATCGTGAAGTCCATTTATTTGCTTCGCCACGCCAAATCCGATTGGAGTACCCCCTTCGGAAATGATCATGATCGAAAGCTCAATGACAGGGGGATAGCCTCCGCCGGTGTCATTGGCAGGCACCTTTCCTCTGCCGTAAAGCCGCCCCAACTCATTTTGTGTTCGACGGCCCGGAGAACCCGGGAAACAATTGAGTTACTCACTTCCGCGTCTAACTGGAAAGCCCCCGTTAGCTTTGACGCAGGCATTTATGACGCAAGTACAGAGGACATTTTCAGTAGGATCCGTTTAGTCCCTGAAACGATCGATATCGTGATGATTGTGGGTCATCAGCCGACTACGGGAGCGGTCGCGTCATTACTTTTGGATGGAACCCCAGTTGAAATTCCCACCTGCGCTTTCCTTTACCTGGAAGCTAAAGTCGACAATTGGTTTACCATCGGCAAAGGCTGTGCTACTTTGAAACACTACGCCATACCAAGAGACTTCATGGAGGACACTTTCGATTGAAAATATTCATTATAGATCGTTTCGGTGTCTCTCCTGACCTGATTTCAAAATTGTCGGCCAATCATGAACTGGTGCGAGATCTAACGCAATCTGATCATGTCGACATGATTTTGTTGGTGAGTTTAGGCAACGAGGACCTCAGTGGCTTGTCCGATGTGGATTTAGAAGGGTTGGACTGTGTCCGACTGGCACACGCTAGCTTAATAGAGAATCGAGAAGTTTGGGGAAAAATCGAATCCTACCGAAAAAATCCTTAAACGCCATTCGTATTTCACCTCCTTCGGAGGACTGTCATGTAAATTGGATTGATTCCACCGAGGTTGAAAAGGGCATCTTGGGGGCCATATTGACAGCTGAAAAAGATCGCCAATTAGATAAACATTATGCGAGGGAAAATGCTACCTGGACCCATCCAATTAGGGTTCGATCCCGCGATGGCGTTCCGGCAAACATGGATAAAATGCTTTCTATCAGCCAATTGTGGGCCCCAATCGAGGCCTTAAGTCCATCACCTGAAAAAACAACCTTGATTGGACTAGTCGAAACGTTTGGAAATCGGCCCATTCAGTGGGTTCGGGCTGGATTTACGCTGGCATCAACTCTAATTCAGGCATCTAAAAACGGTCTAGACGCCGCCATCATCAATCATCCTCTCCAAACTCCAGTCGTTCAAGCTCAAGTCGAGGCGGTCGTAAAACCAGGGAATACGGCTCAGATAATTATTCGACTAGGCGTGGCCGAGCGAGCCCCTTCGACGCCTCGAAGATCGTTGGTCGATGTCATGATGCATCCTGGTTTCCGACAATAGGCTTCCGTTTACCTCGTATTTGGTTCAAAAAGCGCCATTTTGGCACGTTTCGTCAATCCCAGATGAGATCACCAAAATCAGACCTTAGTAAGGTATACAATCGATGAAGGGGTAATCCCATTACGGTGTAAAAGTCGCCCTCAATGCCACGCACAAAAAATGCCCCGCCATCGTCCTGAATGCCGTAGGCTCCTGCCTTATCCATAGGCGTTCCCGAAGCCACGTATTTTTCGATTTCATCAACGGACAGATGCGCGAATTCAACTACAGTCGTTTCAACCAAAGAAGAAAGTCGGTCGGAGTCCTTGTGCGCCAACGCGATTCCCGTATGAACGTAATGTGATCTCCCACTCAATTTCTTGAGCATTGCCTGCGCTTCTTGGTGAGACTGCGGTTTGCCCAAAATCTGGCCATCTACTTCTACACTTGTATCCGATCCCAAAACGAGGCTTCCGGGATGAGTATTCGATACGACTGTTGCCTTTAGTATCGCCAACCTAGAAACCATCGAAACCGCTGTTTCCTCAGGGATTTCGGTTTCGTCCACGTCGGCTGGGACAACCGAAAAGGAAAAACCAACGGAAGAGAGGAGTTGACTCCTTCTTGGAGAACTAGAGGCTAAAATAAATGGAACGGTTAACTTCATGCGTACCAACGTTTTAAAACGTATGGGAATAGGATGGAGAGGGCAAGATATAACAATAAAAGGCTGGCTAAGAGGGCTCCCGCGGTAAAATCGCCCCACTTGGAATAAAAGGTGTCTATCTGCTCAATCGGTATTTTTGCGAAGACGATTTCCCTTTCGTTAGAAGAGCTACTTGCTAATAGGACGCCGCTGGCATCCCAAACGGCTGTGACGCCGTCTACCGAGGACTGAACTACCGGTATTCCAACGGAGTACGCCAGCAGGCGGGAATAAGCGGCGTGTTGTTTTCTGGCGGTTTGGCTTTGCCACCATCCATCTTGAGTTAGAATGACTAGAAATTCGGCCCCTAAAGAGCGGAGATAGAACGCATCCGATGGGAAAAAGCTCTCAAAACAGATGAGAAGCCCAGCGTTGACGGAATCAATATTGACAATTCCAGGTGCTCGGCCTGCGGAATACGCCGTTACCCCGCCCGATTCAAGCCGAAAATACTCTCCAAAGGGCAGCAGATCCGCGAGAGGAACGGATTCCACAAAAGGCACTAATTTTTGTTTGGAATAGGTCAGCGCCTGGCCGCTGGTATCTGCAAAAACGGCAGCGTTGAAGTAGTTACCGTCAGTATCCACGGCAATGGCTCCCGTCAAGATCGAAGATTGCAAACGCTCAGACCATCCCTTTACCGTTTGTTTGAGGCTATCACCGGGCGCGATCGGAAGAGAGGTTTCGGGTAAAACAATGAATTGGGCCGCCGGGTACAGAGTTTTCGCGCTGTCGAGCGCCAAGAACAAATGGTCGGATTTAGCTGGATTGGTAACGTCCGCCCAAGCCGAAGGAGTCATGCCTGGTTGAACCACGGCAACTGAAAGGGATTTCGTCGATGTGGTTTTCGAAAAAGCCAAAAACTGGGGAAGGAATAGCAAAGACGGCAAAAGTAGGCCTATCCACCATCGGTTTTTCCGGGCGCCGAGCCAAGCTACCCATGCCGCATTGAAACCCAGAACGAGCAGCGTCAGGCCGAACGAGCCAGTTAGGGGGGCCCACAATTTCGCTAGCATAGAATCGGAGACAGAGAGTCCTAACATGGTTCCGGGCATGGCTATTGGCCCGTGTAGCGATAGCCAATCCCAAATCGCAACGCCCAGCATTCCGAACAAAGGAGCATATTTTGAGGGAATCCCCCTACGCGGTGATGAAAAAAACGTAATCAACCCCGCTTGAATACAAATCATACAAAACAACGCGACAATGGAAGAAAGAGCGGTTATCTTGTTGGGGTGCAACGCGTTCCAGTAGAATGCCACCGACCAGCTAGAAGTGAAAAATGCGACGGATATCAAAAAACGGGTACGATTATCTTGTTCGACAAGACACCATAGCATGACTCCTGGGCACACCAATGCAAAGGGCCAAAGCCCCGAGTAAAGCCATGTCGTTCCCATAAGGGCTCCCGTAATCAGAGCCGATTTAATTGGATTGGACTTAAAATAGGTTGAGGTCTTATCTAACATGTTTGATCAATCAATTCCACAGTCATTTGACTGCCCAAAAAGCAAAGGCTACCTTCCGATCTGACACTGGAAACTTCCAGTTCATCAACCAGAAACTACACCATGATCACGTTAACCGTTTGCAATCATAAGGGAGGAACCGGAAAAACCACTACCTCAATAAACCTTTCTGCAGCGCTCTCTCTAAGCGGAAGCAAGGTACTCGTGGTGGATTTGGATCCACAGGGATTTTTGACGAGGATGATGGGTCAGTCCGAACCCGAAGTGTCGGCCTCGTCTTTGGTGCTATTCGAACAAGATCTTACGGCCCCACCCCCAATTCTTAAGCTTCCAAATTTTGATTTAATACCATCTTCTCCCGCGTTGTCGACGGCTTTACGTCGGTTAACCAAGCCGACAGACGTCCTATGGGTGAAAGAATACCTTCAATCACAATTGGGTGGCTATGATGTGGTCGTTTTGGATACCGCTGCTGCGGTCACGGTATATAGCCTGAATGCGTTGGTGGCGAGCGACCTAGTCATTATTCCGGTTTTGCCAGAATATCAGCCCGTTATAGGCGCTGAACAAACCTATCAGACCGTAAAAATGGTTCAGAAGAGCTTAAATCCGGGCCTTTCCGCTTCAAAGTTTCTATTTACAATGGTTGATGCTCGAAAACGTAATCACCACGCGTACAGATTGTATATGCGTGAAAAATATCAGGAAGATGTAATGACAGGTATTGTGAGGACCTGTACTACGTTGTCCGTTTCTTCCCACGATGGGAGATCGGTTTATGACACCAATCCAGCTGCTCGTGGTGCTGTGGATTATGCCAATATCGCTGAAGAGGTATCGAACCTATTTCAGGATCGATTCGGGCACACAGCCAGATCCCATGAATGGGCCGGTCACGGCGAATTAGCTCCTCTGGCGAGCTCTGAAATGCCATGAAAATACTACCGTTGCTATATCGATTAGGGGCCGTTGTACTTCTCTATTTCGGTCTGAATTACCCTATTGGAGGAACGCTGAGGCTCGGAAACGTCCTAGACCCATATGCAGGAGTCTGGGGTACGGCAAGAGCCGCAAAACCCCTTTCCTCGGGCAGTTTAATGTTAGAGGGAATGAGCGAGCCGGTTCAATTGGAAGTGGACGAAAGGGGAGTGCCTCACATTTTTGCATCTTCCGACAGGGATGCGACAATTGCGTTGGGTTACGTTGTGGCCCGCGATCGACTTTTTCAGATGGATTTTATTCACCGAGCCGCTACGGGTACGCTTTCGGAGTTACTTGGCGCTTCGGCCATCAGTACAGATCGATTTTTCAGACAAAATGGGATAGCTGATGCCGTTTTCCAGAACGCCTCCTTATTGTCTGAAAACTTACCACGAGAAGCCGAAGCTGCAGAATGGTACGGATTGGGTGTGAATGCCTACCTAGAAAACATGTCCAGGGCGGAAGTCCCATTTGAATACAAAATCATGGACGCCAGCCCTCCAGAGTCATTTTCGAGTAGCTACACCATGGCGCTCTTCGCCTTCATGACCTACGATCTGAGCTTCCAAAATTCCGACGTCCGAGTTACCGAACTCAAAAAGGCGCTTGGAGAAATCGACTTTGCGAAGTTGTATCCCGTCTACGGATCGTACGAGAAAACCATCATTTTACCAGAAGAAGCTCATTGGAACGGCGTTCCGAGCTCATCTGGCGCAATTGGCCAAACTTCCTCGAATCCACTCGGACCATCGCCCGGTGCAAATCTTGCAGTAAGTGAGCAGTTTAACCCCACTCCCGAACTGGCTGAAGGGTTCTTCGACGGGAAGGGATCCAACAATTGGGCTGTTGATGGGTCTAGATCGACCACAGGGAAGCCGATTCTGGCGGGGGATATGCACTTGGGTTTATCTCTACCTGCCATTTGGTACGAGGCCCACCTCGTCACGCCGACCGCAAACGTATATGGTGTCACCTTTCCCTCCGTTCCGGGCATTGTCGAAGGCATTACTCCGACCACCGCGTGGGCATTTACGAATACGGGTTCTGATCAAATAGATACCTATTCCTTACAGATCAATGAATCCCGAGATGCTTACTTGTTTGATGATGAATGGCGACCACTTACCGTTATTGTTGATAGTATTCGGGTGAAAAACGGGGATACGGTCGTTGAAACGCGGTTAAAAAGTCATCTCGGACCTGTCATCTCATCCGAAAACGAGAGTTCGGATTCGGCGGAAGCGCTTGATTATGCCATTAAGTGGGTCGGACACGAGTTCGGAAAAACGTTTTCGGCTATCTGGGATATGAACCGGGCTACTAATTATGCCGAGTTTGAATCGGCAATTCGGGCCTGGGACTACCCGATGCAGAATATTTTGTACGCCGGTGCGGACGGAATAATAGCCATTAGGAGCACCGGCTACATGCCAATTAGAGCCCAGGGAAACGCGTTTGGCGTTCAGGATGGGACGACTTCGAAGACAGCTTGGATTGGAAGGGTTCCTTTTGATGAACTACCGCACGCCATTTCCCCAAATAAAGGATTTGTCACATCGACGAATCAACGCCCTGCCCCCGATGGGTATCCGTTTTATTTAGATCAGGATTTCAGATCGATTTATCGCTCGATGCGAATTTATGAGCTGCTCGAAGGCACCGAGCTTCACACGCCCGAGGACATCAGAAAGTACCAATCCGATGTTAAAGCGGTTCAGGCCGATCTTTTCCTTCCTCTTATACGTGAAGTAGAGGGTTTATCGGAAGCCGGCAACCGGCTACGCGGCGTCCTGCTCTCATTTGACGGAGAAATGGCCTTGAGTTCGAAAGAAGCCGGGCTTTTCGCCGCTTTCATGAAAACCCTCATCGAATTGACATGGGATGAACAGGTGTTTTCGGGAAGCAATAAGCCCAAAGAAATTCGAATTTTGGATCTTTTTGCGACCAAAGACGAGAAGTGGTTTGATCGCGTTACGACTCCTGAAGTGGAGACTTTGAATGATCTGCTCCGCCAAACGCTTGACGAGGAAGGTGAAAAGTGGAAAAACGATTCATTCACGCAGCGAGAATGGCAGGAAGAGCGATCGCTGGTCGTTCGGCACATTACTCGATCCGAAGCACTAAAGTCGCTCTGGCGAGGTCCGTTTCCTTTTCCTGGTTATTCCGAAACCTTGAGCCCGGCGCCATCAAACCCAACTTATTGGAGCGCATCGTGGAGGGTCGTAGTCGATTTTTCCACCTCGCCGCCCCAGGCGTGGGGGGTGTATCCCGGTGGACAAAGTGGTAATCCATTTTCAATGCTCTATGACGATCACCTGCAGAAATACGTCAATTTTGATTATTATCGACTGAAGTTGCCGGCCAGTCCTTCGGAAATGAACCAATAGAGATCCCATACCCCATTTGAACCTATCCCTATGAAAGATCATCGTTTTTCAAGTCAGCTCGGCCTGATTCTTAGCGTTCTTGGAATAGCTGTCGGAACCGGCAATATTTGGCGTTTTCCGAGAATTGCTGCTTCGAATGCCGGTGATTCCGGGGCTGGAGCGTTTTTAGTCGCTTGGTTCATTTTTTTGCTTATTTGGTCGGTGCCTTTGATTATCGCGGAATACGCGCTCGGAAGAAAAGGTAGAATGGGAGTGATCGGTACGATTGCAAAGATTGCCGGCGAGAAATATGCTTGGATGGGGGCTTTCATTGCTTTCGTGGCAACCGCCATCATGTTTTATTACTCTGTTGTTGCGGGCTGGTGTCTGTATTACTTCTCCCAAATGGTCGTCAATCCGCTTCCGATTACGGCCGAATCGTCAACGGCTATCTGGGAAGGATTTCAGATGTCAGGTCTTCCAGTGGTCTTCCACGGGATCGCAATGACAGTTGGAGCCCTTGTGGTTTGGAAAGGGGTCCAATCTATTGAAAGGGCCAATAAGATCTTAATCCCCGCCCTGTTCGCGATCGTGATCATCAGTTTAGTGCGAGCCGTCACGTTGGACGGCGCGGGAGATGGGATCGCATTTCTGTTTACTCCGGATTGGGCGACGCTCAAATCTCCCCGTGTTTGGCTAGAAGCGTTAACTCAAAATGCTTGGGATACAGGAGCCGGATGGGGACTGATACTGACGTATGGTGCGTATATGCACTCCAAGCATGGTGTGGTTAAAAATGCGCTAATTACCGGATTTGGCAACAATCTGGTAAGCCTTCTTGCCGCCATCACGATTTTTGGGACTGTTTTTGCCGTTTTGGGGTCCGAACTTTCCCGTCCTGAGGTGCTGGAAGTCATGCAGAACAGTGGCCCGGCAGCAACTGGCTTAACGTTCATTTGGATGCCGCAGTTATTTGCCCGAATGGCTTTTGGTAATCCTCTAGCGATGCTCTTCTTTCTGGGACTTTCGTTTGCGGCTTTCAGTTCTTTAATTTCGATGATTGAGTTGACCACGCGTATTTTTGTTGATATGGGCATAGCCCGCAGAAACGCCGTAGTTGCCGTTTGCTCCGTTTCTTTTTTGATGGGTATTCCGTCCGCGATTAACCTAACTTTTTTCGGTAATCAAGACTTCGTTTGGGGCGTAGCACTCATGATCTCAGGTGCTTTTATTGCCTTTTCCATCAACAAATATGGCGTAACAGCCTTCCGAAAAGATGCCATTGACGGTACTGTGGGTGATTGGAATGCCGGACCTGTTTGGGATCTGATGCTCAAATACGTCATTCCGCTCCAAGCCGTCGCACTTTTAGGATGGTGGTTTTGGCTATCGGCAACTGTTTATGCACCGGAGTCTTGGTTTAACCCACTGGATCCATATAGCGTGATGACCCTGCTCGTCCAATGGGGAATAGTAATCGCCATCTTTAAGATGGCGAATACGTGGATGGTTCGCAGGACGTTAGGAGGGCATGCTTGAGTTCTATCCGAGTGCTATTTGTTTGTCTTGGAAATATTTGTCGAAGTCCGTTGGCGGAAGGCGTTTTCCGCTCAATTGTCGAAGAACATGGACAAAATGATCGGATAACGGTTGATTCCGCCGGGACGAGTGGCTGGCATATTGGGTCGGCGCCGGACGAGCGAATGTGCCATACCGCTCGAAAATATGGGCTCCAAATAGACCAACTAAAAGGGCGTCAATTCGAAGCTTCGGATTTATCGAGCTTTGATTACATCTTTGCCATGGACAAATCCAATCTAAGAGACATGCTTTCATTGGATCCTGGCCATAAGTATGCTTCCAAAGTCCGACTCTTCCGAGAGTTTGATCCCCATCCTGAAGACTACCAGGTTCCAGATCCTTACTACGGTGGAAAAGAAGGCTTTGACCACGTTTATGATATCGTGGAAAGAACGTCGAGAATGATTTTTCACCGTGTGGCCGCCGAACACCAGCTTTCGGTCGACGTGAAATGAACGAGTTGACTGCCCGGTCTAAGCGTCCAATACGCTTTCGAAAAAGGGCCAGATGAGTTCTGTTTTGCTTAAGTCAGTGACTAAGAGATCAGGTTCACAAGAGGCCAGAAGCTCATACGAGCACATCCCCGTGGAAACGGCCAATGCCCATGCTCCAAAGTGCCTCGAGCAACTAACATCGTGTTGGGTATCGCCAATTACGATGGTTTTGATGGGGCTAAAAGTACGCTCATAATGCGTATTTGCACGATCTCTGGCGAAACGCGGGAGCATATTTCGATCTTCGTGATCACTTCCAAATCCTCCGCAGGGAAAGTAGGACGATATTTGACCCGCCCCTAGCTTCATATAGGCCGTGTTCTTCAAATTGCCCGTTATGAGCCCCAACGAGTAATCCGAGTGCAGCGATAACTGATCGAGAAGCGTTTGGACCCCTGGCAATAAGGTTACGTGTTCTGGTCGGATCGCTCGCTCAAGCTCATCCGCATAGATTGCAAGGCAATCGGGAATGAGCCTTGGAATTTCTTGCTCTGAAAACCCACCTAGGCGGAGACAATCCCTGACGATGGCTGGATCTGTGCGCCCTCCAAGGGCCACTTTGGACATATCAATTTCAACACCACAAAACTCGGAAAGCGCTTTGGCGATGGCTTTCCGACCCGTTCCTCCTGATGTGATGAGCGTACCGTCAATATCAAAGAGAACGAGAACCATTTTAATTATCAGTCTAGGGTGTATGGAGAATTTTCAAGGTCTTCGTGTCGAATTTCATCCACGGACTCCTTACGGTTTAAACCGGCATACAATTTATTGGGGAAATTCAGCACAAAAGCATCTTCGCTGCCAGCGTTGACATATGCGTGCACCACACCGGGAGGGATGGTCACGACAACCGAGTGGGCAAGGCCAACGTCTAAAACGCAGCGTACTCCTTCGGAAGTAGACCCTTTGCGCGCATCCCAGAGGAATAAACGATAGTGACCATGAAAAAAGCCGAAGCGGTCGCTTTGATAAACGTGTTCGTGGGGACCGCGTTGTTTGCCTGCAAGGGTACCGGAAATATATCCCATGGCTGGGAAATCGTCTCCAGACAGATCATCTGAACGAAATAGCTCCGCCAGCCAACCCCGATCATCCGAAAAACTTTTGAATGGTTCAATTAAAACGCCCTCGATGTGGCCCTCTTTCCAAATCATCGGGCGCCCTCGCTACCTAGTTCTTCGTAAAACAAGTCCCTGGCCAGTTTTCCAGCCTCTTCTAAGCCGTCAAATGTGCCTGCATCACCCCACCAAGACGTCAAAATGCCGTGGGTCAGGGTGCCTTGGTCAGCGTACATGTTGCTGACATCGCTGATTTCTAACTCGCCGCGTTCAGAGGGTTTGAGTCGGTTGATAAAAGAAAACACGGACGCATCGTAAAAGTAGATGCCAACCACGGAGAAAGAAGACGGTGGAACAGACGGTTTTTCGATGACTCGAACAATGCGGTCTCCTTCGAATTCGGGTACCCCATAGCGCTCAGGGTCATGAACCTTCTTTAATAGAACCCTAGCTCCGCTACCTCCGGATGCTAATTGAGCCTTAAACGCCTCGACTTCGTGTCCGATGTCCGATCCTAACACGTTGTCTCCCAACACAACCACAAAAGGCTCTCCGCCTACGAAGTTCTCACAGAGTGATAGCGCCTGAGCAATTCCACCTGGTTCGTCCTGGACTCGGTACGTAAGGTCAAGTCCCAGTCGGGAGCCGCTTCCAAGTAAATTTACCACGTCCCCCATGTGTTCAGGACTGGTCACGATCACAATCTCTTTAACACCAGCTCGCCTTAGGCGCATAAGCGGGTGAAAGATCATCGGGTATCTTCCAACCGGCAACAGATGTTTGTTCGTTACGCGGGTCAGGGGATAAAGGCGACTTCCAGTTCCTCCAGCTAATACAACTCCCTTCATGAATGCCCTCTATCAGTGGATCATTCGACGAGTCCGGGGTGGACAGGTCAACGATTGACGTATTGAGTTTGATAATATGTGCGGTAGGACTCGTTCAAGATATTGGAAAGCCAGTCAGGATGCTCCAGGTACCAGGTGACTGTCTTTTTTAGTCCGTCCCTTAACGTGTGTCGGGGCCTCCAATCCAACTCTTTTTGTGCAAAAGAGGAGTCGATTGCGTATCTGAAATCGTGTCCGGCGCGGTCTTGGACGAAGGTAATCAATTCGGCACTGTGGCCGGTGGAATGGCCAGAAATATCGTCAAAAACTTCCAAAAGAGATTCTACCAAGTCCAGATTACTGGATTCCTCGGATCCGCCTATCAAATACGTTTGTCCTACCTGTCCGCGGGTCAACACTTTTTCAAGCGCTTCACAATGATCCTCTACGTAGAGCCAATCCCGGACGTTTTCGCCCTTACCGTAAATCGGAATGGGTTTTCGAGTACGCGCATTATTTAACACAAGCGGGATGAGCTTTTCTGGAAACTGGTAGGGTCCGTAGTTATTGCTCGTATTCGTAATCACAAACGGAAATCCGTAGGTCGTTCCAAAACTTCTCACCAAGTGGTCGGCAGAAGCTTTTGAAGCCGCATAAGGTGATCTCGGAGCATACGGAGAGTCTAGGGTGAACACACCCGAATGGCCCAACGAACCAAAAACCTCGTCCGTCGATACGTGGTGAAAAAAGCCTTTTCCCTCTTTCCAGGCCGTTTTTGCAACTTGAAGAAGAACCAAGGTCCCATCCACATTGGTCTTTACAAACGCGGTTGGGTCGAGAATGGAACGATCGACATGGGATTCAGCAGCGAAATGAACCACAGCATCGATCGGGTACTTTTTAAAAATCGACTCGATAAATCCCAAATCGGTGATATTTCCGAGCTCAAACGAGTAGTTCGAGCGCCCTGAAATCTCAGATAAGTTTTCCAGATTTCCGGCATACGTAAGCGCATCAACATTGACAAAATGTACCTCAGGATGGGACTTCACCACACGATTCAGATAGTTGGAGCCAATAAATCCGGCTCCACCGGTCACCAACACGTTTTGTAGTCGTCTTAAATCCATGTCGAACAATTTGAAGATACTCAAGAAAAAATCCATCCCGTGTAAGATCGATCGCTCTAAGGGTTCCGTCTCCGGTCGCTGATTCATAGTTTGCAGCAAACCAAATCAACTGAATGAGTACGTCTAAAAACACGCTTTATCTGCTCGATGCCATGGCGCTGGCCTATCGGGCACATTTTATTTTTATCAACCGACCTCTTATAAATTCCAAAGGATTCAACACCAGCGCCACGTATGGGTTTATTTCAGCGCTGATCAAATTAATTGAGGATCGTGGAATCGATCATATCGCCGTTGTGTTTGATGTTATGGGAGACGGTGGGACCTTTCGGGATGAAATGTATGAGGACTACAAAGGCCATCGAGATCCGCCGCCGGAAGAGCTAATAGCCAACCTGCCCCATATCAAACGTATTGTGAAAGCCATGGATATCCCGGTGGTGGAGGTCGAAGGCGTAGAGGCAGATGACGTTATTGGGACGTTGGCAAAACAAGCGGAACGCGATGGGGCCCATGCAGTTATCGTTTCCCCGGACAAGGATTTTCAGCAGTTACTTAGCAAAGACGTAGAGCAATTTCGGCCCGCTTATCGGGGAGAAGAGTTCGACCCTATCACGGAATCATCCTTCAAAGAGAAATTTGGACTAAACCCCATCCAGTTTATCGACATCTTGGCTCTGATGGGAGACGCCGCGGACAACGTCCCGGGTGTTAAAGGAATTGGCGAAAAAACGGCAATAGCTTTAATTCAGGAGTATGGGACGCTCGAAAATCTTTTGGACCATGCCCACGAAGTAAAAGGGAAAAGAGCCCACGAGGGATTGACAAATGAAGCCGATATGGCCCGGCTCTCTAAACGTCTCGTAACGATCAAGACGGATGTCGAACTGAGCCTTGGATGGAATGATTTTATTTGTAGCGCACCGGACCTCGGACACATTAAGCAGCTTTTTGACGAACTAGAGTTTTCCAGGCT
This sequence comes from Bacteroidota bacterium, assembly GCA_027622005.1. Classification (GTDB taxonomy): domain Bacteria; phylum Bacteroidota; class Rhodothermia; order Rhodothermales; family UBA10348; genus UBA10348. Next base: position 80,347 of record JAQBZH010000004.1, on the reverse strand, counting down.
TTTCGATCGGGCGGAGCGCGTTTTGGGACCTAAACACGCGGCAAATGCCGGCTTTTTTGCGCCGTTGGTCCAAAAATCTGACGTCAAGAAGGCACCGGTTTCAGGGCTAGAAACAGCGGAGGCGGATTCCAGTGACCTATTTGGCGCTGGTAACTTCGATTCTTACCGGGCTGAAAACGTCGAGTATACCTTCGTTACATCACCCGAGAAATTGCGCGAAGTCGTGAAGTACGTCCTGGAACATGATCGGATTAGTTTCGACACGGAGACGACCTCTGTGGACCCTCAAATCGCGTCTATGGTTGGGCTGTCATTAAGTGTTAAACCGGGAGAAGCCTTTTATATCCCCACGCCCATGCCGGACGGGACGTCTACGGAAGCCGTTTTGGATCTGGTCAGACCTATTTTAGAAGGTCCCGCACTTAAAATCGGCCAAAACGTTAAGTATGACTGGATTGTGATGGCCCATCACGGAGTAAAAGTGGCCGGCCCTGTCTTTGACACCATGGTAGCCCATTACCTGATAGCTCCTGAAGAAGCGCACAATTTGGACGCATTGGCCAAACGGTATCTGAACTACGAGACCATTCCAATTTCTTCGCTCATTGGGTCGGGAAAAACACAAATATCCATGCGGGAAGTGGCCCCATCGGACATTTCGCCATACGCCTGCGAAGACGCTGACATCGCGCTTAGACTGGCCAATGTGTTTGAGCCTATGTTGCTAGAGCGGGAGGTAGCCAAGGTCGCGTATGACATCGAATTTCCGCTCGTCGAAGTTCTTTCGGAAATGGAATTGGCTGGAATTGCCTTAGATACTTCGGTTTTAATAGACCTTTCGGTCAAAACGACAGAAGATTTAGACGTTCTGGAGCGCCAGATTTACGAAGTGGCTGGAGATGAATTTAATATTGGATCGCCCGCCCAAATTGGGGTAATCTTGTACGATAAGCTCGGTCTTCGTGTGATTTCAAAGACCTCGACGGGTAAGCCATCTACCAAAGAATCCGACTTGCAAGAGCTCGCCACGGAGCACGCGTTGCCGGGAATGATCCTGGACTGGAGGGAGTTAGCTAAGTTGAAATCAACGTACATCGACTCACTGGGAAATTTGGTACATCCGATCACCCATCGAATCCATACGTCGTATAGCCAAACGACCGCCGCGACGGGGCGTTTGGCCAGCAACAACCCCAATCTCCAGAACATTCCCATCCGAACGGAACGGGGCCGAGAGGTTCGAAAAGCATTTGTGGCTAAACAAGGCTGCGTTTTGATGTCAGCAGACTACGCTCAGATTGAATTGCGCATTTTAGCTTCTCTAAGTGGCGACGAAGCCCTAAAGCAAGCCTATCGAGACGGGGTCGATATTCATACAGCGACGGCCGCAAAGGTATTCGGCGTTGACGTTTCCGAGGTAACCAGAGAACAGCGCAACAAGGCCAAAGAAGTGAACTACGGTATCCCGTACGGCATTTCAGCGTTTGGATTGGCAACCCGGCTAAGATGCTCAAGAACCGAATCTCAGGAGCTCATCGACGGATACAACCGTAGTTTTCCAGCGGTGTCCTCTTTCATCAACCATCAAATAGAAAAGGCCCAAGCGACCGGTTATGCTGAGACTATGCTCGGGCGTAAACGATACATTCCTGATATCAATGCCCAGAATCGAACCGTTAGGGCTTTTGCAGAGCGAGTGTCCGTAAATATGCCAATTCAAGGTACTCAGGCAGATATGATTAAATTGGCCATGATCGCCATCCAAAAGCGGATTAAACGGGAAGGGTTGAAAAGTCAGATGTTATTGCAGGTCCATGACGAATTGGTATTCGAAGTCGTGCCTGCTGAACTGGAGCAAATGAAGACGCTGGTCCGCGAGGAAATGGTAGGGGCGCTGCCGCTCCAGATTCCCGTGGAAGTTTCGATGGATGTCGGAAACAACTGGTTGGAAGCGCACTAAACTTTTAGATTCAAAACGGACCCAGATACAGTGATAGTAGCAGAATATCCCGGTTTTAATGCCCTCGAAAGCGAAGGGGGAATCGATTCCTATCGTTTGGAATCGAATGGACTCGAAGTCCTTTTGGCGCCATCCGGAGCCGCCCCGGTATCGACTTTTATGATTACGTATAAAGTGGGAAGTCGTGACGAAACGTTGGGGGAAACGGGTGCGACCCACTTCCTCGAGCACATGATGTTTAAAGGGACAAAAAAGTACTCAAAAAAGTCGGGAATGACCATTTTCAACGTCTTGCAGGCAAAGGGAGCCCGCGTCAATGCTACGACGTGGAATGATCGGACCAATTACTACGAGATGCTTCCTTCCGAACATTTGGAATTGGCGGTAGACATCGAAGCGGACCGAATGCGAGGGCTACTCTTAGACCCGGTTGAAGTAAACAGCGAGCGAACCGTCATACTGAATGAGTTCGATCGGGGCGAAAATGAGCCGATGCGGAAACTATACCATTCCGTTTGGTCGGCCGCCTTTGTCGCTCACCCATACCATCACCCCACCATTGGATGGCGTAAAGATATCGAGGAGGTAACGCCGGAAGGACTCCGTTCTTTTTACGACCGCTATTACTGGCCTAACAATGCGACTATTTCCGTAATCGGTGGATTTGATGCCAAAATGGTCATGGCCCAAATCAGGAAAGCGTTTGGACCTATTCCGCGGACGGAAATTCCAATCAAAGATTTCGACGGTTTGGAACCAGAACAAAGGGGAAAGCGAACTATTTCGATTCGGATGACGGGGGGGATGCCGACCATTCTAGTAGCCTATAAAATTCCTGAAGCCCAGCACCAGGATATCCCTGCGCTGCAAGTACTTTCGATGATTTTATCGACTGGAAAATCAAGTCGATTGGCTCAGCTCTTGGTGGATTCCGGCCTGTGCACCACGCAGTCAGCCAGTGCCTCGTCTTTTCGGGATCCGGGTCTCTTTAGTTTAGTGGCAATGTCTGCTAAGGAAGAATCTTTGATCGAAGTCGAGAAAATTTTTGAAACAGTAGTAACGGAGTTAAAAGAGCAGCTCGTTACCCAGGAGGAGCTGATAAGGGCTGTTAAAAAACTGCAAGCTCAGACCCTATATGCCCGAGATGGATCGTTTTCCCTGGCATCGGAGCTCAACGAAGCAATCGCAGCAGGGGACTGGAAACTGTACACCCGGTTTCTGGAAATGGCGGAGGGCGTCTCGGCCGAGCAGATAAGGCACGTTGCGAAGACCTACTTTGTTGAAGATTGCATGACCGTCGGGACGTACACGCCGAGCTCAAAAACCGTCTAGTTGGTTTCGATCGCTTTAACCATTTCGTCTAGTTCATCTCGTAGGGTTGCGAGCGGAAAAAGACCGAGATAACTCGAAAGGACGGTTCCGTTTTGATCGATAACAAAAGTGGTAGGGAGAGCCCAAACGCCTCCAAAGGAGTCTGCTAATTCTCCCGTGTCCATTATTTGGGGGTAGTTCATGTGAAAGTCAGCTACAAACGTTTCGATGGACTCAAATCCGGCTTCATCCATTGAAACGCCTATGAACTGAAATGGGCGATCCTTCCATTCCTCTTGCAGCGCAACGAATTCTGGGATTTCAATTACACATGGTCCGCACCAGGTAGCCCAGAAATTGACGACTGTAATTTGTCCCTTTAGGTCGGACGATGCGAGAGAGTCCCCCGCCAAAGTGGGTTCGTTAAAGGTAGGAATCGGGGTGTCGAGTCTCGTCTCACCCGGAAGTAACTCTCTCGTTGCGGAGTCCTTTTGGCAACCAATCCAGGCAAAGGAAAAAACCAAAAGGACGAGTATCGTTGACTTCATGAAAGAATTCCAAAAAAGATTGTCTAAATAGATCGATCGTCGCTTACGAATTGGATAAGCGTCTGGACAGTCGAACCCTTTTCAGGGTTAATGGGTTCTCTGCAAGCCCAAGAATTTCAGTTGGAAGGCCGAACCAACTACAAGACCGGCCTAAGTTTTCTTCTAAACCCATTATCAAACCGCATTTATGGCGTCCTCCAATTCTCTTTCGAAAAGGTCCATTTCCGATCCTAAAACCGGGGCTGAGTTTATTCTTTGGGACTTATCTGATCTTTTTACATCCGAAAAAGCGTTGCTGGACGCATTGGAGTCCTGTATTTCGGAAGCTACACGGTTTTCCTCCAGCTTTAGAGGAAAAGTAGATTTGATTCAAAACGCTCAGTTTGCAGTAGTTATGAGTGAATTAGGAAGCGTTCAGGACACCATAGGACGCGCCTACACGTACGCATACCTCAATTGGTCTACCGACACCTCTGATCCCAAGCGCGGGGCTCTCCTTCAAAAAGTGAAAGAAGCCTACACAGAAGTTTCTACCAAACTGCTCTTTTTCGATCTTGAGTGGACTTTGCTTGATGAAGAAAAGGTTGAATCGATTCTGCAATTGCCAGAAATGAAGCCGTTCAGCCACTATTTGGAAGTATTGGCTTTAGGCAAACAACACTTGTTGTCGGAGCCTGAAGAGCGCGTGATGGTCGAAAAACACAACACGGGTAGATCCGCCTGGAATCGGTTTTTTGATGAGACATTGGGAGATTTGATGTTTGATGTCTCGGGTGAAAAATTAACACAGCAACAGATCCTCGCGCGGCTTCACGACGGAGACCGAGCCATTCGAAAAGAAGCTGCCGACGCGTTCACCCACGGGCTAAAAGGGGCAGTCCGCCCACTAACATTCGTTTTCAACACCATTTTGGCTGATAAAGCCCTCGATGACCGTCTAAGGAAATATCCGTCGTGGATTTCTTCGCGCAATCAATCAAACGAAGTGGCCGACGCAGACGTCGAAGCGCTCATCAGCGCCGTGCAAGAAGGATATAAACATGTTTCCCGTTTCTATTCAATCAAAAAACAGCTCCTGAAACTGGATGAGATGTTTGAATATGATCGGTACGCGCCGATCGGAGAGGCGGATCGTCAGATTAGCTGGGAAGAGGCAAAAGAGATGGTTTTAGCTGCCTACTATCAGTTTCATCCTCAGATGGGGGAAATCGCTCAAAAGTTTTTTGACGAGAACTGGATAGATGCTGCATTAGCGCCGGCAAAACGGGGAGGAGCCTTTAGTCACGGCGCCGTTCCTAGTGCCCATCCATATATCATGGTTAATTACACCGGCAAGATTCGGGACGTTCAGACTTTGGCTCATGAGCTAGGACATGGTATCCATCAATATCTCTCCCGCAAACAAGGCATTTTTCACGCTGATACGCCGCTAACAACCGCGGAAACCGCTTCTGTTTTTGGTGAAATGCTGGTTTTTCAGCGTTTGATGAAAGCAGAAACCAATGATGAAAATCGATTGGCCATGCTCATGGGTAAGATCGACGACACGATTGCGACGGTATTCCGCCAGGTATCCATGAATCGGTTTGAAGAGCAAATTCATACCATGAGGAGGGAGAAAGGGGAGCTCTCAGCTGAAGAATTTTCGGAAGCCTGGGTACAAACGCAAACTCCCATGTTTGGGGGTAGCGTCACACTGACAGAAAATTACCGGTGGTGGTGGAGTTATATCCCGCACTTTTTGCATACGCCAGGTTACGTCTATGCGTATGCTTTTGGCGAACTGTTGGTTTTGGCTCTCTACGCCAAATATGAAGCGATGGGCGATGCCTTCGCCGAATCCTATCTGGAACTGCTGTCCGCGGGAGGATCGGACTGGCCGCACGTCTTGGTCGGAAAATTGGGTGTTGATCTAAAGGATCCGAAGTTTTGGGCCGGGGGGGTGGCAGCGATCGGCCAATTAGTGGACGAAGCTGAAGCGTTAAGTCAAAAAATCGCTCTGAAATAGGTCCTGGTTCGGCCGCCCAGGGTCATCTAAAATCCGAAATTCTATCAGCCTGGTGGTCTGGCTTAGAACGGCAAGATTCAAAGCAGACTTACATTGCCAATTGGCTCAGAATCCAGGCGCACCCTAATGCCGCATAGATTCCTAGGAAATACCCTGAAACGCCCATTAATAGCCCAACGGGGGCCATGGCTGGGTGATACACGCTAGCGACAATAGGCGCGCTTGCCGCACCGCCAATATTTGCCATGCTACCCGTAGCCACATAAAACAGAGGTGCCTTGAGCCATTTTGCTACGATCATCAGAATGGAAATATGTATGGAGATCCACACGATTCCTGCGGCAAAATAAAGGGGAGCGTCTAAGACCGCGACTAGGTTAGCCTGGGCCCCAATCGATGTGATGAGCAAAAACAGGGCTAAAAACCCGATTCGGGAAGCTCCTACCTGTTCGAGTTTTTGAAGAGGCGTAAAAGAGAGTGCCAGGCCAATTGTTACTACGATCAAGATCGTCCAGGTGGTCGAACTAATAATTACAGGGTCCCCGAGCGGAGGAAGGCCTCGCCCGACGGCGATGGCAATAGCTGTAGCCCCTAACCCCAATCCCAAAATGTAAATAATGTCATTGAGCGTGGTTGGCCTTCGAACCGTGTCCATTTCGGATAGTCGTGCATTAGCCTGTTCGATAGCGCTGTTGTCCGCTTTAGCCCACTTATCAAATTTGGCTTGAAACGTGCTCAGAAAGATGAGAATTCCCATCCAACCATACCCCACGACCGTATCCACTACAATAATTGGCCCTACGACCGAATCCGGCGCCCCTACACTCTTTTGTATAGCAACGAGATTTGCCGTTCCCCCAATCCAGCTTCCGGAAAGGGTTGCAAATCCCTTCCACGCATCGGGTGGGAGAAATGACTTGAAAATCAAATATGCTATAGGTCCCCCAATCACGACTCCTAAAGTACCCGCTAACATCATAAAAATGGCCTTTTTGCCCAATTTTAAGATGGACGGAAGATCAACAGTCAGCATCAACAGAAAAAGAGAGAGGGGCAGTAAGTAGTCTGCCATCCACTTGTAGACGGGGGATGATGAGGGCGTTATGCCGCCCGTCGTCATAAACATGGGGATGAAATAAGCCCAAATAACGGGAGGGAGGAACTTGAAAAATATGTTGAGGCGCTTGTACGTGCTCAACCAAAAAAGAAGGGCTAAAACGGAGGCAAGCAGCGCGAATAGTTGATTTGGTTCGGATATCACGATTTCTGCTGGTTTATGGCGCCAATGGAAGAGTAAAAATGAAAGTAGCTCCCTCATTTTTTTTACTTTGAACGGAGATGCTTCCGTTCATGGTCTCAACTAATTTTTTGGAGATAGCGAGTCCGAGGCCGGTTCCTTCATAATTGCGGCCCGATCCTGAGCTTTCCTGAGTGAAAGGCTCAAACGCCTCCGAAAGGAACGCGGAATCGATCCCAATGCCGGTGTCTATCACTTTTACAATCGCTTCCGTCTCTGACTTTTCCCAGCTAACATGAATACGCCCTTCGGTGGTGAACTTGGCTGCATTTCCAATTAGGTTGGTTAAGATTCGCTCAGTAAAATTCCGATCACCTAATACGGGGAGGGAGGGAGGACCAAATGAAGAAATGGCCACACTCGGTTGTCTCACAAGAGGTTGTAGCCTTTTAATAACCGATGGGATCATGGTAGCAAGGTCGATATTACTAATAGTGGGAAGTAAGGTGTGTTGCTCAAGCCGGGCCGCTTCCAGAACGGAATTGATGGTTTCAAGAAGCCGATGACCGCTTTCCTCAATTAGATGGGCAAATTCTTTAAAATCTTTATTTGTTTCGCCTTCTTCAATGAGCTGAGCAAACCCAATGATACTTGCTAGCGGCAATCGTAGTTCGTGGCTCATATGGGCCAAAAAAGTCGATTTCATGGCGCCGGCCTTCTCCGCAGTCTTTTTGGCCAGCTTGAGCATCTCGTACGATGCTTGTTCAATCGTCACATCCCGAAACGTAAGAAGAACGGCATCCAAGCCGTCCCATCGAATGGAAGAGGAATGGACCGAAAGAGTTATTGGGGGTTGATTGGCTCGCTCCCAGAAAAGATTTTCGTACGCCTGCCCTGTAACCTGAAACGGAGTTTGAAGGCCGTAGAGTTGGTCTAGTGGCCGCCCAAGCAATTCTTCAATGATGGGATTGCCGTAAAGCACGATTCCTGCAGAATCAACAATTAAGATCCCATCGGACAGACTTTCGACAAGGGTACGAATTTGAGCTTCTGCTTGAGCGGAAACCTTGAGCGCAGCCGCACGATCGATCGCGTTGACGATAGAACGACGAATGGCGGCCGGCTTATCGACGTCTTTTAAAATAAAGTCCTGGGCGCCATACCGGATCAGGTGATCCATTTCAGCCATTTGGCTTTCAGCGACGCTGACTACGATAGGCAAATGGGGATTTGAGAAGTGGGCGTCGGCCAAGAAGGTATGGATGCCGTCTAATCCAATACTGGAATCGAGAATGACGACATTGGAATCTAACAATTCGAGGCGCGACAGGTCAGTGCCGAAAATAATTTCAATATTAAACACCGAAAGAGCCTCCATGTGCTCTTTTAGCCATCCCAGATCTTCGGATGTCGCGGCTAACGCCAATGCTCGGTGTGAAAGACTCATTCCGGCAGTATTTGTAGGTCTCTAGGCAACGTACTCAAGCTTTCGCATCCATGGGTGGTTATAACCATATCGTCTTCGATTCGAATACCACCCTTTCCGTTAAGATAGACACCGGGTTCAATGGTAAACGTCATTCCGACATCCAGAATGGCGTCATTTCCGCTCCGTATATAGGGCTCCTCGTGAACTTCAAGTCCCAGACCATGTCCTGTCCGATGCGTAAAGAAAGCCGCTAATCCCGCCTTGCGAATCTCGCCTCTCGTTGCGTCATCTACCTTTCCAGCTTCAATTCCAGGTTTTGCGGCCATGCGGCCGGCCTCATTGCCTGCCTGAACGGCCGCGTAAGCCTTACGCAGTTCATCTCCAGGGTCTCCGAGGGCAAACGTCCTCGTCAAGTCTGAAAAATAATCATCGACGTTGGCGCCCCAATCAAACAAAATCATATCGCCGGATTTGGCGCGATAATCCGTTGGGACGGCGTGTGGGTTGGCAGAATTAGCACCAAAAGCGATAATAGGCTGGAACGGAAGTTCGCCGCCAGATCCAAATCCCAGCAAATGTTGAATCAAAAGAGCTGCCATTTCTTTCTCGGAAACGCCCACTTTTACAGATGGAAGCGTTGCGAGAAGCGCTTTTTGGGCGATATCAACCGCTTTACGCATTAGGCTTAGCTCTTCCTGGTCCTTTCGCATGCGAAGCGACGCGATCAGGGCTTCACAAGAAACCAACTCGACACCCGGCAGGGCCGATTCAATAAACCGTAGTTCTAGAACGCGTAAGCTACGCGGCTCGATGCCTATTCTCTTCGGGCCCATCCGTCTGAGACTATCCAGTCCGGCAGAAAAAGTCTTTTGCCAAGAAGAAACGTCTTCCGAATAAGGAAACGACTCAATTGGAAACGGGCAATGGTTGAGTTTTTGACTTTCAAGCTCCGGATGGATAATCGCCTCCCCAGACGCCGAAGAAATTGCCATAACAACAGGGCGCTCACTCATGTGAAAATGCAGTCCGCTCAAATAAGGGAGGGACGAGCCCGCGTTGAGTAAAACGCCATCCAAATTATGCGATTTTAGGTTGGATTTTAAGTTGGATAGGCGTGAAAGCACCGCTTGAGACATGATAAACCCGATTGAATTTGCTTAATAGAACAACTTACCGATCTGCGCATGGCCAAACTAGAGGGGGAAACCTAATTTGTCCTGGCAAAAAGCTGAGTTTGAGGTTTCTCTTCGATAGCCTGAACAAAACTACGAACTTCCAGGGCCGGCTGGCTAGCTAAAGATACAGCCGTCATAACGGCAATCCCGTGTGCTCCCGCATCAAGGACTTCTGGTGTTCGCTGAGGCGTGATTCCTGCGATGGCTATAACAGGTAACGGAGAGCCCTGACAAAACAGTTTGAGTGTATGGATTCCTTGGACGGCAATGGGGTTTGATTTGGACTTGGTCGGATACACGGGCCCAAATCCAACATAGTTGGCGCCGTCTTCATGCGCTTTTAGGGCCAGCCCTAGGGTTGGTGCCGTGATGCCGATAATGGCGTTGGGACCCAAAATCTGTCGTGCCAATACCGCCGGCATATCCAATTGCCCCAAATGGACGCCAGCCGCTCCAACGGCCAGGGCAATATCGATGCGATCGTTGATAATGAGCGTGATTGAGTGCTCTTTACAAACTCGCTGAACCTCGATAGCCGACGCAAGAATATCCCTGAAACTGCCGTGTTTTTGACGGAACTGAATCGTATCTGCCCCTCCTAAAATAGCGAGTCGAGCGAGCTCTGCGTGAGAATAGTCTTGCTGAAATGCAAAATCTGTGATGATATGCAGCTTGCCAATATCCCTCATTGCCTGTCGATTTTCAATCTTTTCTGTTGTGTTGATCGAGGATCCATTGTAGGTTAAGGTACTCACAATTGCACACCTAATGTTGCCCAGAAAGATGAACGATATCGACCAACCGACCTTTCCTTCTTCAAGAAGAGACTTTTTGAAAACGAGTGCTCTAGTCGGAGTAGCGGCTTCATTTGGAGTTGCGCCCAGGGTAATGGGAGCGTCGACGCCAAAGGCCAGGCCCCGGGTATTTGCCGGACCCATTGCCATTTCCAGCCGAAATGGACAGCAGACGGTCCTCAAGGCTATCGAGTTGATCGGGGCGGGCGCGGACGCCTTGGACGCGGTTGTCGCTGGCGTCAATTTGGTGGAAGAGGACCCCGAGGATACCAGTGTTGGCTATGGAGGTCTTCCCAATGCGCTCGGAGTGGTCCAACTAGATGCGGCCGTTATGCATGGTCCAACCTGTCGAGCAGGATCTGTTGGATGCATTGAGGGCATAAAATATCCTTCCAAAGTGGCGAAATTGGTCCTTGAAAGAACGGATCACGTCAATTTAGTGGGCAAGGGTGCACAAGATTTTGCCGTTATGCACGGCTTTCCCATCGAAAACTTGCTGACTGAAAAAGCTCGCCTTGAATGGGTTAACTGGCGTGAAAACATGTCAACGCAAGACGACTATTTGCCAAAACACAAACCGGAATCGACGGGAATTGGAGAGATCGCTGCCCCGATCAAACGCCACTGGGGTACCATTCACTGCTCTGCCATCGACCTCGCAGGCAACATTTCCTGCGTAACAACTACATCCGGAATGGCCTTCAAAGTGCCCGGACGCATCGGGGATTCACCGATTATTGGCGCCGGCTTGTACTGCGACAACACGGTTGGAGCGGCCGGCTCGACCGGACGAGGGGAAGCCAATATCGAGAATTTGGCCAGTTTCCTGATTGTTGAGCGAATGCGAGCGGGGGATTCTCCGGAAGCCGCTTGCCTCTTTGCATGCCAGCGAATTGCCGACCACACCAAACTAGCGCGGCTTTTGGATGCCAAAGGACGTCCTAATTTCAACGTTCAGTTTTACGCCCTCAACATCAAAGGGGAAGTGGGTGGAGCGGAGATCTTAGGCGGAAATGGTACCTTCGCAGCAGCGACGCCCGAAGGAGGCCGCTTAGTCGAACTCGCATATTTGTACAAAGCTTAATTTGAAACAAGGAGCTAAGTCTATGTCTGTTAAAGCGTTACGCGTACTTGTTATTGTCATTTCTATTATCGCGGGCCCTGGTTCTGCTGCGGCGCAGCGGCTTCCCTTTCTGATGGACATGCCGCTCGAGGGCGTAGATTCGTTCGATCCTACGATTCCGACACCGGAGTCGGTCATTGGACATGTCATTGGAAGCAGGCATACGTTGCCTTATCAAGTGGAGGCTTATTACAGAGCAGTTGCAGCGGTGAGCGACCGCGTGGTCGTTTATAAGCACGCCGAGTCGTACGAAGGCCAATCGCTGATTCACGCCATTGTGACCACCCCAGCCAATCATGCTCGGCTCGATGCAATTCGGGCGCAACATGACCTGCTTTCGGAGTTTCCCGATCAAGTAAGCGATGCTGACATTGCCAAGATGCCCGCCGTGTTATACCAGGGCTATAGCGTCCATGGGAACGAGTCCTCGGGCACAGAAGCCGCCATTTTATATTTGTATTATTTAGCAGCGGCCCAAGGGGAAATGATCGAAAATGCGCTAGAAAATTCGATTTTGATCGTCGAACCTATGCTAAACCCGGATGGCCGAGCACGTTTTGGCAATTGGGTTAACTCCATGCGCGGAAGCACGGGCACGACCGATTCCCAAGACCTTGAACATAATGAGCCCTGGCCAGGTGGGAGAACCAATCACTATTGGTTTGATCTTAATAGGGATTGGATGGTCGCACAACATCCCGAATCAAAAGGTAGGATCAATCTATATCAAACTTGGCGCCCTCAGATTTTAACCGATCACCACGAAATGGGTGGGAGTTCGACGTTCTTTTTTCAACCGGGAATTCCGTCGCGGAAGCACCCAAACACGCCAGTGGAAAATATTCGTCTGACGGAATTGATCGCGACGTATCATGCTGCGGGTCTCGATGCAATTGGCTCTTCCTACTACACGGAAGAAGGTTTTGACGATTATTTCTACGGCAAAGGCTCTGCGTATCCAGACATTAACGGTTCCGTCGGTATCTTATTTGAACAAGCCTCTTCCCGCGCTCTGCGTGCAGAAATGCGGGATGGTGAACTGCACTACGCTTTTACAGTCCGAAATCAGTTCGCCACTTCCCTTACCACCCTTCAGGCCGGCGTGGCCTTACGCACAAAACTTTTGACCTATCAACGGGATTTTTATAAGGAATCCCGCTCAATGGCCCAGAAAAGCGGTCAAACGGCATGGGTTTTAGATTTGGAGCGCGACCGAACCAAGTCTCAGCTGCTCGCCCAGTTATTACAACGTCATCGTGTGGCTTTTCACGAACTGAAGTCTGACGTCTCAGTGGGAGGAAAAACCATCAAGGCCGGCAATGGGTACGTGATTCCCGTGGATCAATCCCAATATCGGCTGATTAAATCCTTCACGGAGCGAACATTAGAGTACGAAGACTCTTTGTTTTACGACGTTTCTACGTGGACACTGCCCCTTGCTTTCGACGTCGATCTAGCATCCTATAACGGACGATTAGCCGGAATTCAAGGCGAATTGCTCGGGGGCGTAGAGCTCGATGGGGGTCAGCTCGCAGGTGGCCAGGCGAGGCACGCTTATTTGTTGAAATGGAATCGGTTGTTCGCCCCCAGAGCTCTCAATCGATTTCTGGAAGCGGGACTGGATGCCAGGTTATCCAACGAGCCGTTTTCAATCATCCAGAACGGAACGAAAGTTTGGTTTGATCGCGGCACGGTCATCATTCCGGTTCATTCTCGGAGCACACCGACCTCGGAAGATCGATCGGAATTGGTGCATCGAACGGTGGCCCAAGCGGTTGCAGAAGATCACGTCCAGTTTGTGGCCGTCCATTCAGGGATAACACCTGACGGCCCTGATATTGGCGGAGGGAGCACCAGTATTCTTTCGCAGCCTAGAATTGCCATTGTAGCAGGTCCCGGAGCCAATTCTGGCCAAGCGGGAGAAGCCTGGCACGCCGTTTCGGAGCGTTTTGGCCTTACGGTGTCTATGGTTGATCCTTCGAGGCTGGCTACTGGCGATCTTAGTCGATACAACACAATCGTTTTGCCGGGTGGAAATTATTCGGAGTCCACTTCCAGCGCTTTAACTAGCTGGACGAAGTCAGGTGGGACACTGATTGTACTTTCTGGTGCTACGTCTTGGGCCAATCAAAACGGATTGATTTCTGTGGAGTCGAAATCGAGCGATCCAGATTCACTTTGGAAGGAATTGCCCTATCATCTTCTGAATGAGGCCCGCGATGCACAAGCCATTGCCGGGTCCATTTTTGAATTGAAGTTAGACACCTCTCACCCCGTGGGATACGGTTTAAACCCTAATTTGCCCGTATTTTATGATAGTTCGACGCTATACGAATACAAAGGCTCGACGGGCGGGATGATTGGGACTTTTGGAGATAAACCATTATTAAGTGGCTACATTTCAGGACCCAAATTAGCCTCACTTCCAGAATCAGTTGGCGTCATCGCCGTAAGGTCAGGCCAAGGCCGCGTGATTGCTTTTACCAATGAGGTCAACCATCGAGCGTTTTGGCTTGGCACACAACGTCTGTTTTTCAACGCCATCTTTTTTGGCTCCAGCTTCTAGACGGGCCCTATCTGTCTAGATTGCGACTAATTCCGTATATTCCGAATTCTAAAAAAGGTAAGAAGGTTCGTTTTCTGCTGTGAAAACGGCCTTTTTACGTATTTACCTCTTTTAAAAAGCTCCCAATCCTGTACTCCGTGAAAACAGCCAACCAGATTAGAACTGAGTTTCTCGAATTCTTCCAAGAAAAGGGTCATACCGTGGTTCCTAGCGACTCAATCGTACCTGGGAATGATCCGACGCTGCTTTTCACCAATGCGGGAATGAATCAGTTCAAGGATGTTTTCTTGGGTGAAGGGGAGCGCTCCTACGTCCGAGCAGCCGATACCCAAAAATGTTTACGGGTTTCAGGAAAGCACAATGACCTTGAGGAAGTGGGTTACGACACGTATCACCACACCTTTTTTGAGATGTTGGGCAACTGGAGTTTCGGAGACTATTTCAAAAAGGAAGCGATCCAGTGGGCATGGGAGCTATTGGTAAATCGATGGGGACTCGATCCTCAGCGGCTTTATGCAACCGTTCATGAAGGGGATAAAAAACTAGGCATCGAAGCGGATGAAGAAGCCGCCGCGTTTTGGCGCTCAGAAACCACCATCAACCCCGAACACATTCTCTATTGTTGGTCAAAGGACAATTTCTGGATGATGGGAGATACAGGTCCGTGTGGGCCTTGTTCTGAAATCCATGTCGATCTTCGCTCAGACGAAGAACGAGCCAGAGTGCCCGGCAAAAGCCTTGTCAATCAAGACGATCCCCGCGTGATGGAGATTTGGAACCTGGTTTTTATCCAATACAACGCCCAGCAGGATGGTTCTCTTCAAACGTTGAAGGCGCAGCACGTCGATACAGGGATGGGATTCGAGCGTGTAGTGGCCGTATTGCAGGGCAAATCGAGTAATTACGATACGGATTTGTTTTTACCGCTGCTGGATTCCGTCGCGAAGGAAGTCGTGTCGGCATCCTTAGGATCGTATGAAGATGCCCTTAGATTGCCAGGTGGGGAAGGCGAAAAGATT
Source organism: Bacteroidota bacterium (assembly GCA_027622005.1). Taxonomy (GTDB): domain Bacteria; phylum Bacteroidota; class Rhodothermia; order Rhodothermales; family UBA10348; genus UBA10348. Next base: position 65,177 of record JAQBZH010000004.1, on the reverse strand, counting down.
CAAATTGCGCTTCGCGTTATTGCGGATCACCTTAGAACGATCAGTTTTGCGGTGGCGGACGGCGTGATGCCTGGAAATGCGGGTCGCGGCTACGTTATTCGGCGCATTTTGCGCCGGGCTGTGCGCTACGGGTATCAAACGCTCGGATTCCGCTCACCGATATTATTTTCAAAAGTAGGGGAAATCGTGGCCCTTATGGGGCATCAGTTTCCGGAATTGATCAAAGGGCAGGCCTACATCGAGCGAGTTATTAAGGCCGAAGAAGAGAGCTTCCTTGAAACGCTGGGCACTGGGATTGAATATTTTTCCACCGTTACCCCGGTGTTGGAACAGCTAAAAGCTGGAAAAAGCGACAGCGATGTCAGGTCAATGGTTGAAAAGGATCGTCACATCGTCGATCTGTTGAAAAAGGCTTATGCATCCTCCGTATCAAAGGAAGAATCGATTGCAGACCTTTTACAGGTCGGTAAAACCGGTCAGCTACCGGGAGAGTTCGCGTTTTTGCTTCACGACACTTTTGGGTTTCCGGTCGATCTAACCCAGCTTATGGCGCGTGAACAGGGTTTTTCGGTTGATATGCCCCGCTACACGTCGCTGATGGATCAGCAAAAGAATAAAGCGCGCGCCGCTACATCGTTTAAATCCGCGCACGGAGAGGGCGAGGAGTGGATCGAAGTATCAAAAGGAGGAGACTCGCATTTTACCGGGTATGACTCTGCTTCGGACTCGGGTGTAAAAGTGCGCCAAATGCGCGAAGTTCAAGTCACCGACAACACCTCCCAGTTTGAAATCATTCTCGACAAAACCCCTTTCTACGCAGAAAGTGGTGGACAGGTCGGGGATCATGGTGTCTTACTCATTGGTGGACAAGAGATTAGGGTTTTGGACACGCAAAAGCGGGGTGGACGAATTGTCCATACGGTCAATCGGTTGCCGGTTGATGCGGATTCAGACGTTCAAGCGTCTGTTGACATGCGTAGAAGGGACCGTATCGTGAAGCATCACTCGGTAACTCATCTTATGCACGCCGCTCTCCGCGAGCGGTTGGGCAGCCACGTGGGCCAAAAAGGCTCCCTGGTGACACCGACCCATCTTCGATTCGACTTTTCTCATTTTGAAAAAGTAGGGCCTGAGGACTTGCTAGCGGTTGAAAACCGGGTCAATGAGATGATCCAAAAGAACATTCAAAAGCAAGAAGATCGGGATATTCCGATCAAACAGGCTCTGGATCGCGGCGCTACAGCCCTTTTTGGCGAAAAATATGGGGAGAGAGTTCGTGTTATAACGTTTGACCCGGCATTCTCGATTGAGCTTTGTGGTGGTGTTCACGTGGCTTCTACGGGAGAAATAGGACTATTTCGTTTCACTTCGGAGGGTTCTGTCGCTTCCGGAATTCGACGGATTGAGGCTGTTGCAGGCATGGACGCACTATCGCACATCCATTCGGAGCTTGCAGAACTGGGTCGCGTGCGGGACCAATTCAGAACGCTTCAACGACCCTCGGACGAAGAAATTGCCGACCTTATTGATCGGTCCAAAGCCCTTGAAAAAGAGGCAATTGCTCTTCGATTGGCTTCTTTGGAGCAAAAAGCAAGGGCCTTTTCTCAATCGGCGGTGGTCGTCGGACCCGTGACCTTGGTGGTTGGTAGGCTGGATGGGGCCGATTCCGGCGCCTTGCAGGAGATTTGTGCTAATATGAACGCAAGCCTAGGTGCGGGGCACGTTTGTGTGCTCGGATCCGCAGACGAAGCGGCTGAGAAAGTATTCTTGGCGTGTAGCGTTTCGGAGGATTTGGTCAAGAACCATGGATTACAGGCGGGCAAGCTGGTTGGACTGATTGCGAAAGAAGTCGGCGGCGGCGGCGGAGGCCGTCCAACGCTTGCTACAGCGGGTGGAAAACACCCTGAAAAGCTGGATGCGGCGCTCGCTAGCACCCCCACGATGGTCAAATCGCTGCTATCGTGAAACGCGACACCTATAATCATCTCGTGCAAGTAGCCTCCGAAAGAGGTGCTGCCTTTGTGGTGTTATTAGACCCCGATAAAGAGACGATTGGTGCCCTACCGCAAAAAATTGAAAGGTTTCAAAAAGCTGGAGTAGATGCCTTTTTTGTGGGTGGATCGTTGGTGCGTTCGCCTGACATAGAGGACGTTTTTAAAACGATTAAAATGTCTTCGGAATTGCCTGTTATAGGCTTCCCAGGTTCGTTGGATCAAATTTCCAGGCATCTGGATGCCGTGTTGTACCTGTCAGTGGTTTCTGGCCGCAATGCCGATATGCTCTTTGGTCGACATGTGTACGTCGCGTCAATCATAAAGGCGTTGGGAATAGAACCGATCCCGACGGCTTATATGCTGGTTGAGTCGGGACTTCTTACGACCGCACAATACCTAAACAACTCGCTACCACTACCTCGCTCTAAACCGGATATTGCAGCTGCAACCGCACTTGCTGCCGAGATGATGGGGATGAAGCTCCTGTATCTGGAAGGCGGTTCTGGGGCAAAAGAGCCCGTTCCCGTTGCCATGATTGAAGCCGTGGCTCACGCTTGCGAGTCTCCAATTGCCGTTGGTGGAGGCCTTTCAACTCCTGAATTGGTTCGCGAAAGGGTAAAGGCTGGCGCTTCTATCATAGTGGTGGGCAACGCGTTAGAGGCAAATGGCAGTGAATCGTTTATAGCTGAAATGGTCGCGGCGGCGCATGTGCGCTAAAAACTAGGCAAATTTCTGCTCGGGCCCGAAGAGTATACCCTTCTTTCTTCCGCGTAATTTGATGCGATAGACGTTGCCAGCCTTCGCAATCAAACCTAGTTTTACATGTTGTCCGCTCATTCTGACCGTTCTTAATGCGGAGCAACAGGCCAGATTACTCGTGTGAGCCGATTAGGCTTGCTAGAAGTCTTTTCGGAGGGGTGCCAGAGCGGTCGAATGGGGCGGTCTCGAAAACCGTTGTGCCCGCAAGGGCACCGAGGGTTCGAATCCCTCCTCCTCCGCATGGAAGAATCAATGGCCCCGTCCACGAAGTGGACGGGGCTTTTTGCTTTTGATCGGAGAAAGCTTGCTTTCGGAGAGTGAAAGCAAAAAGACCCGAACGAGCGAAGCGAGTAGGGGCCTAGGTGAATGACATGACGGCCCCTCATCGGCTAACGGCGAGCGAAGCGAGCCGTAATCCCTTAGAATCTATTCATGCCTGAGCGCATGCACTGGGTCCATCGAAGCAGCTCGAATGGCATGGAAGCCAATCGTAACGAGGGAAATACATATGATGGAAAGGGCCGCGGTTAGAAATACCGCAATGCTTTGGTCGGTTCGATACGGAAAGCCCTCCAGCCAACGATCCATGAGTAGAAATGCAGTTGGGATGGCCACCACCAATGAAATGCCAATCAGCAACGCATATTCCTGAGTCAGCATTTTAATAATAGAGCTCGAGCTGGCCCCAAGCGTTTTTCTAATTCCAATTTCCCGCGTCCTTCTGTCTAAAGTGAAGGAAACAAGGCCCAATAGGCCGAGACAAGCCAGAACAATAGCTAAAACGGCAAAATAGGCGAACATTGTCCCGAAACGTTCCTCGGATTGATATAGTTGATCGAAGTGGTCATCCAAGAAAAATGAATCAAAGGAGTTCTTAGGGACGACCGTTTCCCACGTGTTTTCAAGTCTACTCAAAGTAGCCGGTAAATCCGTCGTCGATAGTTTGACCATGAGATACGCGGGAGGTGCTACCGATGGAATCAATACCAGGGGTTCAACTACGGTATGTAGAGACGCAAAATTAAAGTCTTTCATCACCCCAATTACTGTTCCAACTCGGACAGGTGGCGTCGATCCATCAATACTAGACGGCCAAATAATTTCTTTCCCAATGGCTTCCTGGGCAGTCCATCCCATCTTCTCTGCAGCCCTTTCGTTGATCAAGTACGCGTCTTCGAGATCGGTAGCCTGCGATTCATCAAACGAACGCCCCTCCAACACCTGAATGCCCATTAGATCGACAAAATCGAAGTCAGCGTGCATCGTATTCATAATGATTCCGTCTTCGGCATTTTGGGTACCTTCGGGCACCATAAGGACTGTCCCGCCTTCATTACCAAGGAGGCTAGATGTGGCTGAAACACCGGAAACGGAAGCATCCTGTAAAAACTCGGACTTCAGCGCTGCAGCCGCTTCTCGGACCGTCGTATTTCTGAGGCGGGTCACTAGTACTTGACCACTGTCAATGCCCAGCGATTTTGAACGGAGATAATCGAGTTGCCTCCAAACCATCATCGTTGAAATGATCAAAACGACGGAGATGGAAAACTGAAACACCACCAGCCCTTTTCGAAGGAATTGATTTCCACCTTCGTTGCGACCAGAAGTCGAGCCTTTTAATACGATGGTGGGAACGAAAGAGGAAATTACAAACGCCGGATACGCCCCTGCGGCTAATCCAACTAAGCTAGTAAACAATGCAATCGCCCCTAAAATAATGGGATCTCTGAGTAGCAGAACGTCCAGCGTTCGTCCAGTAACTTCTTCGAACAAGGGTCGGACCCCCCAAAACATGAGTAGAGATGCTCCAAGTGCCAAAAACGAAAGCATCATTGTCTCCGCAATAAACTGCGCAGCAATTTGCATGCGATGGGCACCGATCGCTTTCCTGACACCCACTTCCCTCGCTCTGCGCGTACTTCTGGCGGTCGAAAGATTGATAAAATTGACAATGGCCAAGATGAGAATAAAGAAGCCAATTGCTGAAATCAGTACCAGGGACGTAACTGAACTATTTACATCCAATTCGTCGACATAGTGAGAATACAAGTGAATATCGAGCAGGGGCTGAAAGGAAAAGGCTAATTTGGATGCGATTTCAGGGCCGGCGGTCTGCTCAATAAGTGCTGGGATTTTAGATTGAGCCTCTTCAAGTGCATTTGGAGACTTCAAAAGGAAGTAGGTGAAGAAAAGGTTGTTGCCTAAATGCTGTACGGTTTCAGGAATCGTTTGCTCGAGAGTTGCAAAAGATCCCATCATTAAAGGCCTGAAATGCGATTGCAATGGGAAGTCTTCATAAACCCCATCAACGGCATATTCTGTGCCTCTTACAGTTAAGGTTTGTCCGGTAATATCAACCGAATTGAAGAATTTTAACGCCGCAGTCCTCGAAAGCATAATTCGAAACGGCGCTTCCAACGCCCCTTCACCGACGGAGGAGAGAACGGGAATAGTCAACGATTTAAATATGGAGGCGTCTGCATCGTAAAATCCTTCTTCATACCAAACATTACCATCCCGAGTAACCTCGACCGAGGGTCGCTGACGTAGTCGGAAAAAGGACTCTATTTCGGGAAGTCCCGAAGCAAACAGAGGTCCCATAGGCCCTGAAGTAGCGGGTGACGTGTTTTCACCACCTCCGAAATTGGAGGTTCTAACGAGTCTAACAATCCGATTTGCCTTTTCGTGATGGGTGTCGAATGAAATCTCACTGACCACATACAAGCCTATAAGAAGACTGCACGTTAGACCTACCGCGAGTCCAAACATGTTTATACTGGTGTATCCAAGACTTTTTCTGAGATTACGAAGGGCAATCAGGAGGTAATTTTTAGACATGACGATACCAAACACGACGAATCGTGCTGCTAAATGGGGGATGGAAAGAATAACCTGTCTTCGATACCAAGCTCTGGCTCGAGTCTTACCGTAGTCGGCCTCAACCGAAGCATACGTTTCTTCGAGGTCGCCTAAGATGTACGACTCTTCGGCTGCGTGGGCAAAGACTTGGACCAATGCCTGCCAGAATATGGGAGGTTTGGAAATCACGCGCGAACAACGACGAGTTCTGGTAAATCAGACCACATGGCCCGGCTTAGCCGTTTGGAGGATTCAAGCGCCGAGACACCATGTGAGGTGAGACGATACAGTTTTTTACTTCGGCCCCCACGTTCCGGGGTGGGCAGTCCAACGCTCGAAACGAGAAATCCCTTTCTTGTCATTCGATCAAGGGGCGTATACACCGTAGCAATTGGCCAATCGTCGCCTGTCTCATTTGTCAATAAGTTTCGAATGGCGGCGCCATACGCGTCTTCTTGTAGTTTCCAGACGGAGAGCAGGATAAGTTCTTCTACTCGAGTTATCATGATAATGGATAGTTTTGTCGCTCAGATTAAACCTCATATCGAACGAACGAATTATTTGTTACATAATTGGATAGATATCACGGAGACGGTTGGGTCGTATCTTGCGAAACCTCTTCACCCCGGAATCAATAAGGTATTTCGATTGGCGGCCAACAAACTCTTCCCTTTTGTTATTCTCGTGCTTGGGTTTCTTGCCTTGCCGTCTACAGCTCAGGTCATTTCGCTTTATGACGCGATTGTCCGACCTCCAGGCGTTTCCTACCGGGTTTTAACCAATGGGCGCCATGAAGTTATCTATCAAGAGGGAAGAAGACTTCAGGCCGAAGAAATTCTCTGGACGATCGATCAAACGCTTCCCGGCACCAATCAATTGTTAGGGTCTAGATCCGGTTTAGGCTTAACGGTCGTTCTAAACGACTTTAGTGATTCTGGAAATGGATATGTAACCCCTTTTCCATTTAAATCAGAGATTGAAAGCGTTTCGCTAGGGGGGAGGAGCCTTTCTAGAAAACATACCTCTTGGACCCAACTCGTTACCAGCCATGAGCTAGTCCATGCAGCCCAAGCCGAATTCAAGGGAAAAAGAAGCCTTGTCGGTATGATTCACTGGTTTGCTCCAGACTTTTCTCGGGCCATCAATATGTTTGTTCCGTCAGGATTTACGGAAGGCATAGCGGTGGTTCGGGAATCGGAAATAGAGCCAGGGGCAGGTCGCGCGAATCATCCGCATTTCACCATGCAAATTCGGGCGGCAATCAATCGTAGCGGCGGTCTTACCCTATCCCAGCTTTTGGATGAGCCTTCTTACACCCGCCCTTTTGATCGGTATTACCAAGGTGGTACGCTCTTTTCTCAATTTCTGATCGATCAATACGGCAAAGAAAGCATCCAAAATATTCTACAATGGCAACAACAGGTCCCCATCCTGGGATTCGGAGCCAATCTAATTTACGCGAGTGGGGAATCCCCTCGGCAAATACGGAGACGCTTTCAGGAATGGTACGACACCAAGGAAAAAGCGTTGGTCGACAAAATAGGCGCCATAACCGAGCCCGAAATCTCGATCTCAAGCAAAGGACTCGTTCACCGAAAACCTCAATGGATCGACGAGAACACGGTCGTTTCTTTCACACTGGGCTATAATCAAAAGCGGGGGTTTCACTGGATTAATCTTAGTGGTCAAAAACACCGAATATCAACCAATGAAATCACAGACGATTCGGTTTTTCAGCTGACACCTGACGGAGAAGAGATCCTCTATTCCCGATACGACGAACACCCGACGTCGATGATCGCCCAGACATCATTTTCTTACTCGCTGGAGGTTTCGACGGGAAAAGAAGTGCGATTGCCCTTTTCAGAGCATACGTATAATCCCGTTCGATTGAGGTCAGGAAAGGTTTTGGCCTTGAAAAGTGACGGGCAATACAATGCGATTGTGGAACTCCAAAGTAACGCTGCCCCTCGCGCCGTCTTGTCTTACCCCAGGAGTGCTTTCGTTTCCCTCATTCCCAGACCTCATTCAGACTCCCTCGCTGTCATTCTCAACGTATTGGGGAAGCAAGCACTGTATTTGGTTGATTTAACGAGCGAGCCCGTTCAAATCAAGCCGTGGATCGGATTTGAAAAAGGAACCATTTATGACGGATCGTTTTCAGCCAATGGGGATTATTTTTCTTTTACGAGTGATGAATCGGGCCTAGTCAACGCCTACGTTTTGAACACGGCCACTGAAGAGCTCTGGCAAGCTACAAACGTGCTTTATGGCGCCATGGAGCCCCAGGTGTCGCCCTCCGGTAAATATTTGGCTTTTGTGGCCTACCAGGATGATCGGTTTGACCTAAACGTTTCCAGTGTCGCCCCGGCGTCCTGGAAATCCGTTTCCCGCGATGATGCCAATTTTACCTGGACAACCTCATGGCAAACGGAGGTCGAAACGGAACCCATTTTTCATCTTGATGATCACCAAGGTGCTAACACCTTGGTGGACAAGAAGTATCGATCTTGGACCCGATTGTCGCCGCGAATGGTTTACCCTACGGTCTATCTAGATCCCGGCCGTGACCGGTTTACGGATGCCCGCCTCGGTTTTGGAATTGGTTTGGCTATGCAAGGGACTGATCCACTGGAAAGGTGGACCTATCATTCGGAAGCCATTTTCCAAAAAAATCGCATATGGGGCGAATTTGGGCTGAGAACAGGAGCCTTTCGTTTTCAACCAGACTTAGTTTTTAGACGGCGCCCTGAGACGATTCAAGCCCTTATTATCCACGGAAATACGTCTACGGCTACGCGTGTTATTAGAGACCGAACGAGTGTGGAAGCTGGCATTTACCTGCCCTACACCTTTGATAGCAACGTGCACCGGACGAGCCTAATCGCTTCGTTGCGGGTAGGTTATCGATCCGATTTATATGTGGACGACGATTTTGAAACCATTCAAAGCCGATTTAGCCAAACGACTCTCCTTCCGTCTGCTTTCTTCGGATACAAATTGGTTAAAAACCCAAGAGATATTATCCCGTCTTCGGGATTTTCCCTTTTGACGTATGGAGAATTCGATCTCAAGACCGATCGGGCGAAGAAAAACCGAGGTTGGGTGCTTAGTGGCAATGCTTTTATTCCCATTCTAAGTAGCCTCAACACCGGCATTCACGTAAATACAGGCCTTCTGGTTCAAAATAGCCCTTCCATTTTTGGATTGGACAGCTTTAAGCCTAAAGGTTGGGAAAATGCGTTTCTGAACGACGACGCCTTTATGAGGTATGGCCTAAAAATAGTTCAGCCGGTTCTGTTTCCAGACAACGGATTCATTTTGGTGCCAGCCTTTGCTCGAGCCATCTACGTATACGGCTTTGCTGAGCATCTGCATCGTTTGTCTGATTTTGGTGATAATGTGAGCAGTGTCGGAGGTGGCATTGGATTTAAATTCCGACTGTTCCATCATTTTGATTTCGACATGAACTATGGCGCCGCATTCCGTTTCAAAGATAAAAAATGGGTCACGCACTCAGAAATTCTACAAGAGTAAGGAATTGCGTGTCCTACATTGAATGGGAGAATTGAATTTGTAGTTGCCTGGAATCGTAGGGATAATCGGATTCGACATCGGATCGCGCTGTTTCCCGAAATCTAATTTCGATGGAAGTGTCCCCCGTCCCATATCTAAAAAGCAGGGAAAACCCCGAGCTGGATCCAGAAATAGAAGAAACGGGAAACCGACCGGACAGGGCTGAATCAGCATAGTAGCCTTGAATCTGGGTGCTTGGGGCGCCACTTTGGCTGGAAACGACCCATCCCACGACCAGCTTCCAAAGAGGCTGAGCGAACTCAACCCCCGCGCTCAATAAAAATAATGAAGCCGAATCTTCGGGATTTAAGATGGAGCTGGGTGATAGCTTCCACGACAGATTGTTGCTAAAACGCTGCGCCACAACAACTTGAAAATACGACATCGCCGAGTTTCGAGGAGGCATTTTTCGGTAAACAAGCGTTTTGAATCGACTGGTATCCGTCGGATTTCCGACCACATCTTTAACGGAAATGGGACCAAAGTCTTCTTTTGATGCGTGGCGAAGCATGGTTCGAAACGTGAAATCGTGCGGAGCCTTCCACTCATGATAAACCCGGAGATCTACTTTTCGAAAAGAGTTGTCCGAGAGACTATTACGAGTAGTCTCCAGCCCAAGCCCTATGCTGAAGACCCCCCACCTTGTCGATCGCGTTCGATAGTACAGGTTAGTGCTCGAATTTAGCCCGGAAATTAGTCCGTTTTGAGATCCAAAAGGCCAACTGGCGCCCGTGATAGCACGGCTTGTTTCCAGTTTAACGTGCCCCATCGGAGGCGAGATCAATCGCACGGCGGACGTCCAGAAAGCAAGTCGGTTGTTGATGAGCGCAGCCTCTCCCATTATTTCGACTGATCCCCAGGATTTCCGTATAAATCCAGTCAGCCCGGTTTGTCGCTCCGGAAGACTCGTTTCGAAGGCCGACTGCAGAGACAAGCGTTCGGCAAGTAAACTAGCTTCAAAAGACGCAGTTGAGAAGTTGACAAAACCACCTATACTTGTCGCGTTCAATCCATTTCTTCGCTGAAGGCTACTTTCTGTCGAAAATGCATACGTTCCCGAGATGTCCTTGATCACGGAGGTTGTGCTGTCGTTTTCCTGACCATCAATCGTGGCAAAAGACGCGGTAAAGGATGTTTTTGAACCATAAAGCCCGGCCTGAACGTGCTTTCCCAAATCAAAAGTACCCGACATGCCCCGCCTTGAAGCAAACGTCGTGTTCGAAACATTGGAACTGACTCGTGCTTTGGAACCATGCAGACGGGTAGGGGAGGACCAACTCGTAATCGGGGCCCAACCGCTACCCGAAAAGACTCCTGAGCCTATTCCGACTTTAAAGTCCCCAACCAGTAGGCGGAATCGAGATCCCGTTCGGGAAATAGCAAATCGTTTGGACTCGGTTAAGAACCATGGGGCATCTGCCTTTACATAGACCGGTTCAAAAGCATCCTTCTTTAATGTCAAAAAAACGTCCCATTGTCGAAATGCAGACCCGGATAGCGATATCCAAGATTGCAGTCCGTTCCCGAGAGGGCGGGATGGCCTCGATGATGGCTGAGCGCGAAACCCGGATCCGGCTACCAAAACGAAGCTTTTGCTGGCTTCACCGCAGTGCTTGATGGGGCAGTCTTCTTCGCCCTCTTCTAAGAGGTCAACTCCGCCCCTGGCCTCTGCCAGACTTTGAATGTCTATTGCTTCGATAGAGTCAGGAACCGCAACCTGACTAGCTAATGCAGGGCTACCCCAGCAAATCATCACCAGGAGGCAAAAATAATTTACCACGCCATGTTTCCAATGCTGCCAATGCTTCCCATGCTTCCCAGTCCATCTCAAGGTCTTTCTCCATTTTGCCAGGCCACAGAAACTCCGGTTGAGATCCCTAAAACCGGATGCCAAGACGTGTGAATCGAAGCCAAAAACGGAATGACGGTAGCTAGGAGGCCGCCAAATAGCATGGAGCGGTTCGTTTCATAGCCCAACTCAATCGATAACCGCGAGACGGGCTGAAAGCTTAACACCGTTTCTAAGCTTAATCCATGATTGTCAGATAGGACAATTTGCGAAGCTAATTCGGCGCTCGGAGCGATCTTAACTCGTCCGCCAACCATCAGCTGGGAGGGGGAAAGAAGACCTTGATTGGATTCGGCCTCTTTTTGAATGGACACCGTGCCCCAAACGGATTCATTCAACTTAATCGTAGCTCCCAGTGCCCAAAAAGGTCGATAGGCACGCTTCAGAACACCAGGTTGAATAAGTAGAACGCCGTTCAGGAGCCCAAGGACGGCTCTACCGCTCGCTTTTCGGGCCACCAATATCCCGAACCCGGTTTCTGTGAGCTGATCAAAGCCAGATCGAGATAATCTGAAGCCGGATTGCCAAACTTCTCCCGTCCAATCGGCGGACAACCAAGATGTTTGCAATTCTGGTAAACCAAATGGGATCTCGGTCAGTGCATGTACCCTAACGCCGGCCGATGGCAACGCGACAGGACTAGGATTGGCACCTAAATGCATCTGTTCTGCGCTACTGTTCAGCATCGAGACGGGACCGACCTGTCCTTGAGCCTCGAAAACCATGATTCCGAACACGAAAAGTATCCAGTTCAGTCTAAAAACCATTTCCATCCGGCTACCCTGCCTCACCCCTCAGCCTCCAATTTTTTCGGTTCATCAGAATGACTCTTAAAAGTGGAAACCGTAACTCACGGACCCTGTAAGAAGCGAACAGTTACCTCGAAATGCGTAATGAAGAAATTCTTTTTGGCTTTTGGCCTGCTTTTTTTGCTCGAAATACCTCAGGGAGCGCTCGGGCAAGAATTCAATTGCACCGTTACCGTCAATTACCAATCTCTCGCCGGTTCAGACTACTCCTTTTTGCAGGAGATGAAGGAAAGGGCCGCGGAGTATGTCAATAAGCGACAATGGACTGAGGATCGATTTGAAGAAGAAGAGCGAATCGACTGCACGATGTCGATCGTGTTTACCGAAGCTATTTCGCTCACCCGCTTTCGGGCGAAACTGATTTTGGCGTCTCGGCGGCCAATCTATGGGACTGCTCAACAGACTACGGTTCTCCAGATAAACGACGAGGATTTGCAGTTTGAGTATTCACAGGGCACGCCCCTTACCTACGATCCGGATCGATATCATCCTCTAACCAGCATCTTGAATTTTTACGCTCACTTGATGTTAGGCTTTGATTATGACACGTTTGATTCCCAGGGCGGTCAAACACATTTTGAGGCGGCACGGCGAATTGCCGAAATGGCGCAGTCTTCCAGCGCGGTCGGGTGGGCCAGTTTGGGGGGAGATCAAAGCCGTGGCGAGTTGATAGCGCAAGTCATGGATCCTAGATTCAGACCCCTGAGATCGTTTTATTTTGACTACCACTTTGGCGTGTTGGACCACTTTGTAAAGGATCCTGACGACGCTCGAACCAAGCTTGTAACGCTTGTTCAGGGATTGGTCAGCCTGCGCGAAGAGGTTAGCCGCGCGTACTACCTCGATCAGTTTTTCTCCACAAAATATCTTGAACTGGCCAACGTATTGAGGTCGTCTCCCCAAGCCACGCAGGCTTTCGACGCCCTTTCAAAAATGGATCCCGCTCACCTGTCTGATTATTCGTATATGATGCAATGAGGGCGATTCCCTGTCAATGACGAACACGCGGACGCACACATAAAAAAACGCCGACCACCGGTAGGTAGTCGACGTTTAGTGCGAAAGGAGGGACTCGAACCCTCACACCCGTTAAGGTACTAGATCCTAAGTCTAGCGCGTCTGCCAATTCCGCCACTCTCGCAGAGCGCCCTGTAATTCAAAACAAACCCGATGGGTTCCGGAAAATGTTGAGATCCTTACTCGAATCGTTAAAAAGTGTCCTGGTTCTGCTAATCTTCATATCGGCGTGCAGTCCTCCCATTCAAGTTGCCACCGTTAAGGGTAAGCTTGAAAAGCTTCCGTCAGAATCCCCAAAGCGGGATAGCAGCACTGAGGGAACCGTTTCTGAGGTAATACCCCCGCGATATCCCATTGTAGAGACCGGCGAATTTGACGACGGAAAGATGTGGACCTTCGACCGCGTTCCGGCAGAATATTTGAAATCGACCTATGGAATTCCAGCGGATTCCGCGTGGTTTAACAAGGCTCGTCTCGGAGCTCTCCGTTTTTCAACATCCTGTTCGGCTTCATTGGTGTCTTCTCGTGGGCTCGTAATGACGAATCACCACTGCGCACGGGAGTCCATAATCGACGTGCAGAAAAAAGGAGAAAATCTTTTAGATGATGGGTACTACGCGAGTCACGATTCGCTCGAGCGCAAAGTCAAAGATTTGTATGTTGAACAGCTCATTTCAATAGAAGACGTTTCCGAAGAAGTTTTAAAGGCAGCGGAAAAAGTGCCCGGGGCCGGTCCAAAAGCAGAAGCAAGGCGCAAAAGGGCAGAGGCCATCGAAAACCGGACCAATAACAAGTTAAAAATCGCAGATTCCACCATGACAGCCCAGGTCGTCGAACTGTATTCCGGTGGGAAATATGCTCTTTACACTTATCGTAAATTTACAGATGTCCGGTTAGTGTTCGCTCCAGAGCTGAAAATCGGCTATTTCGGGGGAGATACGGACAATTTCACCTACCCACGACACACATTTGATCTCTCCTTCTTCCGTATTTGGTCGGGAGATTCGGTGGGCGTTACTCCCGAATATTTTACTTGGAACACGACTGGAGTCAAAGAAGGCGACCCCGTTTTTGTGGTTGGAAACCCAGGATCAACCTCCCGTTTGCACACGGTCGATCAGTTGGAGTATCAACGGGACATTGAGCTTCCTGGATTGCTCGAAGTCCTCGACGACCGAACAGCCGTATTGGCTGAATTTCTTTCATCCGTCGCGGCCGATGCCGATTCATTTGATGTCAGGAACGATCTTATGGGTGCCCGAAATACGCAAAAAGCGCTTGAAGGACAATACAAAGGGTTGATGGACGGCGAAGTGCTGTCCCGAACGTATTCAGCCGAACTGCAGCTTGAGAAGGAAATCGGAGCTAGCGATTCCTTATCGCAGTTGTATGGATCCGTTTTACGGGATATCGGACTCTTACAGGTCTCAAAAAAGGCTTCCGCATCAAAAGCGGCTGCGTTTTATCACTTTTTAAATCCTTCAGTATCCTCTCGCATCCTAACACGATCGATTTATGGATATGTTTATACTTTACTTCGTCAGCGGGGGGCACCGCCTGAGCAACTTTTAGAGATCAGAAAAGAAGCTCTAGCCATTAAAAGCTGGCCCAAAGAGCTTGAAAAAACCATCATTGCGCACCGATTGCGCGACTTCTCGACCTATTTAGGCCCCACGGACCCGTCAATGCGGCGCATTTTAGGATCATTAACTATTGAGCAGCTGGCTGACTCCTTGGTAAGTAAAACGGTCTTGTCGGATTCTGCGGAATTCCGAAAGTTGCTGGATGGTAACTATCTCGCAAGCAATGACCTCTCAGTTAACCTAATCAATGCTATCGCTCCTCTTTATTTTACGCTGGATTCTGAACTCCGAGCCTTTGGCGATCGCGAGGATGCTTTCCTGGCTCGGCTAGCTATGGCCGGTTTCGCAGTACGCGGGGAAGGATCTCCTCCCGATGCTACCTTTTCTCTCAGGTTGGCCGACGGTCGAGTTTCGTCCTATCAGAGTAACGGAACGATGATACCGGCCTTTACTGATTTTAACGGATTGTATGCACTTTCCGAGGCTAATAAAGCGCTTTCCGAATGGGATCTACCTCAGAGTTGGATAGACAGCAGAGTAGAAATACCAGGTGATATTCCTATTAATTTGGTGTCTACCAACGATATAACAGGAGGTAATTCCGGGTCTCCACTATTAAATACCAATCTGGAAGTCGTAGGTTTAATATTTGACGGAAATCTGGAATCGCTACCCAACGAATACGTCTTTGACACCACTTCTGCCAGAGCTGTGTCGGTCGATTCTCGGGCTATTTTGGCTGCTTTGAAATATGTATACCGCGCTGACCGATTGCTTTTGGAATTAGGCCAGTCTAACTAGCGGGCGTCGATTTGAGGGCAGAGATTATGGCAGGAGTGACTCCTGTTAGGTCGGTGATGTCCTTGAAATAAGGGGCCAGGGAGCCGAGAGCAATAAGCGGAACGGGATTTAGTGTGTGAGATTTGGTCGACAAATCTTCGATGTTGCCGTGATCGCTGGTCACTACGAGTGTTGTCTGATTAAAATCCAGATGCTTCAAGAGGCCCGTAAAGAGCTCATCCAATTTCCCCAACACGTTTTTCACTTCGACGGGATTGTCTGAGTGCCCTGCCTTGTCCGTCAAGAAATACTCAAAAAGTGACAAGCTTTGTTTATGGCAAAGGGAGGCCATTCGCTGGGAAACAGTGTCGATGTCAATGGTCGTAACAGGTGCCCCGGCCACTAAACTTAGTCCTTTTCCATCCAAATCGGCGGCAACTGCCCGGCCGTTTTCGAGATCATGTAATGTCTTAAGCGGGATTTCAGCATCTAGGCAACAGCGCGTGGTGGTTGACCAACGATCCCGCTTTTTAGCGGCCTCGAAAAATCGTTTCGGAAACGCATTCAGAAAAGCCGGGGGTAGTAAACCTGGAAGTTCTTTGCACTGAACAAACATGTTTTGGGTTCGGAGTACCGATCTGGCAGATGAGTGGGGATAGGGGCCATAATGCCGTCCGGCTAACGTGGCACAGTTCACGCCTGTAAATAGACTCGATTGGCCCGTTCCGCTTTGAGGTAGTCCTTCGATACCCAGCGTAGCATCAATTTGGCGTACGATACGATTCGGTTCAGAAATCGGTTTGAATCCGGGAGACGTCCATTTTTGATTGCCCGCCAATGCGCTCCAACCGGGAAGGTCGAGTGTTTCAAACGCATTGTGCGATGAGGGCCCGCCAATTCCAACGCCATCTAAAAAAACAAATAAGATTCTTTTCAAAACTGTTGGGTTACATTTAGAACTGGTACTTTCTCCGTCCGTAGAATTTAACTATTCGATAGAACTAAAATCATTGGCCTAACCCACATCATGGCAAGCATTTGGCCGCACTACGAACGAATAAAAGTTGCCCTAGGAGCTCCTAAACCGGCTTCCACATTTGCCCTGGTGATGAGCGGTGGAGGGGCTAGGGCCGCCTATCAGGCAGGAGTCTTGCAATATATCGCTGATCACTTAGAAAGCCCGCAGTTTGATATCATAACGGGTGTTTCAGCAGGAAGTATAAATGCTGCTCAATTGGCAAACGACGAGCGTTCTTTCAAGGAAGCCGTCGATCATCTTAATACGGGATGGGCCAACTTAAAGGCGGACGATGTTTATCACGCGAATACTAGCTTAAATGTGTTGATGAGCATTTTGCGCAGAACCTCAGATAAGGATAATGAGCTGCTGCCGAGGGCTGGATTGGTGCACACCGAGCCTTTGGCCGAATATCTGAAAAAGATCCTCAACGCACCGGATGGGCGTATTTCTGGAATTGGACGCAATATTCGAAAGGGGAAATTAAAAGCGTGTGCCCTCGTAACGACCGACTATTCAACGGGCCAAACGGTAACATGGGTTGAAGGCGCGCCAATGATAGAGGCGGAGAAACCCAATAGAATTAGTCGCAATATAGAATTGAAGGTGGAACACATTATGGCTTCCACGTCGCTGCCCTTTCTCTTTCCTGCTATTCCTATTGACCAACATTGGTACGGTGATGGAGGGATACGACAGGCTGAGCCGCTTAGTCCCGCCGTTCATCTGGGTGCAAATAAAATTCTGGCCATTTCGACGAGATACTCCCGAACGATGACCGAAGCCGCAAACCCGGTAACGCTCGGTTACCCCCCAGCTGCTCAGATTTTCGGGGTGCTCTTAAATGCCATCTTTTTAGATCGGCTGGATCAAGACGCCCTTACGCTCGAACGAATGAACAAACTGGTTTCGGAAATCGCACCCTGGAAACGTCTAGGAATGCGAAAAATCGATCTCCACGTTATCAGGCCATCCAGAGACTTGGGCAAGCTATCCAGCGAATATCAGCAAGACCTGAAAGGTGTCTTGAAACTCATTGCACGGGGTCTTGGCAGCAAAGACACCGAAAGCCCTGATTGGCTGTCCATGATCCTTTTTGACCCTGGGTATACGTCGAAATTGATCGAAATTGGATACGCCGATGCTGGTAGAAACAGGGGTCAATTGGAACGCTTCCTCGCTAAATAACAAAAGCGTTAATTAAAAAAGAGGGCCGAAATTGATTAATCAATTTCGGCCCTCTTGTAGTGTAGCGGGGGCAGGATTCGAACCTGCGACCTCCGGGTTATGAGCCCGATGAGCTACCAGCTGCTCCACCCCGCGATCTAGAATCTCAAATATAAGCACTCACAAGAGATTCGCAACAAGAAGATATCGAGAGGACTCTAATGTTC
Organism: Bacteroidota bacterium; assembly: GCA_027622005.1. GTDB lineage: Bacteria > Bacteroidota > Rhodothermia > Rhodothermales > UBA10348 > UBA10348. The sequence goes on along the minus strand of JAQBZH010000004.1, from coordinate 47,539 downwards.
GTCTCATGTTGTATTTTGAAAAAGGTGAATTTAAAACGCTCTCTAGATTGATTTCATGGCCATTCTGCATCCATTTCGAGCTGTCCGACCCCTTCCCGAAAAAGCGAAGGAAATCGCATGCGTACCCTACGATGTGATTAATTCTTCAGAAGCATTTGACTTAGCAAAAGGCAAACCTTTGAGTTTCTTGCACATCATTCGGCCGGAAATCAGTTTACCTGCTGGAATGGACGAGCACGACGACGAGGTTTATGCTAAGGGCGCTGAAAATCTCCAAAAGTTTATTGACGGCCCCTATACCGTGACAGAGTCTGAGCCTTCGCTCTACGTCTACCGCTTAATAATGGATGGAAGGAGCCAAACGGGTGTATTTGGCTGCGTTTCGGTTAAAGATTATGATGACGATGTAATTCTTAAGCACGAGCTGACTCGGCCTTCCAAAGAAGACGATCGGACGCGGCACATTACCCAGCAAAGAGCTCACGCTGAGCCCATCATGTTGACCTTTAAGGACGACCCGCGGGTGGCTGGCATCATCAAGGACACCATCACCCAGGCGGCCTTGTACGATTTAGTCTCCGAGGATGGCGTTCAGCACACGATTTGGAAAGTCTCAGAACCCAGCGAGCTCGTTCGCGCTTTCAACAACGTTTCGAACTACTACGTTGCGGACGGCCATCACCGCTGTAAAGCGGCCAGTCGTGCGGCATTAGCTTCCGGCAAACCCGTGAGTTCATCTGATGAAGTAAACTTTTTCCCGGCCGTCCTCTTTCCTATGGGGGACATGAAAATCCTGTCCTATAACCGTGTTATCAAAGTGCTTCCAAAAGGCGCGGATACCTTTTTGACGGATTTAAAAGCGCGGTTTGATATGCGCCCGACGTCGAATCCGGTCCCATCAAAAAAGGGTGATATCTGCTTATTTTTGAAAGGGGCTTGGTACACTCTCACGCTTCCTGCACCAGCGACTCAGTCCGCCGTTGATTCGCTGGATGTGGGCCGGTTAACCGACTACGTGCTGAAGCCCATGCTAGATATCACCGACCCAAGAACGGATCTGAACATTGATTTTGTCGGAGGGATTCGAGGCACTAGTGAGCTTGAGCGATTAGTCAATTCTGGATTGTGTCAATTGGCTATCTCGATGTACCCCACAAGTATAGAAGAATTGGTTCAGGTTTCAGATGCGGGCCTGTTGATGCCTCCGAAATCGACATGGTTCGAGCCCAAACTTCGAAGCGGATTCCTTGTCCACACGTTCTAATAGAAACACCGTCATTTTTTAACCAGCCATTGTTGCAGTTATGCGCGTCCTTTTAGCCGATAGTCTATCTGATTCTGTCCTAGTCAAATTAGCCTTGGGCAAATGTATTGTGGAGAATCGTCCGGAGTTAAAGGGCGACTCCTTGACCCAAGCCTTAAGGGACTTCAAACCCCAGGTTTTAGTTGTACGGTCCACAAAAGTGACCGCTGCCGACATTAGCGCATCATCGAGCCTTGAACTGGTGGTTCGCGCCGGCGCCGGATATGACAATATCGATGTCAGTACTGCTTCCGGATCCGGTGTATTTGTGGCGAATTGTCCTGGAAAGAACGCTGCCGCGGTCGCTGAGCTTACCATTGGGTTGATATTGTCTTTGGACCGATCGCTACCCGACAACGTCTTGGATGCACGTAGCGGCATGTGGAACAAGGAAAAGTATGGAGAAGCAAACGGGGTAAAGGGCAAAACATTGGGTGTTATCGGCCTCGGAAGTATTGGAAAGGAGGTCATCAAGCGCGCAAAAGGACTCGAAATGAGCATTGTTGCGTGGAGCCGGTCGTTGACGGAAGAGATGGCGTCCGAACTCGGTGTGCAGAAAGTCGGCTCCCCTCGCGAAGTAGCCGCCCAAGCCGACATAGTCAGTCTCCATGTTGCATCATCACCCGAAACAAAAAACATGGCTGACGCCTCGTTTTTTGCTGCAATGAAGCCTGGGGCCTTTTTTATCAATACCACCCGTGCCGATGTGGTAGATGAGGCGGAAATGGTCAAATGTATCTCCGAAAAGGGGATTCGCGTTGGTCTGGATGTGTTTTCAAACGAACCAACAATCAAATCCGGACCTTTTGAACATAGTTTGGCTTCGAATCCTAGCGTCTATTTGACCCATCATATTGGAGCATCTACCGAACAGGCGCAAGAAGCTATCGCTGAAGAAGCCGGACGCATCATCTTGAAATACGCGCAGTCTGGAGAAGTCCCCAACTGTGTCAATTTGGCCAAATTGTCCCCGGCCAATCATCAATTGACCGTTCGCCATCTCGATAAGGTTGGAGTCTTGGCTCGCGTTTTAAAGGAAATGAGCATTGCTTCTTGGAACGTTCAGGAAATGGAAAACGTCGTTTTTGATGAAGCTAAGGCGGCGTGTGCATACATTCGGTTTGATGGAACACCGGACGCAAAGGTAGTTGAGAAAATTGCCGCTCTTGATGATATATTGGCAGTCAGTTTGATCCGACTTTGAGCTTGAAAAAGCTAGGTTGGTGAAGACTTAAAGACGGATTAAATCGCAAATAGGAATACTCGAAATAGAAAGGTGATGATGGAAAGGAAGTTTAATTTCTCAGCTGGGCCTGGCGCTTTACCGATAGACGTATTGAAGGAAGCCCAAGAAGAGATGTTATGTTACAAGGATGCGGCAGCCTCGGTAATGGAAATAAGCCACCGATCTCCCCAGTATTCCGCCATTACCGAGTCTGCTGACTCCATTTTGAGAGAACTGCTTGGGATCGACGGCAGTTGGAGCATACTATATTTACAGGGAGGAGCCTCGCTTCAATTTTACCAAGTGCCCTTAAATTTTCTGACCGGCCAAAAGTGTGCGGACTATCTGGTTACCGGCACGTGGGCTGAAGGTGCTTTCGAACAGGCTGAAAAAATTGGCGATGCCCGAATTGCGGCGTCGAGTGTCGATAAAAATCATTCGTATATCCCGTCGCTAGATAGTTGGAAGATTTCCGAAGGATCGGCTTATTTACATGTCACGTCAAACAATACCATCTACGGAACACAGCTTCAGAGCGACCCAGCGGTAAGCGTACCCATGATATGTGACGCTTCCAGCGACTTTCTATCGCGTCCCATCGAAATGGAAAAGTACGGGTTGATGTATGCGGGGGCGCAAAAAAACATCGGTCCTGCGGGAGTCACGGTTGTGCTCGTGAAGAACGAGTTTTTGAAACGCATCCCGGATGGTCTGCCAACGATGCTTGACTACCGAACCCATGCGAAAACACTGTTTCATACACCACCAGTTTTTGCCGTGTATATGGTTGAAAAAGTCCTGCGATGGATTAAACGGCTCGGCGGGCTGGATGCGATGAAGACGTTAAACGATAAAAAAGCGGGCCTTTTGTATAGTAAAATTGATCGAACCGATTTTTACCAGGGCGTGGCGAGGTCCGATTCCCGATCCAATATGAACGTGACCTACCGGTTGCCGTCCGAGGATCTGGAGAATCAGTTTGTAAAGCAAGCGGAAGCCGCAGGACTATTGGCGCTCAAAGGGCATAGAAGTGCCGGTGGCATCCGCGCTTCGATCTACAATGCCTGTCCCGTCGAAGCCGTTGAAGCCTTGGTTAGCTTCATGAGCCATTTTGAATCTAAAAATGGTTGATCGAGCCTGTGGGGAGGTTCCTTACACGTCCAATCCAAAAAGCGATAGAAAAACCTCGTTACAGAAGTTGTAAATAGGTCGCAGTAAAGTCAGATTTTTAAAAAACACTATGTCCTATACGATAGGCGTTCCCAAAGAAACTTTTCCCGGAGAGCGGATGGTTGCGCTCGTTCCTGAAGTCGTGGCTCGGCTTGTTAAGTCAGGAGCCACTGTTCAAGTTGAGCGGGGAGCCGGAGCTATGGCTTTTTATTCGGATGATTCTTTCGAAAAAGTCGGCGCCACACTCGTTTCGAGGGAGCAGGCCCTGGCGTCTGATGTGGTCGTCAAAGTAAAACCCCCCAATGACGCTGAAATTGCCCTCATGAAGGAAGGAGGGGCCTATATCGGGTTTATGAATCCGCTTGATGAGCCCCAGATTTCTCAGAAAATGGCGGCTCGGGGAACGACTGCGCTCAGTATGGAAATGGTGCCTCGAATTTCCCGTGCACAAAAGATGGATGCGCTATCTGCGCTGAGCTCGATTGGTGGGTATAGGGCTGTATTGCTGGCGGCTTCCATGTTACCTAAGTTTTTTCCTCTTCTTACAACGGCCGCCGGAACCGTGAAACCGGCCAACGTGCTGGTTCTTGGAGCGGGAGTCGCGGGGCTTCAAGCGATTGCCACCGCCCGCAGGTTGGGAGCGAGAGTCTCGGCTTACGACATCCGGGAGGCGGTCAAAGAAGAAGTTCATAGTTTAGGGGCGACGTTTGTAGAGCTTGCCCTGGAAGGGCAGGATTCTGCTGACTCGGGAGGATATGCCAAGGCACTCGTTGAAGAAAAAGCCAAACAACAGACTGTTTTATTGGTGCCCTTTATCGGGAATTCGGACGTGGTGATCTCCACGGCTCTTATTCCCGGGAGAAAGGCTCCCATCCTGATTACAGAAGATGCCGTAAAAGCCATGGCGGAAGGCTCGATAATTGTCGATATGGCGGCCCAAAACGGGGGCAACTGCGAATTAACTGAACCGGGTCAAACCATTGTGCGTCATGGTGTTACGATAGTTGGGGAAGCCAATTTGATAACGGACATGTCGGTTCATGCCAGCCAGTTGTACTCGAAAACATTGCTCGCCATGCTTCAAGACTTTACGGGAGAGTCCGGCTTTACCCCAAAAGACGACGACGAAGTATTTGTCGGATCATGTGTCACTCGGGGCGGAGCTGTTGTCAACGAACGCGTAAAAGCGCTACTCGGTTAATAGAACATTTAAAATCAGTCATTTCCATGCTCGAAAGTCTAATTGTTTTCATTTTGGCATCCATAATAGGGGCCGAAGTCATTAGCAAAGTACCGGCCACACTACATACGCCGTTGATGTCCGGGTCGAATGCCATTTCTGGTATCACCCTGGTTGGAGCCTTGATTGTGGCTGGGATGGTCGGCGATGCCTGGGCGATGTGGCTTGGGTTTGTAGCGGTCATCGTGGCTACGATCAATGTGGTTGGCGGATTTTTGGTTACCGACCGCATACTACAGATGTTCAAAAAAAAGGATTGAAACTGTTCTGATTTGTCACTGAACTAAACTTGAATTTGGCTATCGGCTCATGAAGCAAAACATTATTGATATTGCTTATCTCGTATCTGGAATCATGTTCATATACGGGCTGAAGCGTCTGCAGTCGCCGGCAACCGCTCGAAAAGGCAATCAGTTGGCGGCCGTTGGGATGCTGGTAGCCGTGGTAGCAACTCTGTTTTTCAAGGAATTACTGACCCCCGTCCAGATGTTGATTGGCGTGGTCATTGGGGCCGGAATTGGAGCTTATCTGGCAAAAAAGGTCGAAATGACCGGTATGCCTGAATTAGTAGCCGCATTTAATGGATTTGGCGGCATCGCTTCGGTGCTAGTGGCAGGAGCCGAGATCGCCCGGTTTATGGCCCACAATGCCGCGGACACCGGTGGAAATGAGTTTACGGCCATAACAGCCATCACCATTTCGCTCTCCATTCTGATTGGCATGATAACATTTACCGGTAGTTTTGTGGCGTTTGGCAAGCTTTCCGAGCGAATTTCTGGCAATCCCATTTCTTTTTTCGGGATGCGAGTCATTACCGTTGTATTGATGCTCGCTTCGATCGCCGCAACTATTTGGATGGCTATCGAAAACAACGCCTTGACCGAAATTAATGCAGATCCTGTGCTGAATGGTGCGATTGTAATCGCCATAGCGGGAGCTCTGCTAGGGATTTTACTGGTAATTCCCATCGGCGGCGCTGACATGCCCGTTGTAGTAGCGCTGCTCAACTCCTATTCGGGGCTAGCAGCCGCCGCCACTGGATTTGTTTTAAACAATAATGCGCTCATTATTTCGGGTGCGTTGGTTGGCGCTTCGGGGCTTATCCTCACGAATATTATGTGTGTGGCCATGAACCGCTCGTTGCTCAATGTTTTGATTGGTGGATTCGGGGGAGATGGCGGTGATGCCGCTTCGGGAGGAGGAGTTTCTACGGCCGGGATGACAGTCAATTCAACGTCTGCTGACGATGTCGCTATTCTTCTTAGTTATGCCAATAAGGTTATTTTTGTACCCGGATATGGTATGGCCGTTGCTCAAGCTCAACACACCGTCCGGGAATTGGCGGAAGAACTGATCAAAAAGGGCGTGGAAGTGAAATATGCGATTCACCCGGTTGCAGGTCGTATGCCAGGTCATATGAATGTGTTGTTGGCAGAAGCCAATGTTCCGTACGATCAGCTCTTTGAAATGGATGAGATCAATGCGGAATTTGAAACGACGGATGTCGCCGTGGTAATTGGCGCCAACGACGTGGTTAACCCAGCCGCTCGGCACGACAAAGCAAGCCCGATTTACGGCATGCCGATTCTAAACGTTGATAAAGCAGCCACGTCCATCGTCCTAAAACGTAGTATGCGACCTGGATATGCAGGAATTGACAACGAACTGTTTTACAACTCAAATAACCAGATGCTATTTGGCGACGCCAAAGCATCCATCGCGGCGGTTACTAACGAAGTCAAGCAGCTTTAAAGAGCCAACCGAGGCAGTTAGCCGAAAGGCTTTTACCCTACCGCTGTGACTTGGCTAACAGGATGGGCTGCAACGTTTTCCAAACAGTTTCAGCAACTATTTGATGCCCTTTTGGCGTCGGGTGAATACCGTCGGGTTGGTTCAATTCTTTAACCCCACCTACGCCTTCCAAAATAAAAGGAATAAGCGCTGCATCGTGCTCCTTTGCAAGTCTTGGAAACATCGTCTTAAACTGTGCTGTGTACTCGTGACCGATATTTGTATGGACCTGCATGCCCGCCACCACGATTTCAGCTTCCGGCCAAGTTTGTTTTGTTTTTCTGATGATATTTGACAGGTTTTCTTGGGTTAAGGTCAAATCAACACCTCTCAAACCGTCGTTTCCGCCGAGTTCCAACACGAGGACATCCACTCGGTTTTTCAGGAGCCAATCGATACGGTTCAATCCGCCGGTACTCGTATCACCGGAAACACCGCCGTCTATAAATATCGCATCAAGCCCTTCTTTTTTCGCCATTTCCGAAACGAGATAGGGAAACGCTTCTTCTTGTCCGACTCCAGCACCGGCTGTAATGCTATCCCCTAAAAAGACAACGCGAATAGCTGAATCCGAGGCTGTAGTGCCCAATGTAGCCCCCTGTTGATTGCTTTCAGGAGTTGAAGTAGCGTCCGAAGTGGCCAGATCCTGTGGAGTCTCTTGAGATTTGTCTGAAGAACACGCTGAGAGCAGAACAACAAGACACAGGGTAGGGTATAGCAAGGTCTTGCGATCTTTCAATGCGCTCCTGAGAGCGAAATCATGCGAGTTAGACACCATAATTAAACAGTTGTATGGATAAGGTCCTGGAAATAAACGGTTTAACTCGAACCTATAAAAGCGGTCATGGCTCGCTTACGGTGCTCGATTCCGTATCGTTTGAATTGATGAGGGGCGACACGGTTTCGATCGTTGGCCCGTCGGGGAGCGGAAAAACGACTTTATTAGGTCTTGCAGCCGGTCTCGACGCGCCCAGTTCGGGCCACGTGAAGTTATGTGGTTACGATATGGGCTCGCTGAGCGAAGATGAACGAGCCCGTGTTAGAAACAAGCACGTAGGCTTCGTTTTTCAGTCATTTCGGCTCATTCCTACGCTCACGGCCCTTGAAAACGTGACCGTTCCCGCCGAACTCCAAGGACGAAAGGACGCAGAAAAGGAAGCACGTTTTTTACTGGAAGAAGTCGGACTAGGCGATAGAACAGACCACTATCCTGCCCAGCTTTCTGGAGGCGAACAACAGCGCGTGGCGATGGCCCGGGCGTTTATCAACAAGCCCGACATCCTTTTCGCCGATGAACCAACGGGTAATCTGGATACCGACACCGGAGAGAACATTGTAAAATTGCTTTTTCAACTCAATGAGACCGCTGGAACAACGCTGGTATTAGTCACCCATAACTTGGAGCTGGCGGCAAAAACGGCGCGCATCATTCGGTTAAAGCGGGGTAAGCTCGTTCCAGAGCAAAATGAGGCAGTGGCGCATGCTTAAGTGGCTTTTTACGTTTGCATGGAGAGACTCCAGGGGAAGCCGCGCTAAACTATTCTTGTTTGTCACATCAATGGTACTCGGAGTTGCCGCTCTTGTATCGATCAATTCGTTTGGAGACAACCTGCGCCGCGCGATCGATTTCGAGTCAAAAACGCTCCTAGGCGCTGATCTCAGCATGGAGAGCGGCGAGCCTTTTCCAGCCACGATCGAGGCCATTATTGACTCGCTGGGAGGCATTCAGAGCCGAAGAACCTCGTTTTCTTCGATGGCCTACTTCCCGAAAAGTAATACCGCGCGGCTTGCCACGGTTCGCGGGCAAGAGCCCGGATTTCCTTTTTATGGGAAGATCGAATCTGACCCTCCGGAGGCAGCAGATACTTACTTGTTCGAAAAGGGAGCTCTCATTGATGGAACGTTAATGGCCCAGTACGACATCGAAATCGGTGATTCCGTTCGGATTGGCAACGCGACTTATACGGTTTCTGGGAAATTAATCCAGACACCCCGGGAAACGGCCGCCATCATGCTCTTCAGCCCTCGCATTTACGTACCGTTGGCGGACGTGGATACGACGTTATTATCAATTGGCAGCCGCGCTGAGTATGAAATTTATTTTCGACTGGACGATATCGAAGACCCCGACGCCATTGTCGAATCCCTGTCAGATACGTTGGAAGCCCATAGCATTCGAGCGGATACGGTCGAAGAAGAGCGGAGTAACTGGGATCAGTCGCTGACCAATCTTTACCGATTTTTGGGTTTGGTCGGGTATATGTCGCTTCTACTGGGCAGTTTAGGGGTCGCGAGTTCAATCCACGTGTATATCCGCCAGCGAATTCAAACGATTGCCGTTTTGCGCGTCTATGGGGCCTCTTCGCATCAAGCATTTGCCATTTACTTGATTCAAGCCTTAGGGATGGGGTTAGTCGGCGCCTTTTTAGGAAGTGCCATCGGCATCGGATTGCAGTCTATGTTGCCCGTGATTCTGGGAGATTTCCTCCCGGTCGATGTCGAGTTTAGTGTTTCATGGTCCGCCGTTCTCATTGGTTCGGCCATGGGTATCGGAGTCACCCTAATTTTCGCGATGATGCCTCTTTTGGATATCCGAAATATTCCTCCGCTTGCTGCACTGAGGACGGATTTTGATCAAGAAAACGACCGTGCAAAAAATAAACGGGCCAAATGGCTTCTATTCGGGCTAATGGCCCTTTTGGTGACTGTTATTGCGGTCATTCAGGCTCCAACACTCACGATGGGATTGGGGTATTCTGCCACTGTAGCTGTTGTATTCGCCCTTTTGGCGGGCACGGCGAAACTGGTTATGCGTTTTTTGGCGGCCAAACCGCCCTCCGGCGTATCGTTCGTGATAAAACAGGGCTTGGCGAATCTGCATCGCCCGCAAAACCAGACCCTTATGATGGTTCTCGCCCTTGGTTTTGGGACCTTTCTGGTTTCCACTATGATTATCAGCGAATCGACGCTTCTCGGGCAAATCGATTTGGCATCTACGGAGGGCAAGCCCAATTTGGTCTTTTATGATGTACAGCCTGCCCAGGTCGACTCTCTCGTCAAGCTGGTTGAAGAATCCGACTTGCCGGTGATAGATCGTGTTGCTATGATATCTATGCGCCTGACGTCCGTAAAAGGGATTTCTATCGAAAGTATGCGAGAAGACACGACTTCGGAATTATCGTGGGCACACCGGCGGGAGTATCGTTCTACCTATCGCGATTACCTCACTGAGTCGGAAACGGTCCTGGAGGGAACGTTTGAAGGCCGCTATTCAGGAACCGGACTCATTCCTCTTTCGGTCGAACGAGAGGTCGCAAAACAACTAGAGATCACCATTGGAGACTCGTTAGTTTTTAACATTCAAGGCGTGGACGTTGCCGGATACATTTCCAGTATCCGGGAAGTGAACTGGCGCCAAATGCAGTCCAACTTCTTTTTCGTGTTTCCTGAAGGGTCCATTAACGATGCGCCGGCTTTTCACGTGGTAATGAGCCGAACGGAAACACCGGAAGCTTCAGCTATGATTCAGGCAATGGTCGTAAAACGCTACCCCAATATTTCTTCCATCGATATTTCGGTCGTACTAACAGTGTTTCAAGCCATTTTCTCGCGCATATCCTTTGTGGTGAGATTTATGGCTTTGTTTTCGATTATTACAGGTCTGCTAGTGTTGTCTGGAGCCGTTATGATCAGTCGTTTTCAGCGAATCGAGGAGTCGGTTCTTTTGAAAACGCTTGGGGCGTCCCGTCGAACGGTCCTTCAAATTATGACCACCGAGTATTTTGTACTCGGCGTCGCTTCCTCGTTTACTGGTGTTTTATTATCGTTGGCGGCAGGCTGGGGCGTTTCCCGGTTTGTATTTGAAGCCAATTTTATTATCCCTTTTGGACCAATTTTACTTCTGATTGCGAGTGTTATTGGTGTCACTATTGTGGTAGGACAACTAAATTCCCGAGGGGTCTACGACAAAGAAGCACTCGATGTGCTTCGAAAAGAAACCTGAGCCCCGGTAAAAAAAGCATTTCGCCGATTATTAAGGTATTAAGAGAGTCATAAAGGCGTTAAGTGAGTCCAAAAGAGCGACTTTTAGAGATACAAGACAAAATCAACGCGGCCGCTAAGCGCTCTGGCCGGAAGGGGAGCGACGTTACGCTGGTGGCGGTATCAAAGACCTTTCCGATCGAGGATGTCGTTTCATTTGCTAGACTCGGTCAAGTCGACTTTGGAGAAAACAAAATCCAGGAGTTCGTTCAAAAAACGAAGGATTATGTCGACTTCCCAGGAGCTCCGCCCATCAGATGGCACGTAATCGGGCATCTACAGCGGAATAAAGCCAAGGAATTGGTGGGTAAAACACATCTTTTTCACGCTCTCGATAGCGTACGTTTAGCCGAAACCCTTCACGCCCAATTAAAAGAAAGTCAGCACACATTACGTTGTTTGATTCAGGTCAACGTATCGGGTGAAGACTCAAAGTTTGGGCTTCAACCGAGCGAACTTGATTCGTTCGTTGATCATATTTCCGCCTTCCCAACAATCAAAATCGGTGGATTGATGACCCTGGCGGCTCCATCTGAGAATCTCGAAACCATCCGTCCACAATTTGCACTCCTGAGGTCTTTGTCAGAGTCCGTCCAAGATCGACTCGACTTTACCAACGCACCCGAATTATCTATGGGAATGAGTTCGGATTTTGAACTGGCCATCGAAGAGGGAGCCACCATTGTTAGGGTAGGGAGTTCTTTATTCGGCGAAAGGTCCTAACGGAGTGCTTGGTTTCATTTCAAATCAGTATCTTACAAAAACCTTTTGAAAACTATTGATTTCGGGTTGTCTAGCGCATTTCTAGGACTACTCGACGGAGTTACTAAATGAAAATTACGTCTCTCGATATTCGTAAACAGGAGTTCAATCGTTCGTTCCGTGGATACGACATGGACGAGGTCGATTCTTTTCTTCAGGTACTGGCAACGCAGTGGCAGGAGCTGGTCGATGATCTTCGAAGAAGCGGCGAGAAAGTTAGCGAGCAGCAATTAAAATTGGACCACTACATGAAGGTGGAGGAAGCTTTGGAACAAGCTTTGCAAACAGCCCGCTCCAGTGCTCGGATTACGATTGAAAACGCCGAAATGAAGGCCCGTAATACCCTTGAAGATGCGGAAAACCGAGTCGTCGATCTTCAGAAAAATGCTGATTCTGAGCGCTTGCAGATGAAACGCGATACCGCCAAATATGCCGTTCGCCAACAGGAAATCGTTGCCAAATTACGAGCCTTTCTCACGTCGGAAATGGAAATATTGAGCCATTTTGATTCTGAGAATATCCGGCCTTCGTTGGTTGGTTCTTCGGCAATGAAACAGATTGAACTCGTTCGAGATGAGCCGTTAAGTCCTCATGCAGACGATGAACATGAGCCTGAAATCGAACCGGAGGCGCCATCTGAGCCCAAAAGCGCATGGAAAGAGGTCGAATTGAATGTGTTTCCAACAGGAGGGCGGGAAGGCTCGCGTTCGTCGTGGGAAGAATTGGAAGAAGAATCGTCTGGGCCGCAGTCCTCATCTTCTTCAACCCCTCTGGACGGCCCGGAAAATGATTGGAATACGCTAGAAGCGGAAGACGATTTGGATGATTTAGAGCTTGATGATGAAAGCGAAGTCGGAACCGATGAAATCGATCTCGAACCGGAAACGGCTCCGTCATGGAGGGTGACCCCCATCTTTAACTCTGACGATAACTCCGATGACACCTCGGAAGAAAACTCGGATGACGCCTCCAATGATGAAGTAGAGGACAAACGCACGGCCGCTCATCGCGAGCCTCTGCAGGGCTACAAAAACCTTCGCTTTCCAGGATCCAACTTGATGTCCGAAGAGGTTGGCGTTGACGATGAAACCGAGGCCGAAATTAGGAAAATCCACCAGATCCTGAAGGATCTGGATGACGAATAAAGCGATATGGCTCTTGATTACAGAAGACGGGTTGAAGAAGCAGCCGCCTATATTCGGTCCAAAATCAGCGACGTTCCTTCAAAAGCTATCGTTCTTGGAACCGGCTTGGACGCACTGTTATCATCGGTAGAAGTACTCCTCGAAATTCCCTATCGGGATATTCCACATTTTCCCGTTTCAACCGTCCAGTCGCACCAGGGAACGCTGGTATTGGGTATCATCAATTCTGACCCCGTTCTACTCCTGAGAGGCCGAGTTCATCTGTATGAGGGCTACGACGCACAAACCGTTACTCTTCCGGTACGCGCACTTGGGCTTTGTGGGGTTAAAACGCTGATCTTGACCAATGCATGCGGAGCCATGAATCCGGAGTATCGAGCAGGTGAAATTGTGCTGCTAAAGGATCACATCAACATGATGGGCCACAATCCTTTAGAGGGTCCTAACGTGGCCGAATGGGGTCCGAGATTTCCGGATATGAGCGATCCTTACAATTCAGCTCTTCGCGCAATTGTTCGCATAGCGGCCAATGAAACCAGTATTCCTATTCATGAAGGAGTTTATGTAGCGGTGGTTGGGCCAAATTTGGAAACCAAGGCCGAGTATAACATGCTACGGTTGCTCGGTGCTGATGTTGTAGGAATGAGCACCGTACCTGAGGTATTAGCAGCTCGTCATATGGGGATCAACGTCGTTGCATTTTCTGTTGTCACCGACGAGTGCTTTCCCGATGAATTGAAAGTTATAACACTAGAAGATGTCCTCCGCGCTGCAGCAAAAGCATCTCCAAAGCTCATTCGATTAATTCAGAGCATCGTTCCTAGACTATAGCTGGTTGAATTTTGCACTAGCTCCACCTCCAGAAAGCCATTAATTGGTATCTTTGTCCCTCTAACTGATCGCCTGGCAATTTGAAGTTTGCCGCATTTCGCCCATTTGAAATAACATTATGGCCTTTAACGAGCAAAAAGACCAATCCCCAAACCTTCAGGAAAAGGAAATCCTCAAATTCTGGGCGGAACGAGACATTTTTAGTAAAAGTGTGAGCCAGCGTGAAGGCAAGGAAACCTTTGCGTTTTTTGAAGGCCCTCCAACTGCAAATGGCAAGCCAGGCATTCATCACGTGATGGCCCGAACCATCAAGGATACGTTTTGCCGTTTTAAGACGATGAAAGGGTATCAGGTAGAGCGAAAAGCAGGTTGGGACACGCACGGACTGCCCGTGGAGATAGAAGTTGAAAAGGAATTAGGGTTAGAAGGTCGGCATCAAGTCGAGGAGTACGGAATAGCCAAATACAATGCGGCCTGTCGTGAAAGCGTGCTGAGATATAAAGGCCTGTGGGACGAACTGACCGTTCGAATGGGATATTGGGTAGACTTGGATGATCCCTATATCACCTTCAAATCCAGTTACATTGAAAGTGTATGGTGGTTGCTTTCGCAAATGTACGCGAAGGGCTTTTTGTACAAAGGATTCAAAATTCAGTGGTATTCACCCGGATCCGGGACTGTCTTATCGTCCCATGAGGTCAGTTTAGGCTATAAAGAAGTCCAGGACCCGAGCATTTTCACCCGTTTCAGATCGGTCGAAGATCCCAACACCTATTATTTGGCCTGGACAACGACACCCTGGACAACTATTTCCAATGTGGCCCTCGCCGTCGGCAAGAATATTGAATATGTAACCATTCGGTTGACCACAGAAGATATCGGTGAACATCAACTCATTTTGGCAAAGGCTCGATTGAGTTGTATTAAAGAAGATTACGAAATCGTTTCCACGACGACTGGCGCTAAGCTACTAGGGAGGCATTACGAGCCTCTGTTCGACTACTTTGTCGGCACGGAAGGAACGGAAAAGGCCTGGAGAATCGTGCCCGCCGACTACGTATCGACGGAAGATGGTACTGGCATTGTCCATACGGCGCCTGCTTTTGGCGCGGAGGACTTTGAAACGGCCAAGAAGGAAGGCCTTCCAATGTTAAACGCCGTACAGCCCGACGGTTTGTTTAATAAAGAGATCACTATCGTATCGGGAATGTGGTTTAAAGACGCTGACAAAGTGTTGTCGCGAGCCCTCAGAGACGCCGGACTACTTTATCGTCACGAAACCTACCTCCACAATTACCCTCACGACTGGCGTAAAGGAACGCCTTTAATGTCGTACCCGGTTGACTCGTGGTTCATTCGAACTACGGCAGTGAAGGATCGATTGATCGAATTGAACAACCAGATTAATTGGCAACCGGAGGGAATCGGGACGGGCCGATTTGGCGATTGGTTGAAAAACAATGTGGACTGGGCCCTTTCACGACGTCGTTATTGGGGTACACCGCTTCCGATTTGGCAATCGGATAAGCCTGACTCTGACTACATTGAACTAATCGGCTCGATTGCCGCGCTACGAGCTAAGTGTGGCAATCAGTTGCCTGAGCGAGATGAAGACGTAGACTTGCATCGGCCGTTTGTGGACGAGCTCACTTGGCCAGCTCCCGACGGTGGGACCATGCGAAGGGTAGAAGACCTGATTGACGTATGGTTTGATTCGGGAGCCATGCCCTTCGCCCAATGGCACTATCCTTTTGAAAACAAGGAGCTTTTTGAACGCAATTTTCCAGGGGACTTTATCGCGGAAGGGGTCGATCAAACCCGGGGTTGGTTTTATACTTTGCACGCGATTTCGACCGTCGTGATGGACCAATTAGCCTATAAAAATGTCGTCGTTAACGGACTGGTCCTCGATGAAAACGGCGAAAAAATGTCAAAAAGCAAGGGAAATGCCGTCGATCCCTTTGCTTTGATCGAAAAGTATGGTGTAGACGTAATTCGCTGGTATATGATGAGCAATACGCCACCGTGGGAAAATTTGAAATTTTCGGAGCGTGGTATTGTCGAAACACAGCGAAAGTTTTTCAACACCATTTCCAATGTGTATTCGTTCTTTGCGACCTACGCCAATGTGGATGGTTTTGCATACTCCAACCCCATAGAGGTCCGGAAACGACCTGAAATGGACCGCTGGATCCACTCACGCCTAGCCTCTACCACGATTGAGGTTGAAGCAGCGTATTCGGACTACAATCCGACAAAAGCGGCTAGAGCAGTGGAAAGTCTCGTGGACGAAATGTCCAATTGGTACATCCGGCGAAACAGAAGGCGTTTTTGGAGCGCTAAGGAAAGTGGCTCGTCGTTAGCGGATAAGGTTTCTGCTTATCAAACAGTCGCGGAATGTCTGATCTCCATCTCTAAACTTATCGCCCCTATCTCGCCATTCTTCGCTGAGTGGCTCTTTACCAGTGTAAATGAAGGAACCGGCCTGAGCACCTCTGAATCGGTTCACTTGACGGATTTCCCTACGGAATCGGAATTCATAGGCAATCGAGATCTAGTGCTTGAGCACAAAATGTTTCTGGCACGCGTCATTTCTTCCAACGTTTTAGCGCTCCGAAACACGGCCGGGATTAACGTAAGGCAGCCTCTAGCACGGATTTTGGTCGTCGTTGGAATTGGCGTAGAGCAGAACGTGATTGATGAAGTAGGAGCGATCATTCGCGATGAAACCAACATCAAAGCAATCGAATACGTCTCTGGGTCGTCTGATGTGGTATCGAGACAGGCTAAGCCGAACTTTAAGACGCTCGGTAAACGGCTTGGACGTCATATGAAGGCCGTTTCTGGCTTCATCAGAGAAATGGATGCGAGCGCCATTGATACCTTTTTAGAAAACGGACAAATGTCTCTAACTCTTGAAGGGGAAACCATCGTTCTAAACTTGGAAGATATCGAAATCAGTAGCGAGGGAATTTCAGGTTGGTTGGTTGGGCAAGAAGAGGGCATTACCGTAGCCCTGGACACGAAGCTTTCGGATGAATTAATCGCTGAAGGACTTGCAAGAGAAACAGTCAACCGGATCCAAAATATGCGTAAAGATGCCGGTTTTTCCGTAATCGATCGAATTTATGTATCGTTTTCAGGCTCGGAAATTATCGTTGCCGCGCTTAAATTGCATGCTGATTGGATAAGGAACGAGACGTTGAGTGTAGAGTTGGAACAAACCCACGTTTCAGGAGGAGACGTAACGTCCGAATTTGTGATCAATGATGAGCAGCTGACGATCGGGATCCGGCGGCTTGGCAGCAAAGGCTAGATCCGAATCGATAAAATTGAATAAAGAAGATGGAATCAGAAATTACACGCGAAGAAGAAACCTTTATCAGAGGAGTGAAATCCCCTTATTCTGATGATGTTTTGGCCCACTTCAAAGAATTAATTCTTGAAAAACGTGATGCTGCCCATGACGATGTAAATCGGATGCGGTCCCAATTAGCGGATGCTCGGGAGCAATCTGAGAACGACACAGCGTATAGCCACCATATGGCTGACGCAGGTACGGACGCAATGGAGCGTGAAAAGCTCTATTTGATGATTGCTAGAGAACAGAAATATATCGGATATCTTGATAGAGCCCTTGAGCGTATCGAAAACAATACCTACGGCGTTTGTAAGGTTACCGGAAAGCCTATTTCAAAGGAACGCCTAGAAGCTGTACCTCACACAGAGATATCGATCGAAGCCAAGCTTAAGCAAAAACGGTAACCAGCCACGTTTTGGCGCGTAGCCTAAGGGCGTTCTCCACGCCAAAACGAGAGCGCTCTTTCTTATGGAAACACCCAATAAATGGAAAACTAGGTCGACAGTCATCGTTCTGGCTGTTATTTGTATCGACCAAATCACTAAGGCTATCGTTCTGAATACGATGCAGTTAGGTCAGTCCATTCCTCTTCTTGGCGATTGGCTTCGGTTTACGTTTACTGAAAATCCGGGCATGGCGTTTGGAATTCGTTTCGGTCCTCCAGCCATGATTACGATTTTCAGTATCATTGCCACCTTTTTAATTATCCTCTATCTATACAAGATCGGATCAATTTATGGGCCTTACCGAGCAAGTCTGAGTTTTGTACTCGGCGGAGCGGTAGGCAACATTATTGATAGGGTCTTTTTTGGA
Organism: Bacteroidota bacterium; assembly: GCA_027622005.1. Taxonomy (GTDB): domain Bacteria; phylum Bacteroidota; class Rhodothermia; order Rhodothermales; family UBA10348; genus UBA10348. The sequence continues at coordinate 29,857 of JAQBZH010000004.1, read as the reverse complement.
AAATTGCTGTACGACGAGCCCCTGTTTTTGGGAAGGGTTGTTGATTTTATCCATATTAATGTATGGAAAGGGTACCTTCCCGATGGGATTCCGCTGATCGGCGGTAATTACATGGCCTTGTTTCCGATCTGGAATGTGGCTGATATGTCGATCGTGTTAGGCGTTGTTGGAATTATCTTTTTCCAGAAGAAATTCCACGAAAAAACAATAGCTCTAGAGGGTGGTGTTCCGAATGCGGCTGCTGGGCCCGGACCGATCGTCGATACGGATCCAACTACATCGGCATCGACTGAACTACCAGGTCAAACGAGCAGCGACGCTTAAGATTCGGGGCAGCAAGTGCCTGTCTGATCGTTCCAACAAGCCTGTCGTAGAGCCAGATCCATTCCCGAAATACGATTCTTCATCAAGCTCAAAACGCCATTCGGCCGTATTGTCCCGATTGAGCACATTGATGATGTCCGCCCGTAATTGCAGAGCGTATTTCCCGATGCGAATGGAATAAGAACCGCTCAAATCGAGTTGATAAATCGGGGGTAACGTGTGGCTATCGGGCGACGTTAAATCGTAATTGGTTATTTGTCTCTTGATTCGATTGATGGCATCGGCCGAAACTCCATTTTCGCGCAACTCTTCCAAAAGCGAATCCACGTCGTTCAAGTGGGCACTCAAAAAATCATAGTACGCTTTGCGGTAACCCCAGGAGCGTCCCCAAGAGCCCCTCCAGCGCATCAACAGAATGACGCCTTTGGCTGGAACGATGTCCGTGGCCAATTCTAATCTAAACGGTTCACTCCATGGAACGCTCAGCGTTCGGTTTCCAAACAAATCACTGATCTTGCGCTGCGTGATCGTGTGGTCAAATCGCACTTTTACGCTTCCAGGGTTTAACATGCGCTGAATCGTTCCAGCAAAACCGTAGGAATAGCCGCTCGAGGATTTTAAAAACTCACTTTGTTGTAGAGAAGAAAGAACCTCTGGGTTGCTTGCAGAATAGTCGACTGAAAGGATGTGGTACTGATGCTTATAGAAGGTTTCTGCCGAAGTAGTCCAATTTTGATTAGGCGTGACGAGTAGCTCAGCAGCAAAGTGTGCAGCCTTCGGTGGCTTAACGGAAGAGTCGTTACCCATCCAAAAGCGAGTTGAGGACACAAAGGTCCGTGGACTGCGGCTGCTAATATCGAATTGGGAGACAAATTGTCGGTATAGTCCGGAGGCCAAAAATAAGGAAACGTCCCCGGCGGGGGTTTTAAGCCAATCCATTCGGACGGCTAAACGGGGCTCCGCGTACAAACTTTTCCGCGCAGCCAGCCACGTTGTTCTTAATCCCGCTTCTATTACTGTGTTTTGCCCGAGATGGATTTTGTTTTCGGCAAAAAGGGCTGCACGCCAGCCGGTTGATTCGTGAATCAAAGGAAACTGTTAGGTTCCGGCCACTGTAAATTTGGTTCCGGTAACGGTAGCCTCGGCGCCGAGGTCTAACTCCATGCCCGAATCTGAGAAATAGTCCAATGAGCCATCAACACTCACCTCATAGACCTGATTCCCGTCGTCCTCAGCGGCTTCATTAGACACATCATCAGGCACTTCAAAGTCATGGGAGAGCTTATAAAAGCTACTTTTAAGCCCAATGGAGGTCAAGGCGTGGGCAGATTGTACGACTTCGAGCCGGGACTGCGCCATGGCGGTTTGCCAACTATAAAGATCTTTAAAGCTGCTCAGTTGATTGGTCAACTGGGAGGGTTCAGCCAGTATATCGATGTTAGCCAGACTGTTTCCGAGGCTACTACGCCCCCAATAAGCCGATGTATTCCACGTTTTGAGAGCCCCGAAGCGAACTTTTGAGGCAGCATGGACATCGGCAAACTGAATGGCAGGATCACCCGTGCTTGGAAGGTTTGCAAATGGTGTGTTTTGTTCGGCAAATGCAGACAGCAAAAAGGTATCCACGGTGTTCCATTCATCCATAAGTCGAGAAAGAGCGGGAGGAGCTAATAGGCTCCAGGTGCCGAGTCGGGCTGATCCGAGCACCGTTACGTGCTTGCCGGAAGACAAATCCCAGAACCCAGAATACCTCCCGTTGGTGGAAAGCGGATCGACTTGAAAGGTCAGTTGGGTGCCTTGCTTTTTACCAGCACTTCCAAAGGGTATTCGCAAATCGTGCTCAGCTGAGATGATACCAGAGATCTGTGACCCCAATCGGGCGGAAAAACCAGCTTTGTGTACGGTTATTTTGCCTAGAGCAAATGGACTGAACGGGCCGATAAAAGAGGCGACATTTAAGGGAAGAAAAATGGGGGTCCCATCCAATCTAAACTGATGTTCGCCGGCTTCACCGCCCTGAATGTGAATGTCGGCCGTGGTATCGTTTACTCTTACGCCTGGCATGGCATCCAGGCTTTGAAGCAGTCCCGAAGTTCCTGCAGCCAGGTTTTGAACGATCTCTTCTTGCGTAGCGGAAGCGGCTCCCAGCATCGAGGAAGAAGGAATTCTACCGTCAATAACCAACGGCGTGGTAATGAGGATACTTTCGGACTCCAGAATTATCTCGGTAGATGCATCTTCGCCGGCGTCAATCTCAATTTTGGTTTGTCTTGTTCGGTATCCAATGTGTTGTACTCGAACGTTGTAGGACCCGGGGAGTAAACGCGGAAAAATGAACATGCCCTCGTAGTTTGCTACAACGCCCCGATTAGCTTCTGCCAAATAGACCGTCGCGTTTGAAACCGGCTGTTCTGTGTCGCGGTCTAGAATGATTCCTCTCAAATTTCCGTAAAGGGGAGGTCCCTCGGTTGCAATTCCAACCACATATAACCCGTTCGATCGGACTACATAGTCTAAACCAGTGCCACGCAAAATACAGTTCAACAAAGCGTCGGCCCGAGCATCTTCAATTACACAGAATGCTCTTTTGCCCGAAACGATGAGTGGATCCCACGAGATCGAAATGTCTCCGGCAGTGACAGTAATAAACTGTTGTAAGGCGTCGTTTAACGGAATTCCGCGCTGAACGATCGAATACGTTCGATTTGAGGGGATATTTTGCCCAAATGAAACGGCAGCAGGAAGAGACAAAGATACTAAGACCGCAAAAATACATACGGTCATCTGCCCGTGGGGCATCCTTAAAAAAGAGATGCTCTTAAACCGGTCCAAGCGTCTCACAATGCTGAAGTGAATTTACCGAAATCCTAGGTCTGGCAAGTCTTTGTGCCGAAAAACAAGCGTCTGGGTGAAAATACAAAACACTAAGCACAAAGGCTGATAATCCTTATACAACGACATAAGTCACGAACCGGATCCAAATAAAAAAGCCGATTTTCTCAGGTGGAAAATCGGCCTTATAAAAAACCATGCGAACGGGTTACCTATTGAAGGTAGAGTTCGAATCCGTTAGCTGTTGCGCGATACCTAATTCCAATCGTGGCTGCCAAATCACCCATAACATCAGATGCAGTGACGGCTTCTCTTGTAGAATACGAAAAACGACGAAGTCTAATCGAGACGGGGGCATCGATTTCAACGTCAAAACGACGCTCAACTTCTTCAATTACGTTTTCTACCAGTTCCTCGTCAAAATAAAAACCGCCACTGGTCCAAGAGAGGTTAGTGGCAACGTTCGTTTTTCTTGGAGTGGTTGGTAAGCCAGCTCGCAAATCAATAGATGTTGCTTCACCCGGATTGACAAGAACCTCGGAAACATACGTCGAAACAGACACGCGGCCCGTTTGAACAACAATTTCAGAGGCGGCTTCAGCTGATCCGGGCCATGCTTTTATCGAAAAGCTGGTGCCAAGGACCTGCGTCCGGGCGTCAAATGTTTTTACTTCAAAAGGAAGGGCCCCTGCAGTTACGTCAAAAAAGGCTTGGCCGTGCAAAATTACCTGCCGAGAATCCGTTCCGAAATTGCTTGGAACACTTAGACGACTGCCCGGAGCTAGTGAAACCGTGCTGCCATCGGACAGAGAAACTAGGGTTGGCACGCCGGAGCCTACGGGAGAGCGAAATTGTTGACTTGTCGGGCTAAGTAAAGTGGATACTCCCACAACTAAAGCCGCAGCTATAGAAACAAAGCGGAATCTTAGGTCGAAAACACGGGCTATTGGTTGTCTTTGCGTCTGAATGACTTTTAGTGGGACGTTTCAGGAAGCAGAACTTGCTCCATCACGGCGTTCCGAACTCTATTCTTGCCGTTATCCGTAGACGAATCCAGTGAATCGGCATCTTCAATAACCAAAGACCATACCTCAAGCAGATCAAGTCGATCTGATGGTGTCAAACCGTCGAGATCGTCAAAGATCTCATTGGGGAGGGGATATGATGCGCGTGGAAGACTCACTTATTCTATGATCGTTCTTTGCTAGGTCTACTTACTGGATCGCTTGTTTACTTAGTTTCTATAATCCTTTCACTTTGAAAACTGTCCAGTTTCTTTCGAAGGTGCTGGAGCGCTAGGACAATGTGATTGTTTACCGTTTTTGGTGCCAGGTCCATCAAAGCAGCGATTTCTTCGTGCGAAAGTCTTTCGTATCGACTCAACATAAAGGCTTCTCTTCTCCGATCTGGCATTTCGGCAATCCACAGGTTTAAATTTTCCTGCAGCCTGTCGGCATCCAACCGTTCATCGTCCATATTATCAAAGCCGACTGAAGGGCTATCTGCTTCAATTGCTTCCGCAGCGTGTCGCTTCTTCTGTCTTTCGTGATTGAGGGCATAATTCCGCACCATCTGGTACATGAGCGCTTTTAGCGACCGCTCTGGATCAATCGTTGTGCGAACGCGCCACAGTTTCAAAAACACATCTTGAAGGATATCCGAAGAGGCGTCTGAATCACGAGTGATGAACATCGCATATCGATGGAGAGCATCATACGTGGCGTCAAACAGCTCTGAATAGGAACTCCCATCAGAAAGTTGAAGACCGTGACTCCAAGCACGAAACTGTTCGTCCGAAACGGAACGCATAGAATCTTACCTTCAGTCGTTTCCTATTACACAGGAGTACGTTGAATTACCCAAATGACGCTTGTTGGTCATATATAACATTATCTGTTTACTATAACACGTTGGGGGACAAGTACATAAAAACACACTTAATGCAATTTATTAACAAAAACTCCTAAAAAATGTAAAAAATAATGGTTCGTTTTTAGGTCGATTTACTTAAAGTATCGCTTTATGTGCTCCTACTTTTAAGCTCAATCGGAGTTCTGTTCAAAACAAAAATACAGTTCATCGTTCTATCCATGTCAAATTCTTCCGAACATTTCCTCGTTTCGGAACCGCGTGTCTACGATTGTATTATACGATCACGCTTTTTCGATTTGATATTACCCCCTTTGCATGGCCATTGAACAAAGCAGAATTAGAAACTTCTGCATTATCGCCCATATTGATCACGGCAAAAGTACGCTTGCGGATCGGTTACTTGAATTGACAGGAACCTTAAGCAGCCGCCAGTTGCATGCACAGGTCCTCGATTCGATGGACTTGGAAAGAGAGCGGGGAATCACCATAAAAAGCCATGCAATTCGAATGAGTTACAAGGCTGATGATGGCGAAACCTACGTGCTCAACCTGATAGATACTCCAGGCCACGTAGATTTCACGTATGAAGTTTCCCGAGCGCTCGAAGCCTGTGAAGGCGCTATCCTAGTCGTTGACGCTGCTCAGGGTATTGAAGCCCAAACCATTTCCAACTTGCTCCTAGCCATGGAGTTGAATCTGGAGATCATTCCAGTTTTGAATAAAGTGGATTTGCCAGGAGCTAATGTTGAGCAAGTAGCTCAAACTATCGAAAATTTGATCGGTGAACCGGCGGAAGAAATAGGCCGGATCAGCGCGAAAACAGGATTGGGCGTTCATGATTTGTTAGAGACCATTGTCAGAAGGATTCCCGCGCCATCCGGCGATCGAAATGCACCTCTCAAAGCTTTGATATTTGATTCGATTTTTAATTCCTATAGGGGCTCAATCGTATACGCTCGAGTATTTGAAGGAACGCTCAAAAAAGGAGACGGCATTCTATTCATGGCAACGGCAAAGAAGTGTGATGCCGAAGAAGTAGGCCACCTCCGCCTTACCATGGAACCCGTGGACACCCTTTATGCCGGCGAAGTTGGCTACATCATTGGCTCCATAAAAGATGTTAAAGACACGCAGGTCGGTGATACCATAACCTCCCAGGCAAATCCGACTTCTAAGGCTATTGAGGGCTTTAGAGAATCGAAGCCGATGGTATTTTCGGGGGTCTATCCCACAAATTCGGAAGAGTTTGAGGATCTTCGGTCGTCGTTAGACAAACTCAAATTAAATGATGCGGCTTTAACGTTTGAACCGGAAACTTCAGTCGCACTTGGATTCGGGTTTAGAGTCGGATTTTTAGGTCTTCTCCACATGGAGATTGTTCAGGAGCGACTTGATCGGGAGTTTGGCCTGGATATTATAACGACGGTTCCGAACGTGAAGTACAATGTCCATTGTAATGACGATTCGTGGGTAACGGTAGAGAATCCGACCAATCTTCCGCCGTTGGGTCGAATCAGCGAAATCCATGAGCCGTATGTCAAAGCCGAGATAATTACCCCAACCGAATACATCGGCAATTTGATGCAATTGTGCCAGGAACGCCGCGGCACCTACATCAACACACAATATTTGGATACCGAAAGAGTTAGCTTGGTATACCATCTGCCGTTGGCTGAAATCGTGTTTGACTTTTACGACAAACTAAAAAGTATTAGCCGTGGTTATGCTTCCTTGGACTATGACTATCTGGATTACCGAGTAAGTCATTTGGTTAAACTGGATGTCATGATCAATTCAGATCCTGTAGATGCGCTTTCGACCATTGTCCATCGGGATAAAGCCTACGATATGGGCAAAAAACTTGTCAAAAAGCTTCGAGAGCTGATTCCAAGGCAAATGTTTGATGTAGCTTTACAAGCCGCTGTCGGGACAAGGATCATATCTCGAGAAACAGTCAAAGCACTTCGAAAGGATGTGACGGCAAAATGTTATGGCGGAGACATTTCTCGAAAACGAAAATTGCTTGAGAAGCAGAAGAAAGGGAAAAAACGCATGAAGCAAGTTGGAAGCGTGGAAATTCCCCAAGAAGCGTTTTTGGCTGTCCTATCTATGGAAGACTAACAACCATGTGCGTCTCGCAAGAATTCACATCTTTGCGTGTAGGCCTGCTTCCATCTCTTTTTGGTTTTCTTTTGATGTGTGGTTTATTTGGCACCGCGACTTCATTTGCTCAAAGTCAAAGCACGTCGGATTTATTGACCTATTACACGCATGCGAGAACGCGTCAAATTGCGACGGAATTTGCTCAGGAAGGAAAACTCAAGTTGGAATTCAAGCCGCTAGAGTTTTTGGACACGAGATCATTCCAAATTCATTCCAGGTTAGAGGAAATGAACTGGAATGCATTGCTCGCCTCGCTACCTGAGCCGCTCGAAACTTTTGGGGTTCGGTCGGTAAGGCTTATTTCAAATCTAGAATCGGTCGCTTACGATCAGCTTTTTGTCGAGGTCGATTGGTCCTTTGTTGGTAGTTCATCCCGATCCCCGGCGGACACCCTTAAAACGGCGGATATTCGCGGTCGGCTAGAATATCATTTCGGACCTCCGACGCGAACCCTTGCTGAAATGAAAGATCCGGAGGACAAGCGCCGAGAGGATATTATCCTATTCGAATATTGGTTTCTGGTGAATGGAGATATTCCGGTTATTATTCTCGATGTGAATGGGCCGTGGGATCGAGGCATCGTCTTGGCCGCTGAAATGAAGTATCGATTGAGATTGGATCACATTAAAAAGGAGATCATGGGGCAACTCATTGCAAGACCAGATCGTAAACCGTTTGTAGACTACTTCTTCAACTTTGACCAGCGACAGTGGTACGTTACAGGGTTTGATGGAGCAACTTTTTTTGATAAGCGTATTGAACGCCCGAACCTGAATATGGGAAGGCCTTCGACGTCCTACCTGACAGAAAGAATTACCGATAACTAGTACTGGAGCCGTAGTGGGAAAGAGCCGAGCCGACATTAGAAAGGAAGAAAAAGAGCGCAGAAAATCACAGCGCAAATCAAAAAGCAATCCTGGCGATCCTTCCGCGGCGCCTAAAAAGGGAAAGATCCGGGAATGGTTAGATGCCATGATTTTTGCCGTCGTGGTAATGGTCATTTTGCGGACTTTGTTTTTCGACCTGTTCCGGATTCCGACGCCCTCCATGGAGAAGAACCTGCTGGTTGGGGACTATCTCTTTGTGTCGAAGGTGCACTACGGAACGCGTACCCCAATGAGTTTGGGCATCCCCTTTACCTCGATTTATTTTAAAGGATTGAGTTTTCCGTTTGGCCGCATACCCGGCTTCACGAGTGTTAAAAGGGGAGACGCCATCGTGTTTAACTGGCCCAAAGAAGATGTGGACATTATTGAACGCCGAATGCACTACATCAAACGAGTCGTTGGATTGCCGGGGGAGACCGTGTCCGTGGTGAACAAGACGGTCGTGGTCAATGGAGAAGACCAAAAGTTGATGGACGGGATGCAGCAATATTGGCTTGTATATAAAACCGATCCGAGAGTCACTCTCAATCGATCAGCACTCGAAGAATTGGGTATCAACGACGTCATTCAAGGTCAAGACCAAAGCGTCGTGCAATTGGTTGCTACCCCCCAAGCGGCCGAAATTATAGCCACCTGGCCCTGGGTGGATCGGGTCGAAGCCGCGGTAGCCCCTTCAAACTCCATTTATGATAACCTCATGTACCCTCCGGGGCGCGGATGGACGCCGGACAATTACGGCGAATTGACTATTCCAAAAGAAGGAGTGACTGTTGAGCTAACACCCAAGAGTTGGGAAGAATATGCTGTTGTAATTACTCGGTATGAAGGTCACACGGCTTCTGTCACTCCAGAAGGGGGATATATTATTGACGGACAGCCAGCTACCACCTACACGTTTGAACAGGATTACTTTTTTGTAATGGGGGACAACCGGGATAATTCAGAAGATAGCCGTTTTTGGGGCTTCGTTCCCATGGATCACGTGGTCGGAAAGGCTCTGATGGTCTACTTCTCGTGGGATAAAGATGCCATGCTGCCGCGTTTTGCGCGCCTCTTTTCTATAATCCACTAGTCTTTTTGGTCGGAGTGTTCGTTTCCGCAAATCCTTACATCTTCCTTATTCGATCGAAATGTTGCTGTTGAGGTCCACCTGGTGGTACATCAAATGGATGTCCAGGTAGATTTACGGGCATCAACTCGGGTGTTCGCCCGGCGCTAGAAAACGTGGTCGGATTTCCTGGAGGGTCGTTTCCGATGACCAATACAGTCGTTCCCGGTTTGGCGATGCTTCCCATACTGGATTTGAAGCCGTTCGCTCCTTTCTGCCAACCATCGGCCCAGTTGTAGATCCAAATGGCGTCTTCATCCACGAGCCTCACGCATCCGTGACTCATGGGACCGCCACTAGGGAATGGATACTGGTGGACGTGAATGCCGCGTTCCTCCACAAAATTGAATAGCCAGTACATTTCCCACGGTTCTCCGGGAGGAGAGTGAGAGGACACCCGGTATTCGGCTTTCCAGTTGAAGTTAAACCGGCCGTTTGGTGTTCGATGCTTGGCATCCCCAGTATTTACAATGCCCCAGCGAGCCAATCGGCCACTTTCGTATGCCGCCCATGCCTGAATTGATTTGTCGATGATGAACAATTTGTCGAACGATAGCCCTCCGGCATAAAAGCGAGGGAAAGGAGAATAGGCGCAGAAATCAAGATCCCATTTGTCCGGTACAATCAACGTATCTCCAACATTCATCTGGTCCATGAGCTTACGGTTGAGCAACGCCACCAACAAAGCGCGGTCATAACCCTTCTTAACATCCCCTTCTCCAATAACCTTGTAGAAAGTGGATCGAGCTAAAACACTGTTATTTCTCGAACTGTAGAGCACTTTGTAGTCATAATTGACCTTTGGAAGACGCTCTAATTCGGGCGTACACTCATGCATTAATTCAGCCAGCTGCCCTTGATTGAGATAAAATTGAGCCTGAGCTGGAATGGCCGTCAGTAGGCCAACGAAAAAAAGCAATAAATACAGGGTCCGATTCATATCTATTAATTCTGATTTGAAAACAAAGGGCTTGAGGGCCATACAATCGTCTATTTCAAACGTTTTAAGCGTGAACCGATGTTTCTAGTTGAAATACACGCCCATGCCAAGAAGTACCTGCTGAACGTTCAAAATCGCCGTTTCTCAGTTCTGAAAGGAGACTAATTGATGTGTCAAAGACGGTTGTAGCCGCCGTTACGGCACCGCTTCGAGCCATCACCCGAAAATCCGATCTTGACACGATTTGAAGTGTGCCTGACGTATCTCGATAAATGATCGAAAGATGTCCCAGCCAGGAGAAGTTGTTTTGAGCGGCAAACTGTTCCAAAACATGGAGCGACTTGTCGATTCCACAGCCCGATATTTCGCCTTGTTCAACCATGGCACTAAGTAAAAGGATCTGACGGTCAACAATTTGAAAATCGGCAATGACCTTCCTGCCATGAGAGGACCAGGAATGCATAAAAGAGGCGATTTCAGCCGTTAGGGCGGCTTTATCCTGAGTCGACATGGGGTGGTCTGCCACGAAAACCCAGAGTTTGGAGTCTGAGTCTAAAGACGGGAAAATCTGAGAGTAATCGATCATAAAAGATTTAATTGAGCTACTTCACCGTACAAACGCAGCGAACCGGGTAAAGATCGCTATTTTATAGGCTCGCTATCATAAACGAGCACCGGATACAGGGAAATGGATTTAAACTTAAAGGGCAAAGTGGCCGTTGTAACGGGAGCCAGCCGGGGGATCGGTAGAGCGATCGCGGAATCGTTGGCTGGTGAAGGCTGTCATTTGGTATTGTGCGCTCGGGGACAGGCAGAACTAGACGAAACGTGCAGGGAACTGGGGTCCAGAGGCACTTCGGTGTTCGGAATGGTGATGGACATCACGCGTCCAGATGCCGGAAAGCTTTTGGCTGATAAGGCACTCCAAGAATTTGGACACATCGATATTTTTGTCGGCAGCGCAGGGGGAAACAAGCGAGGCAACTTTGCGGATACGACTGATGCAGATTGGCAGGAGATTATCGAATTGAACCTAAAAGCACATCTGAACACATCTCGGGCCGTCCTTCCGGCTATGAGACAACAGAAAAGTGGCTCGATTCTGTTTATTACCTCGATTTTTGGCCGCGAAGCAGGCGGAAAAGGACTTTCTATCTACAATACCACCAAATCTGCTCTAATTAGCGCTGCCAAGATTATGGCCATTGAACTCGCCGAGGACGGTATTCGGGTCAATACTGTGGCCCCTGGGTCCATTCGTTTTCCGGGTAGCAGTTGGGACAACCGCTGCAAAAGCGATCCCGAAGGGATGAAATCGTTTGTAGCCTCCAATATTCCGCTTGGACGTTTTGGAAAGGCCGAAGAAGTGGCCGATGTCGTGGCATTTCTTTCTTCGGATAGAGCAAGTTGGATTTCAGGAGCCTGCGTTCCCGTTGATGGAGTACAGTCGAAGTCCTTGATCTAGCACGGTGTAAATCGGTACGGGTGCTCGACTATTCGAACCGCGTAAACGTGACATTTACCGAACGAATCCGATTTTCCGCCTTTCTCCACTGGACTAAAATCGGGCTCTGGTACGTTCCAGACACGATTTTACCACTTCCGGAACCATTGTCAGCTACAATGAGGCTGACTCCTCGCTTCATCCTTAGGAATCGAGCAGCCGGAACTTGGAAAAACTTATCAATGATCCTTTCAATGAGCGATTCGCTGAGGCCCATGGAGTCAATAAACTCGTTGACTACGTGTACCAAGTCGTACTTCATGTAGTCCTTTGCTTTTTCCTTAATCGCGCCGGGGTCTTTAAGCATATTCACCCCGCGTTGAGCCATAAATCGAACAGGATTCTTAAGTACTTCGACCAAATCGTGACGCATCAATAGGGTTTCATACTCATTGACGGTAAGGCCGGTATTCCGTTCATATGGAGCAAGAGATAGATCGATTCGCCCTTTTTCTATTCCCAACTCTTTAATCTGCTCTTCGAGTCGAGCCAGCACGCCCACGCGTTCATCCCACAAATTGATCGAGTCAATTGGGTGCTTGGACATTTGAATCTGGATCAGCTGCCTTTTGACCACGGATTCCGTGTTGTATCCGATGACCGTTGTTTTCCGATTTCGATGTTCGGCTCCATTGGTGCCGTCCAAATCGATAAAATAGACAGGGGACTGCCGGTCATTTTTGTAGGTAACGCAGTTTTCAAGCCCTGAACCTATATAGGTGAGGTGGGAGTCTGCGTTTTTCGGTTCTACCAACTTCTGTGCGTCGCTCAACTCGTCACGCAAATCCATCTGATCATGTTGATAATCAGCGTTTGGAGGGAAAAGCTTCTTGAACGACCCCACATAAGCCTCTAAGGCGTGAGGATCGTTTTTTAGACGGTTTGCAAAGCTTTGCTCAAAATACCCCGCCGTCGTATGGTGCGAGGCGAACGCACTCTTTTCATACGAATCAAAAAATTCCTCGTTTTCCTTCAATACCCTATCCGATACATTGATTACATCAACGCGGGTTTCAGGGGTAATTGATAAAGTGATATCCGTGGGTTTGGATGCCATCTCAAAACGATTAAAAAGCTCGGGTTTTTTAACGGACTAATGCGAGCGGATCTAAAATAATGATCTTAACCGGATAAGCTAGGGTGCCTTTTGGAGCTTAACATAGGGGGTTTTCCAAAATCCATAGCTACAACAGAGCGCAACCCGTTTCGTTTCATGATACCGATCAGACTCTTTTCTCTCTTTTCACTTTTGATGCAAATACGTAGTGGAAGGGAAGCCACGGATCCCGTATACTTCAGACTCCACTTAAAACAATAAAGGAAATCACTATGGGCAAAGGAGATGTTAGAACTAGAAAAGGGAAAATCAGCAACGGATCCAATGGGAAGAAGCGTCCCAAGAAAAAATCGTCAGTAAAACCTTCTAAAAAAGCTTAATTCAGGTGAAAATGACTTTTTCACGTAGAACCAATTTGGCGATGACCCTTTTGGGGCTAATCGGGTTCGTTATGGCCATCCAAACGTCCTCGGCCCAAAGTAACGATCAATTAGCCTCATTGACTACGGCGCCCGAGCGTACGAATTTTGACCAGACGACTTCCTATGAAGAAGTTCTGGCATTTTTGAATACGGCTGTCTCAAACAGCACGAAACTGCATCAAACGACTTTTGGGTATTCCTTTGAAGGAAGGCCGCTACCATTAGTGGTCTTTGGTGATGTTGAAAGTGCCTCTCCAGAAGACGTTTTAGCGTCCGGTAAACTACGTGTATTCATTCAAGCCAATATTCATGCGGGCGAAGTTTGCGGAAAGGAAGCTTTGTTGATGATGATCAGAAGCATGGCTGAGGGTGAGTATTCCGAATTGCTGTCCAATATGGTTGTCATTATGGCACCTATTTACAATGCGGATGGCAACGAAAAAGTCAATTTGTTCAATCGACCCCGTCAAAACGGCCCCCACGGGGGTATGGGGCAACGGCCTAATGCCCAAGGACTCGATCTAAACCGCGACCATATGAAGGTTAAAAGCCCCGAAGCGAGGTCGTTAATCGGGGTTTTCAACGCGTATGACCCCCACGTAGTCATGGATCTTCATACCACAAACGGCACACGCCATGGGTATCACATTACCTATTCGACGCCGCTCAGTCCAAACACGGATCAAACTATTGACACGTTTTTGCGGGACAAGTGGATGAAGGATGTGACGATTGGCTTCCATGAGCGCTCCGGATGGGACGCTTATTTTTATGGAAACCTGCCATTTCGCCAAGGCGAATCGGGTTGGTACACTTTCGACAATCGTCCTCGATTTAACAATAACTATGTTGGATTGAGAAACCGAATGGCCATTTTAAGCGAAGGGTATGCCTATGCCACCTTTGAGGAGCGCATTTTGGCTACGCGATATTTCGTCGAGGAGGTCCTCACGTTTGCCTCAAAGAATCGTCGGCAAATAGAAAAAATCATTACGGACTCAGATTCTAAGGATTTGAAAGGGGAGTTGCTCGGTGTTCGATTTGAACCCTTTCAAAGTAAGCCGGCAGCAGAAATTCTGATGGGGGACGTGTATTCGAAAACAAATAAGTATAGCGGCGCGACGTATTTCGATCGAATGGATACCGTTTATACGCAGGTGATGCCTGAGTATGGAGCCTTCATAGCCACGGAAAAAAGCCGGGTCCCGGATTCCTATTATGTCGGTAAAGTTGCTGCGCCTGTGGTTAAAGCTTACCTCGATACACACGGAATCCGTTATTCAGAGATTGTCACTGATCAAACGGCTGAAGTTGAAGGATTTGTCGTCGCAACGAGTGAGGCTGCTTCGTCCGAATTTCAGTCCATTTTTGAGCGCACCATCACGGGTACGTACACGGCCACATCGGTAAATCTGGAGGCCGGTAGTTTGGTTATCGACACGAACCAACCGTTGGCTAGACTGGCGTTTTACTTGCTTGAGCCCCGCTCGGATGATGGCCTCGTCAACTGGGCCCAAATGGATCGGTGGGTTGAATCCGGGATGACGTATCCAGTGTATCGCTCGGTCAACTGAGACTTCTATAGTCGATGTGCGGTGAACGTGACCAAAGCAAACAGGTATCCGTGAGTACGCGTGAAATTAGCCGGAGGTGATTCGATCGAAACCGAAGATGACATTGGCCACATTGCTGCCCATTTCCACGCTTTGCAGAAGAATGAGGAGAGGAAATTTAAAGACTGGATGAGCTCCATCATTCGGTTTCAAAAAACGCACAATGAAGTGTACCAACGGTTTACGGGGTTCACTTATTTACCGGTCCAGGCGTTTAAGGAAGCTCCAGTTTGTTGTTTTATCCCCTCCGACGCGGAACGGGTTTTTGTAAGTTCCGGAACCAGTTTATCGACTCCTGCCGCATTACCCGGCACGTCTTCGAACCGAATCTCTGAGAACGACGGCCGAGCAAGGCATTATGTTCGGGATCTTGAAGTTTACGATCGTTCCATTGTGACGGGTTTTAATCGCGTTTTTGGCGATGGTCCGTTTATCATTTTAGCCCATCTTCCGCACTACCGACCCGAAAGTTCGCTGGTGTATATGGTTCAAAAACTAATAGAATCGTTTGGTTCAGCCGGATCTGGCTTTTTTCTGGAAGATCAAACCTTGTTAGAATCGGCCATTTTGGTTTCGAACCGCACCCAAACCCCCATTTTGCTCTTTGGAGCCGCATTTGGCCTATTGGATCTTGTTGAGCAGAGAAGATGTCCACTTCCGAGTGATGCAAAGGTGATCGAAACGGGAGGAATGAAAACACATCGACGGGAGATTACACGGAGCGACCTACACGCTCGTCTTGCTCTCGGTTTTGGAGTCGAGCGGGCGGCCATTCGGTCAGAATACGGCATGTGTGAGATGTTATCTCAGTGCTATACGAGCCCTGAAGGGTTTTTTCAGGCCCCTCCTTGGGTCAAGATCGAAGTCTTGGATCAACAAGATTTTAAAACCCCTCTCGGTCTTGGTAAGCCGGGGGTTTTGGCCGTATTTGATATGGCCAATATGTATAGCCAATCTGCTATCTTGACGCAGGACCTGGCGGTTCTCAGAGAATCGGGCTTTGAAGTGTTAGGCCGACTAGACCAATCAGGTATTCGCGGCTGCAACCTTCTATTAGAATCCTAATTGACGACCATATGCTGGCCATAGAACATAGCTTTGACGGAAGAGTGGTTACAGTTTCGCTAAATCGTCCGGATCGAAGGAATGCGTTGAATCAATCCCTCGTGATCGAATTAACCAATGCGATTCTGCGTCTGAACGCGGACACGAAAATTCGGGTGATTGTAATTACGGGTTCCGGTAGTGTTTTTTCTGCGGGTGCAGATCTGCAAGCTCTTCAAAATCTTCAGGATGCCAGTTTTGAAGACAATTTGACTGATTCTGAATCCCTGGCGACGCTTTTTAAAACCATGATTCAAAGTCCAAAGCTATTGATAGCCAAGGTCAATGGACATGCCATTGCCGGCGGAAGCGGCCTAGTTGCCGCCTGCGATATCGCTATTGCATCCACTTCAGCCAAACTAGGATTTACGGAAGTCCGAATTGGATTCGTGCCGGCGTTAGTTTCCGTTTTGCTGAGAAATCGACTTTCCGAAGCCTCCCTCCGGGATGTATTGCTGTCTGGACGGCTATTTTCTTCTGCAGAGGCCCAGAAAATGGGGCTCGTTAACCAAGTCGTTCCTGATGAACTGCTGGATTCTACGGTCATCGAATATGCGGAATCAATCAGCAGAAATACGTCCCCGCATGCCGTTGCCGAGACTAAATCGTTGCTGTACTCGAATGCGGGAAAAAACTTCGAAACTGCGCTAAAAGAAGCTGTCCTGATGAATGCGACCGCGCGTTCCAGTTCGGATTGTCAGGCTGGAATTCGGGCATTTCTAGCAAAGGAGGAATCGCCCTGGTCACAGGCTTTCGACAAGGACCATTTGGATTTGGCTTAGCAGTCCGGAGCAAATTAAAACTTCGAAAGGGCTGGCTAAATGGTTCTGGTTTCATAGCGATTCCGCAGTTTTTCCGTCGAACAGACATCGATAAATCGTACCTTATTCAATGGAGCGTGAATGGACCAGTTCTACCGAGAACGGCTAGGATCATCGTTAGTCTTTAAAATCAAATTGACAAAAAATGGCTACTTATAAGGACGCAGGAGTGGATGTCGAAGCAGGTGAGGCGATGGTCGAACGGATCAAGCCACTTGTTAGAAAAACGTTTACTCCGGGCGTACTGACCGATATTGGTGCGTTTGGTGCTTTTTTTAAAGTTGACTGGAAGTCGTATAAAGACCCCATAATGGTCTCTTCGGTGGACGGCGTCGGCACGAAGTTGAAAGTAGCCTTTATGATGAGTCAGCATGGAACGGTCGGGCAGGATCTGGTCAACCACTGTGTCAACGATATCGCCGTATGCGGAGCTAAGCCACTGTTTTTTCTGGACTACTTTTCTACTGGAAAATTAGACACTGACGTCGCCGTTCAGGTGATTGAGGGCTTTTCAAAGGCTTGTATTGAAAACCAATGCGCTTTAATTGGGGGTGAAACGGCCGAAATGCCCGATATTTATGCGGTGGGAGAGTATGATTTGGCCGGTACAATCGTCGGGGTGGTCGACAAAAGTGATATTATTGATGGATCATCCATCGAAAAGGGGGATGTAATGATCGGTTTTCCCTCCAGTGGCCTTCATACGAACGGATATAGCCTGGCTCGACACGCCTTGTTTCCGACATTTAGCGCGAACGACTGTCCCAAGGAGCTGGAAGGGGTTTCGGTGGGCGCGGCGCTTTTGGCTGTACATAAATCGTATTTGCATCTTATCGAGTCCCTTCGTTCTGTGGCACCGATTCACGGACTCGTTCACGTCACAGGCGGTGGCATCCCCGGAAATACAAAGCGGGTGATGCCGAAGGGACTTTTGTTTGACGTTGATTATGCTGCGTGGAAACGACCTGCCATTTACGATCTCATTCAAAAAACAGGTTCTGTACCTGAGGAAGATATGAGAAAGGCCTTTAACCTCGGTATTGGCCTCATCGCAGTGGTCAGAGAAAGCGACGCCAAACGAATTATGAGCGAGTTAAGCGCTGAAATGCCCGTGCAAATTGGCACTATTACCGAAGCATAAAATTGATTACTATGGGATTTAAGGATCCTTGATAGGTATTTTGGATTTAAGACCTACGCGAACGACCAGTAAGTAACGTCAGCTATTACAAAGGTTTAGGCTATGCTTTCCATTGCTGTCATTCTTGTTTTGAGCTACATGATAGGATCTATTCCAGCGAGCGTTTGGGTAGGTAAGGCCATGTACAACACAGACTTAAGGGAACACGGCAGCGGGAATGCTGGGGCGACAAACGCGTTTAGGGTGCTCGGTTGGAAAGCTGGAGCGATAGCGGCCATCGTTGATCTGGGAAAGGGTCTTCTTGCCGCAGGGGTTGTTGCAACAATCAGAATTGATGTCATTCCTCCCGGACTTGGATTTTGGGAAGCCGAATCAGTCATCCGATTATTGGCCGGAGTTACTGCCGTAGCGGGTCACATGTATCCATTGTGGGCCAATTTTAAGGGAGGAAAAGGCGTCAACACGACAGCGGGCGTCTTACTTGCCCTGACGCCAACTGTAATGTTTATCACCCTTGGCGTTTTCGCTATTGTCTTGTTTTCATCCAGGTATGTGTCCGTCGCGTCTTTATCTGCAACCATAGCCTATCCTACCGCGATTGCGTACTCCAAATATGTGTTAGACACGGAGTCGCTCGATGCCAGTGTTTTTATTTTCAGTTTGTTCTTAGCGACAAGTATTTTTATCGCCCATCGTACCAATATTCAAAGGCTCCTTGCTGGAAGCGAGAACAGAGTGCGTTCGTTCCGGATGGGCAAAGGAATGCAAGGTCGCGGTGAGATTTAATCGGTTGAGATGGATTCCTTCGCTTGGTGGAAATCTGGCGATTAAAGGATTTTAGAAGTCATAATCAGCTCAATTCTTCGTTTAAGCCCCCTTTTTGCCAATCATGAAAGATTCCGGGACGGGAAGTATTAAAGTAGCCGTTATTGGCGCCGGAAGTTGGGGTACAGCACTTGCCTTAAGTTTGGCCACTGCGGGGCGCGAGGTTTCTTTATGGGCGCGCCGGCCTGAGATGGCGAGGCAAATGAGCATCACCCGTCACAATCCTACCTACCTTCCCAATGTGACCATTCCCGAAGGGGTCCAAATCACGGACAATCTGGAAACGGCCGTTGAAGGTGCCGATATTTGGCTATTTGCGACGCCTTCTCAGTCTGTTCGGGATGTTGCCATGCAGCTCCGGCCTTTTGTAACCGAAAGGATCACAGCCGTATCCGTAGCAAAAGGAATTGAAATTGGCACGCTAATGACTACGTCTTGCGTGCTTTTTGATAGTCTCCAACCGATAGCTAAAGACCAAATTGCTGTTTTATACGGACCGAGCCATGCCGAAGAGGTAGCAGCGTTTAGCCCTACAACAGTTGTTGTGGCTTCCTACTCATCGGAAACCGCTTCTTTCGTTCAAGACGTTTTCATGACTCCCTTTTTAAGGGTCTATGTAAACGACGACATTCGAGGAGTTGAAATTGCGGGCTCAGTGAAAAATGTGCTGGCTATTGCTGCAGGAATTAGCGACGGGATCGGGTATGGTGACAATGCCAAGGCCGCAATCATGACTCGAGGTTTGGATGAGATTAAACGTTTGGGCGTTGCCATGGGAGCCGATTCTAATACTTTTGCCGGATTAGCCGGCATTGGCGACCTCGTTGTTACCTGTATGAGTACGCTCAGCCGAAATCGCAATCTGGGCTTTGCTTTGGGACAAGGAAAGTCGCTTGCGGAAGTTCAGGGAGAGATGACCATGGTGGCCGAAGGGGTTTACACGACTAAATCGGTCATGGAATTAGCTCGAAAAATGGGAGTTGAGATGCCCATCTCGGAGGCCGTCCATCAAATTCTGTTCGAAGGCGTATCCCCGTCAGATGCCGTTCAAGGGCTCATGATGCGAAGTGCGAAGCGCGAAGAATGGCTCGGACCTCCAAAAAGTGTCCACATCGAACCGAAAAGCTGAAAAACAATGACACGAGAAGAAGTTCAGCGTTTTGTTGGAAACGGTGAAGGTCAGTTTGTGGAATTCAAGCTTCGGGTACCGGAGCCCGTTCGCCTGGCAAAGGAGGTGGTTGCATTTGCCAATTCTGGTGGCGGTCGAGTTTTTATTGGAGTGGATGATGATGGGAGTATTGTCGGGGTGAAAGACTCGGCTGAAGAAGAATTTGCGATCCAGGAGGCTCTCAAGCGGTATTGCCGACCCCCAATGAAGTGGACTTCAGAGCGAGTGCAGATCACGTCAAAGCGAGACGTTATTGTAGTCACCGTTAGCTCGAGTCCGAAGAAACCCCATTTTATAGTAGCTGACGATGAAAACGGGACGGGCCCAGCATACGTGCGTGTTCAAGATAAGAGTCTTGAAGCATCGCCTGAATCCATCAAACTCATGCAAGCCGAGCATCTCAAAGAGGGAGTACATTTTGAGTTTGGCAGAACGGAGCTACTCCTTTTACGATACCTTGAGCAGTACAGTAAAGTCACGGTGGCTGGATTTGCGCAAATTGGCAACCTATCAGAGGGAGCCGCAGGAGAAATATTGGTCACGCTCACAAGAGCCAGAATATTGGACCAATATCGCGAGGCTAGAGGCGATTATTATATGATTTCCTTCAAAGATTGAAGGAAGGTGTTCGAAACCCCAATAGGTTTTGTACATTATATAAGGTTTCCTAAAGTCCGTTATTGTTGATTACTCATGCCCATCGTAGATGTCATTCCTTTGCACGAAACAGCGCGATCACGCTATCTTAATTATGCGTTATCCGTTATTACCTCCCGTGCACTACCCGATATTCGAGATGGACTGAAGCCCGTTCAGCGCCGCATTTTGTATGCGATGTTTAACAATTTGCATTTGTATCCCGACGGCCGTTATAAGAAAAGTGCCACGGTAGTAGGGGAGGTGATGGGGAAGTACCACCCGCACGGGGATTCAGCCATTTATGACGCGATGGTGCGAATGGCGCAAACGTTCTCTTTGCGAGCACCATTAGTCGACGGACAGGGCAACTTTGGTTCGCTCGATGGTGATTCTCCTGCCGCAATGCGGTATACCGAGGCCAAGCTTCGTCCTTTGGCCATGGAGTTGCTGACGGAAATCAAAAAAGAGACTGTGGCTTTTCGCCCCAATTTTGATGGATCGCTCTTTGAGCCCGTCGTCGTGCCCGCCCGGATTCCCAATTTATTGCTTAACGGTGCGACGGGAATTGCGGTCGGAATGGCCACGAATATTCCTCCACATTGCCTCACCGAGTTGATTGACGCCGCCTTATACATGATTGGGGTACCGGACGTGACCAATCAAACTTTGGTAGAGCGGTTTATTCAAGGCCCTGATTTCCCGACAGCGGGCCGCATTTTGAACTCACGGCAGTCCATTATTGATGTCTACAACAGGGGAGAAGGCCCCATTGAACTACGCGGCGAGTACGAAAACGAAGGCAAAAGCCGCGTAATCGTCACGAGCATTCCGTATGCAATCACTAAGAGCGCTTTAATCGAGCAGATCGCTGATTTAATAATCAGTAACAAATTGCCTCAGTTGGTCGATGTGCGCGATGAGTCGACCGAAGAAGTCCGAATTGTCTTGGAAATTAAGCGCGGGGCCAGTTCGGATCTCGTGATGGCCTACCTGCTCAAAAACACGATGTTGCAGACGCGCTTCCATGTAAATATGACGTGTTTATTGCCAACCGATAACCCAGAAGTCTGTGCTCCTGCTCGCGTTAACCTTACGACGATCTTAAGGCATTTTTTAGATTTCCGGATGCAGGTGGTGGTTCGCAGGGTCGAGTACGAACTGAGACAGCTTGAGCAAAGAATCCACATCTTGCGCGGATTTGAGAAGTTGTTTGGAGCGCTTGACGAGGCAATCCAAATTATTCGGGCTTCCGAAAACAAATCCGATGCCGCCCTTAAGTTGATGGCACGCTTTGACTTAGATGAAATTCAAGTCGAAGCCGTGTTGGAAACGAAGCTGTATAAGCTATCCAGGCTGGAAATTGACGCCATTCGACGAGAGTTGGAAGAAAAGGAAGCGATGGCTGCAGAGCTCAGAAAGCTGCTCAGTGATGAACCTGCGCGTTGGAAGTTGATCGGTACCGAATTAAAAGACATTCGCTCCAGGTTTGCAGAGCCTCGGCGGACGACTGTTGCTGGTCCCGACGAAAAGATTGAGTTTTCTGCGGATGATTTTATTGTGGACGAAGACATCTTCGTCATCGTTACGCGGGATGGATGGGTAAAAAGACAACGTTCTTATGGCGATCTGGACAGTATTCGTGTTCGAGATGGCGATGCGCTTAGCTGGGTTTTACCCGGATCGACCAAGCGAACCATTGTCTTTTACAGCAATTTCGGTAAAGCTTACACGATCCGCGGAGAGGCTTTGCCAAGTACAACTGGCCATGGTAGCCCCATCCAGAAGTTGTTTGACTTTTCGGACAAAGAGTTTATCGTCGGAGTAGTGAGCATCGATCCTCGTGCTCTTCCAAAACCTGTTCCTAAAGAGGAATCCGAGCCTAAATTGTTCGTCGAGACCGAGGAATCCGCCGAAATTGAAGGTCCTTTTGCAGTGGGCGTCACGTCAGACGGTCAAATTCTTAGGATGTCATTGGAAAATCACTCCGAGGCGTCGACCGTTAGCGGTCGGATGTTTATGAAAGTGACATCCAAACATGAAATTCTTCGAGTCGAAGCCTCTTCCGGAGCCGAAAACGTGTGTTTGGCGACGAAAGAAGGCAATTGCCTCATCTTTCCCGCAACTCAAGTACCCGTCATGAAAAATGCCGCAAAGGGGGTCATCGCTATACGACTCTCTGCTTCCGACCGTGTCATCGGATTTGCGCTTTCAGCAGCGGCCAGACAAGGACTCGAAGTAGAAACCACGAGAGGCCGGTCTGAAATTATACGTCCGACAAAATTCCCCATCAGCAACCGAGGAAACAAAGGGCGAATTATCATCCAAAGAGGATCGATCAAAAGTGTGATTTATCCGACCGTTGAAATTAATGACGGCAGTTCATCTTAATTCAGAGATTCTATTTTGAGTTCGACCTCGTATACAGGCGAAAATATTCAAGTCCTGGAGGGCCTTGATCCAGTCCGGAAACGTCCCGGGATGTACATCGGTGGTACCGGTAAGCCAGGCTTACACCATTTACTATGGGAAATAGTAGATAACTCCGTTGATGAAGCCACAAACGGCTATGCTAGCCAAATTGAGGTGATTTTACACAAGGACGGGCGTTCTATGACCGTGATCGACAATGGTCGCGGCATACCGGTCGACATGCATCCAACGAAAAAGATACCCACCCTTCAGGTTATCTTAACAACGCTGCATTCTGGGGGCAAATTTGATAATTCAAACTACGTGACCTCTGGCGGCCTCCACGGAGTCGGCGCGTCCGTGGTAAACGCGTTGTCAGAATCTCTTATTGCCACCATCAAGCGTGATGGCGCGACGTGGGAGCAGAAGTACGAGCGGGGAGTGCCAGTCACGAAGCTGGTTAAGGTGGCCTCTGGATCGCGTGGAACCGGCACAACCATTTATTTTAAGCCAGATGCGGACATATTTGAGACGGTTGACTTCGACGCCTCGTGGATAGCCGAAAAACTCGAAATCAAGACCTATCTGAATGGAACGCTACGAATCATCTTTAAAAACGAGATGGACGGATCGCGGCAAGAATTCCATCATGAGGGCGGAATCGAAGAGTTTCAAGCGCACCTGATTCGATCTAATAAGGCCCGCCCAGTTCATTCAGATCCGTTTTTGGTTCGCCAGACTGAAATGAAAGACGGGGCTCGGGTCGAGGTAGCCCTTCAGTGGACTGAATCCCCGAAAGAGTCCATTTTGTCCTTTGTAAACGGTATTCCGACAGGAGACGGAGGTACTCACGAACAAGGGTTGAAAGATGCCATCCGTTCGGCTGTCCGGGCTTATATGGACACCCACGATATGGTGCCCAAAAAGCTTGATATTTCGGCTGATGATATCCGCGAAGGCGTTTTTGGTATCGTGAACCTGTATATGGTAGACCCACAATTTCAGGGTCAAACCAAGGACAAACTCAATAATCCTCAAATTAAGGGGATATTGTACGGTAGTGTTCGGCTCGAACTCGAACAGTTTCTAAATCAGCATCCGACCACTGGCGAAGCCATCGCCACGCGCGTCATACAATCAGCAAAGGCTCGATTGGCTTCACGTGCAGCCGCTAACAGCGTGCGCCGTAAAACCAGTATCAGCCACCGGTTGAATTTGCCTGGGAAGTTGGCGGATTGTTCTTCGACTGACCCCCAGGAGAGCGAGTTGTTCATTGTAGAAGGGGATTCGGCCGGTGGATCAGCCAAGCAAGGACGTGATCGAAACACGCAGGCCATCCTACCGCTTCGTGGAAAAGTGCTGAATGCAGAACAGGCTACATTGGCTAAAGTGATGGACAACAAAGAGTTATCGAATGTTGTACAGGCGCTTGGTTGTGGCATCGGAGATTCGATCGACCTTTCAAAGCTTCGATATCACAAGGTGATTTTGTTAATGGATGCCGACTCTGACGGTCACCATATTTCGACACTTTTATTGACCTTTCTTTACCGCTATATGCGGCCTTTGATTGAAGAGGGCTTTGTTTTTATTGCTCAGCCGCCCCTATTCCGGATTGATTACGCTAAGGAAACGTATTGGGCCCTCGACGAACTTGACCGCGAGCGAATTATTAACCGGATCAAAAAGAAAAACAAGAATGCCAAAATCGAGATGCAGCGGTTCAAGGGCCTGGGTGAAATGATGCCCGCTACGCTTCGTGATACGACATTAGACCCTGATAAACGTCGGCTCCTTCAGGTTTCCATTCCGGAATCTGAACGCTTACTGACGGAAACCGTTATTTCAGAGTTGATGGGAAAGGAAGCTTCTGCTCGGTTCAATTTTATCATGAACAACGCGCAAGAAGTGGACGAATTGGACGTTTAGAATAGTTATTTGTGAAGATGGTTTCTGGCGATAAGAAGAGAGAACATCCCAAATGGCCACGATGTATTATTTAAGAGTATATTGTCTTAAATAAAACAACCATTACGATGCTAACGTTTTCGCCCGAGTCCAAGGTAGGTGACATTGCCGTCGAACAACCCTCTGCAACTCGATCCTTCTATCGTTTTGGTATCGATTTTTGCTGTGGTGGAGGGAAATCACTCCAGTCTGTTTGTGAGAAGAAAGGAATTGATGTCTCCGAGGTTCTCCGCGATATCCAAATCCAACAGTTGGGATCTGGGGAGACGTCAAACGACTGGAAAACGGCCTCCTTAGCCGCACTCATCTCTCACATTATTACGACCTATCACGAACCACTGAGAAGTGAGCTACCACGGCTTAAAGGCATGCTGGACAAGGTACAGCGGGTTCATGGTCATGTGGACCCGGAACGATTTGAAGCCCTTCAATCCGTATTTACGTCGTTAATTGAGGAGCTATCTGAGCACATGCTTAAGGAAGAGCAAATCTTATTTCCGATGATTATGCAAGGAAATGGAGCCCATGCATCTGCTCCTATATCGGTAATGGAGCAAGAACACGACAACGCTGGGGAGGCGCTACGAGCCATTAATAAACTTACGGATGAATATGTCGCGCCCGACTATGCCTGCAACACATGGCGCGCACTTTGGTCGGGTTTCGAAGACCTTGAAAAGATGATGCACGAACATGTCCACCTCGAAAACAACATCCTTTTTCCCCGCGCCTTAACAGGTCTTAATTGATTCCTGGTAGGCTTCTTAATACCCTTTTTATTCGATTTGTTTTTCTAAAAGGCCGTCGCTGGCATCACATCAATGTCAGTCCGCGGCTAAGATTTCCCGAATTATTTTTAGATGATGTTCCGTGTGGATGGTCATAAATTCAATGGCTTCATCGCGGTACATGACGTCCATAATCGGGTGAATCAATGTAGATGTGGCAGAAATATCGAGCGGATTCCCGACTCGATTACGAGTTTTCGCTATTAGCCTCTCCAGAAACACAGGGTCGGGGTTTTCACTTGGTCTCGAAATGGCGGGTGCTTCAATTTTTCCTCGGGGAAACTGCTTGGTTGCCATAACGGTGTCTCGATACATATTCGGACCGCGACTTCCCGTACCCGGATGTTCTTTCCTCAGCGCGAGGATCATCCCGGAAATGGCAATCAAAGAGTGTTCAATCTGCTGGCCAACACTCCAATTACTCACGGATTCCTTCCGAATTAGAGCTAGTGGCGCCAAGGCTTCAAACTCGTCGATTTGTGAGTTGAGTAAGTCTACAAAGTGTTGCATTGCTTTAGGATAGGTCATTTTCTTCCACCTTTTAATCAGGTAGTTCAGATGGCCAATTATTGGTCGAAAGAAGGTCGTTGTTTTGCTTTGCCAGACAATTCCACGGGTGGCGAACCAGTCGATTTAGTTTGACTCTTGGGCGCTGCGTTTGCAGGGGCTGAATTCGGCGATGAGACTTCAGGTTGGCTGGGTGCCGCGCTAAAAGGAACACCTGCTGATCCAGAAGACGTTTGATTTCCTCCAAAAGCACCAAATTGCATCCGAAAACCGGGGTTTCCTTTGAAATAAGCCTGTACGAGCTTCCGAATTAAAGCTCTGGTTATGGGAAAAAGCCCTAAAATCCCAATCAGATCGGTAATCACGCCGGGTGTTACCAAAAGCGTCCCGGATACCAAAATAATAGCTCCATCTATCAATTCATTACCCGGCATGCGTCCGGAATTGAGCTTATTGTTTAACTCCGTCCAAACGGCGATTCCTTGTTTTTTGGCCAAGTATGACCCTATAAGGCCGGTAGCCAGAATAAGTCCGAACGTCTGGAGACCCCCAATAAGCTGACCAAGCTGAATTAACAGATAAATCTCTATAGCAGGAAGAGCGACAAAAAGCAGGAATAGCCAAGGCATACGGTTTCGGGATAATTAATTGCTCTTTCTACGAGTTTCGGCCGTAATTGCTTCATTTTCTTACGGAGTGATCAAAAAACTGCGGTCACGTCAAATCCAATGAGAAAAGCAAGGAAAGAGACCGGGACCTATATGGCACTCTAGCGACTCCACCGTGATATCGTAAGTGCCCCCAAGTGGTCCAAACATTGGTTGTGCCCACTTCAAGCGGTATTTGAAAGGGAAGGATCTCCACCACAGAATCTTCGGAAGTTGGAACCGTAATCTTCTTTTCCCACCGTACATGTCCATCCGCATCTGCTGCAGATCCGAAATATTCCGCACGAAAAGGATGTGGCAATTCGGCCAACATCGCTCGATTTTCTGCGACAGCGCTATTTGGGTTTGCGACTCGTGGTAGTGGTATTTCCAAGACGACTATCTTTTTACTACAAATCATTGTGTGTATAAGTCCGAAACCTAATGCATCATAAACGGAGACTCGAGTTTCATAACCCTGTTGATAAATAATGTCTTGAAATGACTCGCCGAAAAAACCTGCGTTGAGATTTGTTGCATATTCCACGGCAACAGAGGCCCAATTCGAATCCTGCTCAATTAATCTGTGGACAGCATCATAGGCGGACAATTGAAATATATTTTGATCCATCTTTGTAAGCTTATTTACAATGTAACATAATTAACCTTATGTTGCGTTATACACAAAAACGGTTATGTTTTGCCAAACATCGTCCAACATTCTGCCGATAGTCGCATTTCAAATGTAGATAGCGACGACTATCTGCTGCAACTTTGGCTTCGTTCTAAATCAAGGAACTCTAAAGATGCATATGCGAGAGATGTTAGGCAGTTTCTAGCCTTTGTCGATCTACCCTTGACGCAAGTAAAACTCGAACACATTTGGAATTGGCTCGACCATTTAGAATCGGACGGTTTTGTTGTTTCAACTATTGGTCGAAAGCTTGCGACCATCAAGAGTTTGTTTAGTTTTGGGCTGAAAGTTGGATACTTACCTTTTAATGTCGGGGCTGCCATTTCTTTGCCTAGTATTCCGGATTTGTTAGCGCAACGAATACTTTCAGAAAGTGATGTGCGTAAATTATTAGCCGCGTCTGACGTAGAAAGAGATAGTGTCTTATTAAAGCTGTTTTATGCTTCAGGTGCACGCGTTTCAGAATTGTGCGTTTTGCGTTGGGAGCATATTCAACTAAGATTGCGGAATGAGCAAAATAGTGAAGCGTATATCACCTTAATTGGTAAAGGGTCGAAATCAAGAAATGTCATTGTTTCAAGTGCTATGTGCACTTTGTTAACTGAATTTCATGTAAAAGAGTCAGAATTAGGTTTCGGTAGTCCGACAGACTCCGTTTTTCGATCTGCCAAAGGAGGCTCACTTTCGCGGCAACAAATGTGGCGAATAGTTAAAAAAGCCACAGGTCTTAGTGGTGTCATGCGAGATATTTCGCCGCATTGGTTACGTCATGCACACGCTTCGCACTCTCTTGATCGCGGCGCCCCTACACATCTTGTTAAAGAGACGTTAGGTCATAAATCCTTAACAACCACTAGCAGGTACACGCATGCCCGCCCAGACGACTCTTCAGGAAAATATCTCGACATATGAGCTTGTTGATTTATGCTTGGAATCGGTTACTGTTGAGGAGACAAAAAGAGCATATCAGAGCGACTTAAAACAGTTTCTCGAGTTTCTTCGTGCCAGCGGCGCAGACTTGAAACCCGCCCATACTTTAACGATATCCCACATTCAATCTTTTTTTGACTCTCAACAAATGAGTCACTTAAAACAGTCTACTCTGAACCGTCGACTGGCATCGTTAAGATATTTTTTAAAGTGGTGTTTCACGACTGGATTTGTAGAGGATGATCAATCCAAGTTTTTTATTACAAAACCTATTTCTCAAAAGCTGCCAGAATCTAGGTTGTTGATATCTGAGGAAGATTCAAAATTGCTCATCGAGGTAGCCAGAAGCTCGACCGGAACGGATAATGTTCGCAATTCGACCTTGATAGAATTCATGCTCAGTGTTCCCGTTAGAAGGAGTTCACTTTCCAAAATGAATTACGAGGACTTGGACTTAGCATGTGACCGCCCTTTTGTTCGTATCCCCAAGTCTCGCGGTGCAACGTCGATCTTTTATAGGCTTCCAGTTGGTCTGGTTACGAGACTTAAGTTTCACACAGAGCACTATGGAATCGCTTCTGGGCCGCTATGGCGCTCTATTTCACGTAGAAACGAAGGCGGCCGATTGACTCCAACCAGTATTTATCGCATTGTTCGAGCAACTGCTTTGGCAGCCGGGTTACCCGAAATCGGAGCACACACTCTTCGGCACACGGGTTGTACTCTTGCCATCGAGGCCGGCGCTAGTATTCAACAGGTCCAAAGCCATGCCCGCCACAAGCAAATTGAAACGACCATGGTCTACGTACATCAGCGGGATCGACTTCGCGACAGCGCCGCTGATTACATCAATTTGGATCTGAAAAAGGATTAGGATGACGTCCCGACCCCTCATTCCAATCATAGCCGGGCCAACAGCCGTGGGTAAAACCTCGGTAAGCCTTCAAGTCGCCAAAGCGCTAAGCGCCGAAATTATATCTGCTGACAGCCGGCAAATTTACAAGGAGTTCTCCATTGGTACCGCTTGCCCCTCGCCAGATCAACTGAAGGAAGTCAAACACCATTTAGTCCAAGAAATCCCCATCGGAGAAGGCTATTCTTCAGGCATTTTTGCCAATCGCGTGGCTTCGGTGGCAAACGATATCTTGTTGCGGGACAAGGGCATAGTGATTACTGGTGGCTCTACCTTATATATACACGCCCTTTTACACGGCTTATCCGACATTCCGAAAGTAGATCCTCTCATTCGGGTCAAACTGAACGAACGGCTGGAAAATGAAGGATCAAAAGTACTCTACGATGAGCTTTTAAATGTCGATCCGATCTTTGCTCAAACGCTGGATGCGACCAAGAGTCAGAGAATCATCCGGGGGTTGGAGGTGTTTTTGGGGACAGGAGAGCCTATTTCGTCTTTTCACGGCTCCCCTCCCCTCCCGACGCATCGATTTAAGCTATTTGTTCTCTACCGGGAGCGAAAACGGCTGTATGAGCGAA
>JAQBZH010000080.1 GCA_027622005.1 Bacteroidota bacterium | reverse complement strand
TTTCTTCATTTTTCGAAAGTAGGAGTTTTTTTCTACTTTCGAGTTCACCGACTTCAGGGAAGCTTACACTCTGAGCGACGACTCGGTCTTTTTGACCCATGAGTTTTCTACAACATCCGCCGGTCAGTCAATTCGATTTACGTTCACCTCGGATGATGTGTCGGCCAATCGACTCAATGATATTTCATGCGGGTGTTCCATCAACATCCACGACTACATCACCGAGCAAGGATTTAGTCCATCGGATTTGGTTTCAGCGACCCTGGTTTCGGCCGAAGTCATTATGCTGTTTCCCATCACCAAGAAAATCAACTTCTTAAACCAAGCAATTCTCAAATTCACTGCGCCAGGGACTTCCGCAACAGAGGTCGCCAATTTGTCCAGCTTTCCCGCAACCAGAGAGGCTTCTTTAGTGGTATTGCCAAACCGAGATATCGCCACTTTCCTTGAAAGAGCTAACTTTGGCGCAATCCTGCAGCTCGATCCGAAAACGTTGGGGGCCAACGAGTCCTACGATTTCAGCGTGATCTTGAAAGTGCGATTAGAACTGTCGGATGCCCTTTAGCGCACCGCAATGCAAGAGATCTCAACCCGGGCGCCCCGTGGCAAAGCAGAAACTTCTACGGTCTCTCTGGCCGGCGCGTTGGATCCAAAATAGCGGGCATAAATTTCGTTGATCTGGGCGTAGTCGTTGATATCGACCATATAAAGTCGGCAAGAAACAACGTGATCCATGGACATACCAGCCGCGGTCAGAACACCTTCTAAATTTTCCAGAACGCGAGCTGTTTCCTTTTCAATCCCATCCATCATCATATGTCCCGTCTTGGGATCGATGGGAATTTGACCCGAACAGTAGAGGGTATCGCCTACCAAAACCGCCTGACTAAACGGTCCAACAGAAGCTGGAGCCAAGTGTGTTTTGATTCTTATCCGATCAACTGTTAGTTCTTTTTTTCGCATCCTTCTGCTCGATTACGTATATAGCGGTACATGTCACAACTTCCGCTTATACAGTGGTTTAGGCAAACGAATTATCGTTTAATACGATCGAATTGAAGCAAGATGGATCTAGGATTACAAGGTAAAAGTGCATTTGTCGCGGGGTCGAGCAGCGGACTTGGAAGAGCGATCGCTCGGGAGTTGATTCTGGAAGGATGCCGTGTGGCCATTTGCTCCCGGGGAAAGGACCGAATTGACGCTGCAGCAACGTGGTTGACGGAGCAAACTGGCTGTAATTCGAATCAGATTCTTCCGTTAGTTTGTGATGTGACCAAAGAGTCTGAGATTAAGGCAGCCATAGCGGCAACGGTTTCTCATTTTGGTGGATTGAACCTATTGGTTACCAATTCAGGAGGACCTCCAACGGGTCAAATCGATGATTTAGACGCTACGATGTGGAGAAATGCGCTAGAGCTCAATTTGATGAGCACGATCAATACATGTCGCATGGCGCTTCCAGAGCTGAGAAAGGCAGCTTCCGACCACGCAAGTATCTTGATGATTACTTCGCTGTCGGCCAAACAACCTGTCCCCTCGTTGTATTTGTCCAACGTCTCTAGGGCGGGTGTGCAGGGATTTGCCAAAAGCCTTTCTGAACAGATTGGGGTTGAAGGTATTACCGTTAACACCATTTTGCCTGGATACACCAAAACAGATCGATTGACGCATCTTTCTGAGTCGATCAATGCCCAAACTGGAAAATCAATTGATGAAATTGAAGCTGGCTGGGCGGCAAATAGCGCGCTGAAGCGAATTGGAACGGAAGATGAGTTTGCGGCGGCTGCCACTTTCCTGCTAAGTAAACGCGCTCGATTTATCACCGGAATAGCTTTAGTGGTCGATGGTGGCGCCATCAAAAGTCTCCTTTGACCGAAACACCAACCATGGCTCGCCAAGCAGGACATCACCCGAAAACAATCCTATGCGCATTCTATTCGCATTGCTATTCGTACTAGCCTCTTGTTCGCCTGCCAGCGATCCATTGACCACACCTTCCGAATTGGATCCGGATCTTTCTGAAGTAAAACAACCGTACTTGCTGGTCTTGGGTATCGGTCAAGACGGAGGAACTCCACAAACAGGATCGCACGCGGATCCAAGGTGGAATGAGCCTGCCAACACCCACATGGCAACGAGTTTAGGGCTTGTCGATCCTGTCTCAGGAAAACGATGGCTATTTGAAGCTACCCCTGATTTTAAACGCCAATGGTACGAACTGGACACACGGGCAGGACTTCGGGAGGCGCGCGTTCCCGATGGCATCTTTATTACTCACGCCCATATGGGACATTACACCGGGCTCATGTTCTTAGGCCATGAATCGGTCGGAGCGAACGGCGTTCCAGTTTATGTTTGGCCCAAAATGGCCGCTTTTTTGACGAACAACGGGCCTTGGTCTCAATTGGTGAAGTACGAAAATATCCGACTTGAGACACTAGGTCCTGATTCCAAGATCGAATTATCAGATTCGCTTCGTGTGAGTTCGTTTCTCGTGCCTCATCGTCAAGAGTTTTCTGAGGTTGCGGGATTCATCATCCATGGACCCCAGAAAACAGTTGGTTTTATTCCTGATATCGACTCCTGGGAAGAGTGGGATTCCACCGGAACTGGGCTGGACCAGTTTCTGGAAAGCGTGGATTTAGCCCTCGTCGATGCCACATTTTTCGCCAACGGCGAAATTCCTGGAAGGGATATGAGTTCGTTTCCTCATCCTTTTATTTCACACACGATGGCCCGGCTTTCTTCTGCCTCTGCAGAGACCAAAGCCAAAATCGTATTTATCCATCTGAACCATACCAATCCGGCGCTGGAAGTGGGCGGCGAAGTCTACAACGTCATTCAGAAGAAAGGCTTCCGAATCGCTCGCCCCGGAGAGCAAATAGATCTATAATCTTATGAACGTCAACTACCGTGTCCTATTTATTCTGAGCTTTTTACTTGTTGGCTGCTCAGACACCCAACCGCCTGCCGAACCTGAAACGTCGGCGGTCAAAGTCTATGACGGCGGAGTAGGCAAGGTCCGGGAAATTGTGGCGGATGGCAATATGGCGGTCATCGTTCACGACGAAATCCCGGGATTCATGACTGCCATGACGATGACTTTCGGTCTTAGAGAAGACTCCGTTCGAAGTGCTATCGCGACTGGGGACTCCATTTCGTTTCAAGTGTCCACGGACGGAATCGATTCGTGGATCTCTCAAGTTCGAGTGATTCACTAACGATTCTGATCTCTGTGACGCCCCGAAACGGAGTTGCCTAAAGCGTTGAAATGTATTTATACAGCGCTTCTATTTCGATGTCGTCCAAGTGACCCACTGCTTCCCAAGGCATCATCTCGGGGTTTAACGCCCTGTTAGCAGGGGTTACACCTTCCCGCAATGTCCGCATGAACCCTTCAAGACCCCAACTTTGAGTGGTCCTCAAATCCGGAGCGGGCAGGGATTCCGGGTCGGGAGGTTGACCCCCTGTAAGTCCGACACCATGGCAAACCTGGCATAATACGCTGGCTCGATATTCGCCCCACTCGGCCGTAGGCCCCTTTTCTGGCATTTGAAGGCGGGGCGTACCCAACATCATATCTGGTGCCAATTTCATATCGTCCGACATACCCATAATTAGTTTGCCCAAAAGCCGAAATTCGGACCGGGCCAATTCGTGGTCGACCGGACTTACCTGCTTTAGATTGGCAATTAAGGCACCGACTTCCTGATCACTCAGGTGGTAATACGCTTCTGAAGGCATGATTAGGAGCCCTCTTCCATCCCCGCCAACGCCGTGGCGAACGGCTCTGAGCCAATCTCCATCGGTAAACTGGGACCCTACACCCCCTTTCCCGGCCGTTAAATTGGAGGCATTCACCAGAAACGGCGGCGCATCGACAACGGTCGTTCCACTATAATCCATTCCGTGGCATTTCTGGCATCCGTGTGATTCGGCCAGGTATTTCCCCAATGCTAAAGAGGCGGAATCCGAAGAAATCACAGCCTCGTCGTATTCCATCGGGTATTGCACAGCGATTTTCGCCTCGCCCTTGGACTTGACTACGAAGGCAGCGATGGCCAATAGAATGACAATGGCGCCAAGCACGCCGAGAATCCATTTCACTACTTTCATTGGACTGGGTGTCTAATTATGTAATTCTGTTGATACAATCTAACTTATTGTATGCATTTACGGTTGACCCCAATGTATTAATGCCCGACTATCAGTTGGAACTAGCCATTAAAAATAATTTTCTCATGCTCAACAGAACTCTGGCCACTTGCCTCTTTACTCTTCTATTCCTCGCGGTGCCTGCCTCTGGTATCAGGGAATTGAGTATTTCTCGGCTTTGAGGCGTCTCAACAAGCCGGTTTGGCTTCAAAAAGGTGTCCCTGCCGTCAACAAGGGCCAGACTTTAGGCTTAGACTTGATCGATAACTAAGGAAAAATGACAAATCGTCGCGACTTTCTAAAAACGTCAGCCCTGGCACTACCAGGGCTGACGGCATTTGGTAGGGGCCCGACCAATCCCGAAAGCGTGCACGATGCTGCCATGCCAGAGTTCAAAGGCATCGGGGACGAAGACTATTGGGAATCCATCCGGCGGTTATATGCCCTGATCGATACGCGGACGTACATGAATACGGGCGGACTTGGGCCCGTGCCTTTAGAGGTTCTGGAGCGATTTAGACAGTTAACTTCCGATTTGCAGATGCAGTCGGAAACGGGTCACGACCTGATTGAACAAGCGCGCGAGCCGGTAGCCACTTTTTTAGGAGCCAAACCCAGCGAAATTGCCTTTATTCGCAATGCAACTGAAGGAAATTCCGCAATCGCTTCTGGCACCAGACTGCATCCCGGCGACGAAGTCATTATCGACGCCAGCGCTCATCCTGGTGGGGCCATTCCATGGCTCAATCAGATTAAAGCAAGTGGAATCGTCATTAAACTGTTTGAGCCGAACACCGAAGATAGTGACATTATTCTAGATCGGATCGGCGCTCTGATCACATCTAAAACCAAAGTGATACAAGTAAGCCATGTGACCGCTCCAACTGGCATTTTACTGCCTGTAGCGCGAATCGCAGAGCTCGCACATTCGAAAAACTGTTGGTTTCATGTTGATGGTGCGCAGTCGGCAGGAATGATACCGGTCCATCTGGGCAATTTGCGCTGTGATTCGTTTGCGACGAGCGGCCATAAATGGTTGGGCGCCATGCATGGCACAGGTGTTTTGTACATTCGCGAAGATCGATTAGACGAGATCGTTCCGTCGGAAATTGGAGCCTACTCGGACTCAGTGTATCACCTTCCGGATACATTCGAGTATATACCCACTGCCAGACGTCATGAAAGCGGCACTCGAAATGCACCTCTCGTGGACTCTGTTCGAAATGCATGTTCATTCTTAGGGCAAATTGGACTTCAACGAGTTCGAGAGCGCGGTCTGGAGCTCACGCAGGTCCTCCGAACTGGTCTCGAATCCATTCCAAGTATCGAGATTATTTCACCCTCCAATATCGAATTGCGATCTTCTATCTTAACGTTTAGAAGCTCCACCCAGTCCTATTCAAAATTGGTCGACATCTTGGCGAAGGAATTCCACTTTCGGCTCCGTGTAGTTACTGAACAGGATTTGAATGCCATTCGAGTATCGTTACACGTATTTAATACGCTGGAGCAAGTCGATCGACTGGTAGAAGGGATCCGAAAGGCGGTGTCCAATGGCTGATATCAACCCTATTTTCTGAATGTCGAAATGTTTGGTTTTGATTCCATTTATGTAGGACGCGACGCCGTTTCACGATCCATCAGTGCGGAAAATCCGAGT
>JAQBZH010000079.1 GCA_027622005.1 Bacteroidota bacterium | reverse complement strand
GCCATTCTGGCGGCCGGACCCACTTCGTTTTAACCAGACTTCCGTAAATTCAGACGCGAACGATATTGACAAGCTCCCGACGCTCCATATCATCAGAAAAACTTCTTTTCAGAAACACCGGATTCACGCTTACTACAAGTACAATGAGCACTCCCGTTTATACCACGATTTACCACCTGAAAGATCATGAAGGTGGCCTAGTCACGCTTAAAGGCTGGTTGTACAACAAGCGTAGCTCCAAGGGCCTACATTTTCTCGTGGTTCGCGACGGATCTGGGCTTTGTCAGTGCGTGGTTAGCCAAGAATTGGTAGACGAAGCAGCATGGAACGGCGCAGACGAGGCCACGCAGGAAAGTTCGATGGAGCTGTCAGGATCGGTGCGGAAAGACGAAAAGCAGGTGGGTGGATACGAAATACAGGTCAACTCTCTTCGGTTAATCCATAAAGCAGAGGAATATCCAATCACCCCCAAAGAACACGGGGTCGACTTCCTGATGAACCATCGGCATCTATGGCTGCGTAGCCAACGCCAATGGGCCATTCTGCGTGTCAGAAACAGCGTCATAATGTCTATCCATCATTTCTATCAGGAAAGAGGCTTCGTCCAAATGGATGCTCCGATCCTGACGGGAACGGCGGTGGAGGGCACGTCAACGCTTTTTGAAATGGAATATTTCGGTCGAAGCGCCTACTTAACGCAAAGTGGTCAGTTGCATGGAGAAGCAATGGCCATGGCTTTCGGCAAGATTTACACGTTTGGTCCGACGTTTCGCGCGGAGAAGTCAAAAACGCGTCGTCATTTGACGGAGTTTTGGATGATTGAACCGGAAATGGCGTTTTATGATCTGGATATGGCCATGCAATTGGCCGAAGATATGTTGGGAAGGATCGTGAGCGATGCACTCAAAAACTGTCAAGCTGAGCTGGAGATACTCGAGCGCGATCTAGAACCACTGAAACGTAGCATCAGCGGATACCCGCGGGTTAGTTACGATGACGCCGTAGACATCCTGAAGAGCGACAAAACCGCCCAAATGGTCAAGGACAAGCTGGCGGGTTTAGACCTAGAAGGGGCGAGCCTTAGCAGCGAGCTGGCCAAAGGGAAGTCAGAATACGGACAAGCCAAAAAGTGGGAAAAGAAAAAATTCGATTCGCGGGAGTTGGAAATCAACCGACGCCTCGCGGAGATCGAAGAGGATCGCAGAAATCTTCCGGCCTGGCTCGCGTCGGCCACTGCCTTTGAATGGGGGAATGATTTCGGTGGAAGCGATGAGACCTTGATCACGTGGCATTTCGACCGGCCGATTATCGTCCACCGATTCCCACACGAGTTCAAAGCGTTCTATATGAAACGGGATCCGGAAGATGATCGGGTGGCACTTGGAATGGATGTGCTGGCTCCTGAGGGGTATGGAGAGATTGTGGGTGGTGGTGAACGAGCAACTGATCTTGCATTCCTCGAAGCTCAAGTCAAGAAACACGGTCTTCCTGAAGAAGCTTTTACGTGGTATTTCGATCTACGTCGGTATGGAAGCGTGACCCATTCAGGCTTCGGATTGGGCCTTGAACGAACGGTTACCTGGATTTGTGGACTGCACCATCTCCGGGAAACGATTCCGTTTGCTCGTACGCTGGATCGGTTGTATCCATAAGGGCGTTGGCTGGTGTCGGAAAATGGTCGCGATCGACTGCACTGGTACTTTTCCTTGGCACGGCTGTTGCACTTTAGAAAGCGACTGGACGCCAGAAGGCGCCTAATTACCTAATAATGGACCTTTTACGGAGGATATGGCCATGGGCCGTTTAAATTTTGGTACGAAGCTGGCTCAAATACTAGTCATCTTTGTTTTTTGCATTCAGTCGGCGAACGCCCAGGAATCAACGAAACTAAGTCTCTCGCAGATCACAGTTTCAGGCGAAGGAGTTATTACGATTATGCCTGACATGGCTACCGTACACTTTTCAGTAGTGTCCGGACATAAAAATCCTGATATCGCCCGTACGGACAACGAAAAGGCCTCAGCCGCGGCCCTTAATGCAATTCGCGCATTGGGTGTAGAGGAAAAGGATATTCAACTTCAAAACTTGCAGTTGAATCAGATTCGGGAATACAGTGTAGAGCGCCAAATTTATATCGATCGCGGTTACGAAGCCACGAGGAGTTTGGTAGTCACGGTTCGGAATTTGGATAAATTACCGGATTTGGTTGCCGCATTGATTTCCAATGGAGCGAACCGGATGGATAGCATCCAATACGGCCTCGATGATCGAGATGAGGTTGAGCTGGAGGTTCTTCGACTCGCCGTTGCCAGGGCGAAGAAGAAAGCGAGCACGATCGCGGCTGAGCTCGGCCTCGAACTAGGTATGGTACTGCAACTTCAGGAACAGGGAGTTTTCATTCCGAGCCCGGTATATCAAATGGAAGCGAGCGCTATGGCCGGGATGGCTTCTAAAAGCGGGGGCGATCCAGCTGCTTATGCGAGCGGTCAAATGGAAGTTAGAGCGAGCGTTACGGCCGTATTTTTGATAAAATAGGCCTCACAGAATTCTGAATTTGGACAAAGAAAAAGGGGGTGCATGTACATGCACCCCCTTATCATCCGAAAAATCGGCCTTATTTTTTCTTGAACTTGTTCCACACAAAGAGAAGAACAAGGGCGCCAAGAACGGCGCTAATCAAGTCGCCAATTAAACTGTCGGTGTAAATTCCAAGCATTCCGCCTAGAAATCCGCCCGTTATGGCGCCGGCAATCCCTAAAACGGTCGTCAAAACGAATCCGCCGCCTTCTTCACCAGGCATAATGTATTTTGCCAAAGCGCCGGCGGCAAAGCCGACCAGAACCGTCCAAATTAGTACCATAGTGTTCCTCATGAAAGTTAAAAGGGAGTCATACGTACAATTCCTCCAAAATGATACGCTTTCCGTTTCTTACTTTCCTTCATATCCTAACAGACCTTCATACCCCAACGTAATTTCGACTTAGCGGCCCGTTCTCGGTTAATATTTTGATTGGTCGTCCCTGAACTTCATTTCACTCCCGATATGCCAGAAACATTAATCGTCTCCATTTCAGGAATCAGAGGGATCTTTGGAAGCGGTCTCTCTCCGGACGTTATTGTGCGATATGCTTCAGCGTATGGCGATTGGATACTCAACGCGTGGGACGTTTCCAACGTAGGTGGACCCGTGGTTGTGGTAGGCCGGGATGCGCGAGTAACCGGCGAAATCTGTTCTAATTTGGTAATATCAACGCTTTTAAGTCAGGGTATTAGCGTCTTCAATGCAGGTCTGGCGACCACACCGACGGTGGAGATGGCGGTTATAAAGGAAAGCGCACAGGGTGGAATTGTCCTTTCAGCCTCTCACAATCCGGCAGAATGGAACGCACTCAAGTTACTCAATCAAGATGGAGAGTTTCTATCACCGAAGGATGCTGGGTGGGTGATAGAGCATGCCGAATCTACGCAGAGAAATTGGTGCGCCTTTGACAAGCGGGGATCCGTCGAAAATAGAGACTACCTGGCATACCACATTTCGAAAGTGATCGATCTTCCTGAAATAAAGCCGCAAGAGATCAAGGATCGGAACTTTAAAGTCGTGGTCGACGCCGTCAATTCAGTTGGAGGGGTGGCCATACCCGCTCTGTTGCGGGCTTTAGGATTGCGAGCAGAAAACATCATCGAGTTGCACTGCGAACCAACCGGAATATTTGCGCATCCGGCAGAGCCATTACCTGAAAATCTGACAGAAGTTTGCGAAAAGGTTCGGGCTGAAAAGGCTGATCTGGGTATTGTGGTCGATCCGGATGCCGATCGACTGGCTCTCATTGCAAACGGGGGTACGTATGTGAGCGAAGAGCTTACGCAGGTGTTGGCCGCCGCATTTTGGTGGCAGTACCACGCCGGGCCGTTTGTGACCAATTTATCATCATCCAGAGCCATTGAACTTGTGGCCGAAGCGATGGGTCAGGAGACGTTTCGCTCCGCCGTCGGCGAAATAAATGTGGTCGAGGAAATGAAACGTCGGGGAGCCGTCATTGGCGGAGAAGGAAATGGCGGGGTCATTCTTCCTGTCCTTCATCATGGACGTGATGCCCTGATCGGCGTAGCCATGATTCTCCAGTATCTAGCGGAAAAAGGTAAGTCGTTGACCGCCGTTTTGGAAGAAATTCCTCCTCTTTACATGGCAAAAATGAAAACGGATATTGGTGCGTTAGATCCAGATACTTTGTTAACGAACATGGCCAAGAAGTATCAAAACGAAAGGATTTCAACCATCGATGGAGTCAAGATTGACTTTGAAACAGGATGGGTTCACATGAGAAAATCCAATACGGAGCCGATTATCCGTGTTTATGCTGAAGCACCTTCCAAAGCCGCTGCCGAAGAGCTAGGGAAACGATTTATGGGAGAACTGGTGGCCACTTCGTAAGACTATAAATCTTTGAAGCGGGCGTCTTCGATTTCTGGCTTCCGGGAGATTTCTGCTTTGTATTCGGTTGGTTTAGTGACCGGTCTTCTTTCCTCACGCTCAGGCATGCTTGGCCTTGGACTATCGATAGGTACTCCGCGCAAGGTTAAGATTAAATTTCCAAGCGCTTTAAAAACGTACCAAGCAATAAGTAGAAGTAAAATCCATTTCAGAACCATAGTTACAGCAGCGGAAGTCTTGTGGGAGAAGGGTTGAAATACGTTGTTCCGGGGTGTCGAAGTTGCGCGATTTGTCGAATCAATTCGTTAAAATCGTTGGGGTTTCCAACGAAATCAATGTTGCTTGAGTTGACAATCAAAAGCGGACTTAGATTATAGTGGAAGAAGTATTGGTTATAAGCCTGGCTTAGTCCTTCGATATACGATCGATCCATTGACTTTTCGTACGACCTTCCCCGGCGAAAGATGTTATCCATTAGTCGGTCGGTGGACGCCTGTAAATAGACAATCAGATCAGGCACGGGTGTGGTCGGCTGCATGATCCCAAACATGGTTTCGTACAGTGCAAGCTCATCGCCGTTGAGGTTGAGGCGGGCAAAAATGCGATCTTTGTCGAAGGTATAATCGCTGATAACGTGTTTATGAAACAGGTCTCGTCCGCCAAGATTCTGTTGTTGTCGAAAACGACTTGCCAGAAAGCTTAATTGGGTTTGAAAGGCCCATCGATCTCGGTCAGCATAAAAGCGCTCCAAAAACGGATTTTCTTCAAACTGCTCGAGGACCATTCGAGCGTCACACTTTTCCGCTAACAGCTTCGTCAAAGATGTTTTGCCAACTCCAATTACGCCCTCAATTACGATGTATTGGAGATGCTCAGGAATCGCCAGGGAAGACTCATCCGTAGCCGTGAACGGCGCAGGTCTCGGGACTTCTTCGAATAGACTCATTCAGAGCGTGATATCATGAGTTGAAAGGGGGTCAGTGACGTAGAGTCGATACCAGGACAATGGTCTAGAAGATACCGTATGTCGCAATTAAACGGAGCCGGAATACGGAGATCCATGGCAATTTCTGACAGTGGAATGAGAACAAAAGCTCTTCTTCCCAATCCGGGGTGGGGAAGCGTCAAATGTGGGGATTTCATAACCCGGTTTCCCCACATCAACAGGTCCAAATCTACGGTACGGGGCTCCCATTTTACTAATTCAGACCGAGTGCGGCCGAGCTTTTCTTCGATCTCGAGGCAGGCTTTTAACAGCTCAACAGGGGCCAACGTAGTGGAACATGCGACTACCGCATTGAGGTAATGGGGCTGTGGCGGCGAACCCGGGAGTACGAGGGCAGGGGACTCCACTACGGAAGATATTTGATCGACGCCTAGTTCAGGCGTAACGCACAAGTGATCGACAGCCCGTTGAAGATATTGGTGCCGATTTCCGAGGTTAGATCCAAGGCCGATATAGACTGTTTCGAAGGTCAATT
>JAQBZH010000025.1 GCA_027622005.1 Bacteroidota bacterium | reverse complement strand
GCGGGCCAATGGCCCGCCCCTGCTGCGTTAAAGTAAGATGCTCCCGCTGGTAATTACGCGCAGCGTAATCAGTTCCAGGATAGTCCGACCGCCCAGTCCTTGAATCCCTTCAACTTTACTTCGGGGAACGCACGCTGTAGGGCTGGGATGTCGGTCGAATACCCAACATCTCCAAACCATTTGGCCATGATCACGAAATCCTCGCCTCCCATCGGGCGATACGATTCCGGATCAAGAGCCAGATAGGCTAGGTCTTTTCCGATAATACCGGCCAGCGTAGCGGTGTATTCGGGTCCCCTTGAATTCTCTCCTGCAAGGTCGTATCTCTTGCCAAATTCAGATGAACCGCGCTCAATTATGGCTGCCACGATTTCACCGATATCCGAAACTGCAATCTGTTGAAACACCTTATTCTCTGGCACCGCAGCCGCTAATACCCCGTTCCTTACGCCGTCTAGCGATTGAGGGAATCGAAAATTATCCATAAACCAAACGG
Source organism: Bacteroidota bacterium (assembly GCA_027622005.1). GTDB lineage: Bacteria > Bacteroidota > Rhodothermia > Rhodothermales > UBA10348 > UBA10348. The sequence continues at coordinate 34,187 of JAQBZH010000025.1, read as the reverse complement.
GCGCAACGATGCTGTAGTTGAGGCCCGACGTAGCGAGCACTTTCTCCACTTCATATTTGCTGTCAAAGTGTGGAATACCCGTGTTTTGATTGGCGCTTCCCACGGATGAGAAAACTACGTGAGCAGTTTTAGCTTCTTTCAGAGCTGCCACCATGGCGAGGCCTTGTTGGGTTTCCGCATCCGTTCCCGATTCAAAAGGGGTGGTCATAAAGAAAACGGCGTCTACGCCTTTGGCTGCAGAAACGAGAGAAGCGTGGTCGTTAAAGTCACCTTTTACAACTTCGACACCTCGTGCGATTAGCGCTTCTGAAGAAGCAGAAGAAGGGTTTCTGGTGATTGCACGAACTTGGTAGCCTTTTTTCAATAAGGCACTGGTTACGGCTCCACCTTGCTGGCCGGTTGCACCGGTAACAAGTACTTTTTTAGTTGCGTTCATATTAGTCTCTCCGTTTGTTGTTGTGTTGGTATAAATTGTGATGTAATAAATTGTATATACAAGTAATAACCTAAAAAAACGCCTTAGCCACGCATCTTTTCTAAAAGCCGGTTTAACTCAGTGGATTCCTGTTTAGTTAAGTTGCGCATTTGGGCACTACTGGCCTTCACGAGGGGGTTTACTTCTTCGAGAAAAGTTAGGCCCTTATCCGTTAATAGGATGTCTACCTGACGCCGGTCAGAAGAACACTCCGACCTCTTAACCAATCCCTTTTGACGCAGTTTTTCAACTAAACGGGTGGCATTCGAGGATTTACTAATCATCCTTTCTGAAATTAATTGCAGCGCCGCCGGGGTGGGGAACTGCCCCTTTAAGATGCGAAGGACATTGTACTGCTCTTTCGAAATTCCAAACGGTTTCAAGGCCGCGTTGGTATCGTGCGAAATTTTATCCGCAGTAACCAACACGTTCAAGATGGACTTTAGGAACTCGTCGCTAAACGTGTGTTGCTGTATTTCCTGCTCTAGTTTAATGCGCTCCACCTACATTATTAGTATATACAACTAATGTAGGTGTACCAATTCGAAAAAGCAACTCCCTGAGGAATAAGTAGTCGAGAAAGGGGCGAATGCTTTTGGGGGTCATACCACAACAGACATCCATCGGCGTTAAATCCGAGCTAGCCGGATTGGATACGATTGCTCAGCGTTCCATTGGCAGACATAGATGTTTTTATCTTCGTCAATACAAACATCGTGGCAATGGTGGAAGACCTTCTCTTGTTGAACCATCACCTGTAGAACGCCGTCCCGATACTCTGGCGCAGTTCCACCGGGATTCGAAACCACCATCCCTTTGGAATCCAAAATGGTCACGAAACCCGAATTGGGTGTTTGATTCAGGTATCTTAACCGCGACCAACAGGCTCCGGAATAAAGCATATCATCATCAATAACGGCTCGGCAAACAAAAGCTCCCGGTAAAAACAGCGTTTCGATGTACTCGCCGTCCATCGTAAAACGCTTGAAGGCGTTGTGCCCTCTAGACGTGACCAATAACGTGTCGGGTCCTGCGCCACGGCTATCTACGCAAACCCCGTGTGCCGTTGAAAACTGCGAATCCCCGTCCCCCCGACCACCGAATTTTCGAATGAATTGGCCTTCTTTTGAATACTGTAAGATCCATTGACTTCCGTACCCATCCGCTACGTAAATATCGCCGTTAGACGCTACCGCCGTTTCCGTGGGATAAAAAGTGTCGGCTTCTGGATAAACCCCAATGGTTTTAGGCGATGGCAACCGCATCACTTCGCGCCCTTCCAACGTGGTTTTTACTACCTGAGGATTTCCTCCGAAACCGTTGTCACAAATCCATAAATACTCGGCATCGCCTTCATCCGAAAGGGTGAGTCCATGACCATCCGGAAACGTATTTCCCCAACTACCCAAGAACTTGCCACTTTTGTCGTAGATAATAATATTGTTCTTGGTCTCATCTGTGATCATGATGAGTCGCCCAAAACGGTCCTGGACCATTTCGTGACAGTTCTTAACAGGTGTCGAGCTCGGATTCAACTTGCCCCATTCGCGGTCGACGGAATATTGAAAATCGCCGTGACCGATAATTTCCTTCGATGGTGCGTTTTTTGAAATAATATGTAGCGCGCGCGGCATGATGGTGGCTCCTGCTGTGGCTAAAAGGCCGTGTTTTGTAAACGTGCGTCGATTCATGGTAGTAGTTGACCGAGTTGATACCGAAGTATATGGATTTCCGTGATTCATTTCCGAAGCTGTTCGATCAAAAACCTTTTTTATCATGACTGATTTTCCGATTGACTATCTGATGTGTTTTGCCCGATTCTAATGGGTATGAGGCATTCCATTACAATAGTCTTAGTAGTCGTACTTCTGGCCGGTTGCGGCCCTGCGAAAGTAGATTTCAACACCGAAATCAGACCCATTTTGAATGACCGTTGTGTGACGTGCCACGGCGGGGTCAAAACAAATGCCGACCTAAACCTGCAATTCCGCGAACTAGCTTTGTTGGGGGGCGAATCGGGGAATCCGGCCATTGTCCCTGGGGATGCAGACGGTAGTGAACTGATTCGCCGCATTACGCATGCCAACGTAAGCGACCGCATGCCAAAGGACGAAGCTCCTCTGACTGAACTCCAGATTCAAAAACTTCGCGATTGGATTGATCAAGGAGCAGAGTGGGGCACGCATTGGGCCTATGTAACGCCCGTTAAAAGTTCGCCCCCGGTCGAAAACCCTTGGATTCGGTCCCCAATTGACTCCTTTGTGCTCGAAGTACTTCAAGAAAACGGGCTGGAGCCTGCTCCCGAAGCGAATTGCAATGTGTTGGCGCGCCGCCTTAGCCTCGACTTAACGGGTCTTCCCGCGACATTTGATCAAGCCACAAAGCTTTGTGAGACAGGCAATTACGAGGCATTAGTCGACGAACTTTTGGCAAGCCCACGGTTTGGGGAAAGATGGGCAGCGTTGTGGTTGGATTTAGCTCGATATGCCGACTCGAAGGGCTATGAAGCCGACCGGGAGCGCTCCATTTGGCGGTATCGGGACTGGTTGATGGATGCTTTTAACCGGGATTTGCCGTTTGATCAGTTTACGATTGAGCAGTTGGCCGGCGACCTACTTCCAAATCCGACCACCGAGCAATTGATTGCAACCGCGTTTAATCGGAACACGATGACGAATGAGGAAGGGGGCACCGATGACGAAGAACATCGATTTGCTTCCATCGTGGACCGCGTCAATACGACGTGGGAAGTGTTTCAGGGCGTAACCATGCGCTGCGTTCAGTGCCATGGGCATCCGTATGACCCCTTCGTTCAAGATGATTTTTATGGTTCATTTGCCGTTTTTAACAACACGGCAGATTGGGATCAGGCTCATGAGGAACCGGTCCTTCGTGAGTTTGAAGCAGCGCACCAGGCTAAAGGTCGCGAGTTACTTGGCAAATTGGATGCTATAACGGCGGCCATTCGTGATAGCATAACCAGCCCCACCATGTCAAAGGTTTGGGAAAGTTGGGAGTCAAAGCTCGAAGACCCGCTAGAAGTCGGAAAATTACTGAACACTTCCAAAAATGAGATCCGAAGAATTGCGGCTAAGCCTAAAGCCGATCGATCCTCGTACGAAATAGCATTCATTCAAAACCGATTTGGAGACGCCGAACCAACGCTAGTCGGCTTACGCGAGGAGCGTGGCAAGATTATGGGCGAAATTGGAAAGCTCACTCCGACTATCACCCCCGTCATGAAAGAGCTTCCGACTTCCGAGCGACGAGTTACCCGAAGGCGAGAAAGAGGGAGCTTTTTATCCCCGGCAGAGGCCGTTGAACCCGCGGTACCCAAAGTCCTTACCCCTCTTCCAGCAGGAGAACCGGCCAATCGGTTGTCCTTTGCCAAATGGCTCGTTTCGGATGAAAATCCATTGACGGCGCGCGTAACAGTAAACCGGTTTTGGGAGCAGCTTTTTGGCCTCGGAATTGTCGAATCAAGTGATGATTTCGGAACGATCGGTATAGCGCCAACCCATCCTGAACTGCTGGATTGGTTGGCCGTGCATTTTCAGCGCGACCTCGCTTGGAGCCAAAAGGGAATCTTAAAAGAGATGGTGCTTTCCGCCACGTATCGGCAGGCTTCAGTGGTTACTCCACTGAAACTGGAAAAGGACTCTCGGAATCAATTGTATTCTCGTGGGCCGCGATTCCGCCTTTCCGCCGAGCAACTACGGGATCAAGCTCTGGCGGTAAGCGGACTGCTATCTAAAAAACTCCATGGACCTTCTGTGATGCCTTCGCAGCCCGCCGGCGTTTGGAAAAACCCCTACAATGGACAGCAATGGGTTCTGGCGGAGGGAGAAGACCGATATCGAAGGGCCATCTATACGTATTGGCGGAGAACCAATCCTTACCCAGCTATGGCCATGTTCGATGCCCCGTCGCGCGAATTTTGCATTTCTCGCCGGATACGGACCAATACTCCGCTACAAGCCTTAGTAACGCTCAATGACCCTGCTTTTTGGGAAGCAGCTGAAGGACTTGCCGCTAAGATGAAAGCGAGTGGTGGTTCGACTGGAGATCAAATCAAAGTGGGTTATCGAATGGCGTTGGCGCGAGATCCAAGCCCGGAAACCTTGACCACCTTAATCCAATTAGCAAAAGACTCGTCCTTGCCGGTAGTAGCGAACACCATCCTCAATCTGGATGAGTACCTAACAAAAGAATGAATGTATTTGAAGAGGCGCGTATGAAGTTGGCACAACTTCACACGCGCCGACATTTCCTAAAATCTTTTACTGCCGGGTTAGGTGGTGCGGCGTTAGCCTCCTTAGTGGGGGGCGCGGCCTACGCTTCTTCTGGACTCGGCGCAAGCTCGGGAGCGCTGGGAACGGCTGGCGTAGGCGGTCTATTAGGTTTGGACCCGTTATCGCCACGCCCACCCCACTTTGCACCATCGGCCAAACATGTTATTTTTCTCCACATGGCAGGTGCGCCTTCGCAGCTTGAGTTATTTGACTATAAACCCATTCTGGCCAAATTAGACGGGCAAATTACCCCTCCTTCTCTACTAGAAGGCCGAAAGTTCGCTTTCATTCAAGGTGCTCCGAAAATGCTGGGACCACAGGCCGTTTTTAAGCAAAACGGTCAGTCGGGTGCTTGGATTTCGAACCATCTTCCGCATCTTCAAACAGTGGCCGACGAGCTTACTTTTTTGAAGGCCATGCACACAGATGAGTTTAATCATGCACCGTCCCAACTCCTGATGTACACGGGTAATCCGCGTCTCGGAAGACCTTCGTTGGGATCTTGGGCGGTTTATGGATTAGGCTCGGAAAATCAAAATTTACCTGGATTTGTCGTTCTGTTGTCAGGTGCGGCGGGACCCGATGCCGGCGCGTCGGTTTATGGAAGTGGCTTCCTCCCTACCGTGTTTCAAGGAGTACAATGTCGCTCCCAGGGGGACCCCGTGTTATTCTTGTCTGATCCGGATGGAGTTTCCAGGGACATGCGTCAGGCCAGTATCGATGCCATATCCAAAATTAACCAACAGCAATACGAAGAAACCCAGGACCCCGAAATCCTGACTAGAATCGCTCAATATGAACTCGCATTTCGCATGCAAATGGCCGTTCCAGAAGCCATGGATATCGGGGCGGAACCCGCCTACATTCATCAGGAATACGGAACAGCACCCGGCGAGATTTCATTCGCCAATAATTGCTTATTGGCTCGAAGATTGGTCGAGCGCGGCGTTCGGTTTGTCCAGCTTTTTCACTGGGGATGGGACTCCCACGGTGCGGGGGAAAGTGAGGCGCTAAACTTCGGCTTTTTGGATCGATGCAAAGAGACGGATCGAGCCATAACTGCCTTGATTGTAGACCTTAAACGCCGTGGCTTGTTGGAAGACACCCTGATTGTATGGGGCGGAGAATTTGGTCGGACCCCAATGCTCGAAAACCGCTCTGGTCAAGACAATCCATTCGTAGGACGCGACCACCACAGTGATGCATTTACCATGTGGATGGCTGGAGGTGGGGTTAAACGTGGATTTACTTACGGGGAGACCGACGAAATTGGATATGATCCGGTAAGCGGAAGGGTTCATGTGCACGATCTGCAGGCCACGATCCTAAACCAACTCGGCTTTGATCATACGAAGCTGACTTTCCCTTTCCAGGGCCGAAATTTCAGATTAACTGACGTTGGTGGTAGAGTAATTAGGGAGATTTTAGCCTAGACCATAGTTCTCCCAATGCCCGAACACTTACTTTCCGTTCGAAAAGAGTCGTATTAAAATTCCAGTAACTCCATGCCCCTCATGATTTCTAATCGATTTGCCAAGTGGAATCTGATCGCCATTTCAGTGTTGTTGTCGGTCGTTTATTTTGGAATTGAAACGGCGGGGCAGTCTCCCGATCTGTTTCGATTTTTTGGAAGATTGCATCCGATCATCGTGCACTTTCCCATCGCAGTCATTGTTTGCGCACTGATTTTTGTGGTATTGAACAAAATGCGCTGGGTATCTATTCCCGACAATGTGGTCAATATTACGTTGGTCTTGGGCTCATGGTCGGGTGTAAAAGCCATTTTGGCGGGACTTTGGTTAGCTCAAACGGGGGGCTATCCGGCAGAAACCTTGTTCCTTCATAAAGTCATGGGATTTGGAGCAACGTCTCTGTGTGCGATCTTAATTTATCTCAGAACCTCCGACCACCGCATTTTGAGCAAACCAGTACTTGGCAGACTTTGTTGGGCACTTATGACGATTTGGCTGGTGGTTGGTGGAGATTTAGGTGGCCGAATGACGCACGGAAAAGGGTTCATCACTCAATATGCACCTGGGTTTGTGGTCGCTGTTTTAGGCCAACCCAATCCAATGAAAGAGCGTTTTGATTTGTCTACGCCCGGCACCACAACCGTCTTTGATGGCATTATTTCGCCCATTTTCGTGGAGAAGTGCTCCAGTTGCCACGGTGGTGAACGCCAAGAAGGGAAGTTGGGATTGCACACGATGGAAGCGATATCTACGCACGAAGGCGATGAACCTTTGATCGTAGCGGGCAGACCCGAAGAAAGCCTTTTGATCAAGAGGATTTCGCTCCCCGAAGGGCATGAAGACCACATGCCCCCTTTGTTTAACGCAAAGCCCCTCTCCTTTTCCGACGCGGAGCTCATCAAATGGTGGGTTGAAGAGGGTGCGTCTTTTGAGACCTTGATAGCGGACGCCAACCTTCCCGCCGACATTTACACCATTCTCCAAGCGTATGGTCTGGGTGAAATCCGGACAGGAGTGTTCGCATTGGACATTCCAGCTCCAGACTCGACTTTGATAGCGAATTTGCGAGCTAAGGGGGTCTTAATTGATATTTTGGCTGAGGGCGAAAACCTGCTGTCCGTCACGTGCAAAGGAGTCGCATCATGTTTCACGGCAGAGCTCGATTCCTTGGCTCAGCAGGTTACCTGGCTTGATCTTCGAGGAAGTGATGTAACTGATGTGGCGTTGACCAAGTTGGCCTCATTCCCGCATTTAACTCGGCTAAACCTATCAAACACGGGGATTACAGGAGATAGCCTCGCGGCCATAAGCAGTCTGGCCTTTTTAGAATACCTAAATCTATACGGCACGAAGGTCTCTGACGCTTCAATCCAGCACATTACGCCGATAAAAACGCTTACGGCGATCTACCTGTGGCAGACCGCCGTAACCCCGGAAGGTGTTGCGCTGTTAAAAGCGGCTCTTCCCGAAGCTGAAATAGATACGGGAGTCCTAGAAAACTGAGCCTTGATTTGGCGGTCGTTTGCAGGCCAAATCCAGGTCACTTCGTCAAAAGTCGTGGCCGGTGGGCTCAGCTATCCAGCTTAATGGCCGGCAACTTAAGCTCTTGAACCATTTCCTCGAATTTGGACATTTTAAAACTGGTGATATCAGCCAGCTTCGTGAGCCATTCGTCAATTTGCAATACAAGCTCATCTCGAACGCCGTAGGCCTGGTCGGTCGGGCGGTAATTTCCGCCCGAAGCCACTCCTCCGACCGCAGCAAGCTTATTATTTAGCCGAATCGGGTAGTTGAGCGGGTCCTGACCCGACTGATTCTTGGTTTGATAGAGCGCCTCTTCGACCTCCTTCATCCCATCCAGAATGCTTTTCGCGTATCCTTTTAAGGTATCCGCTTGGGCATAATCGGCAGGTACGCGTTCTAAAACGTCATTCACTTGCTTCCGTAAAGAACGAATTTGTTTGATGGCTTTGTGAGTCTCCGAGAGCTTATCCCGAATCCCCAAAAGGAAGGAAAACTGCTCTTCGAGGTCAGCTATGCTGGATTCGCTGCGTGGATCGGGTTTTATTTCGAAATTAACCGTTGTCGAATCCTCTCCGACAACCAGACGGGCTTGATACGTTCCAGGTACGGCGCGTGGACCTCGAACCGAACCTGCCCACATGATGATACCATCAAAGGTCTCTGCATCGGAATATTGCATATTCCAATTGAATTGGTTGAAGCCTTTTTTGGCCGGCACCTCTTTGCCTTCAAACGTCTTAATAATCGTGCCGTCTTCCTCGAGAATGCGCATCGTTAAATCGTCTTTCTGATCCTCTTTGAACCAGTACCGTAATCGCACTGAATTCTCGGCGCCAATGGTGGCGGAATACGGCGAACTAAACGTGTACTTCTTGTCCTTATCCTCGGCTTTTAGGTGATAAAGTGGTGTCAAATCATCCAAAACCCAGAATGCCCTTCCTTGAGTGGCAACCACCAAATCGTGATCCTTCCATTTCAAGTCGGTGATAGGCACGATCGGTAGGTTCTGCTGAAAGCTCTGCCAGTTCGCGCCATCGTCAAAAGAGAGATACATTCCAGATTCCGTCCCTGCGTACAACAATCCGGCACGCACGGGGTCAGTTTCAATAGTCCGGGTAAAGTGATCTTTGGGAATCCCGTTGGTGATTTTTTTCCATGTAGCGCCATAATCCGACGTTTTATAGAGGTAAGGCGCAAAATCATCCGATTTGTATCTCGTTCCAGCCACGTAAAGCCCACCTGGATTGCGCGGATCGACCACCATGTCGTTCACCATCATCCAGTCCGGAAAGATGGCCTTAGGAGGCGTCACATTGGTCCAGTTTTTCCCGTCATCTCGGGTAATGTGGATTAGGCCGTCGTCCGAACCGGTCCAAATAACACCTGGTTCAGCTCCTTCAGCCAGCGTGAAAATGGTGGCATAATACTCAACGGCGGTATTGTCTTTCGTGATGGGTCCGCCCGATGGACCGAGCGTCGAAGGATCGTTTTTAGTCAGATCTGGAGAAATCAACGTCCAGCTTTGGCCATTATTCGTAGAGCGATGAACGTGCTGGCTCGTGGCAAGCACCGCATCTGGATTGTGCCGAGACGTAATAATGGGGAAATTCCACTGAAACCGATATTTAAAGTCTTCTGCGCCATGACCCATTGGATTGTCTGGCCATACATCAATGGATCGACTTTGCTTGCTGCGGTGGTTGGTTACACTGAACGAGCCGCCGTAGGAACCGCCATATACGATTTCCGGGTCGTTCGGATGAATGGCTAACCAAGCGCTTTCGCCCCCCGATGTTGACTCCCACTCGCGTTCACTGCGGCCGTTTGAAGTGCTCAAGATGCGCACGGTTGAGTTGTCCTGCTGGCCTCCATAAATCCGGTAAGGAAAGTGGTTGTCAGTTTCAACTCGGTAAAATTGAGCCGTGGGCTGATTGTAATAAGTAGACCAATTCTCGCCCCCGTCAAACGAGACCTGCGCTCCTCCATCATCACCCACAACAAGTCGGTTGGCATCTTCTGGGGCGATCCAAAAGTCGTGGTGGTCACCGTGAGGCGTATCCACATTCTTATACTCCGAACCACCATCTTTGCTGTGCCAAAGCGAGACATTAAGCACCCATACATCATCCGCGTCCTGCGTTCCGGCATAAATCCGGGAGTAATACCATGCACGCTGACGCAAATTACGGTCTTCGTTGATGCGGGTCCAAGTTTCGCCGCCATTTTCGCTGCGATATACGCCGCCTTTATCGTGCTCGACAATGGCCCATACCCGTTCTGGGTTTACGGGGGACACAGCGACACCCATTATGCCAAGAACACCGCCGGGCAATCCATTGTCTTGGTTCGTGAGCTCCACCCACGTATCGCCGCCATCGGTCGATTTGTAAAGGCCGGAATCTTCTCCGCCCGAGGACATTTCGTACGGCGACCGGTAAAATTCCCACATCGTAGCGTACAAAATACGTGGATTGGTGGGGTCCATGACCAAATCCATGGCTCCGGCTTTGTCGCTGACAAATAAGATATTCTCCCACGTTTTTCCGCCATCTTTGGAGCGATACACCCCGCGTTCCTTGTTTGGACCGAACAAATGCCCCATGACGGATGCGTAGACTAGATCCGGGTTTTTCGGATGGATCCTAACCCGAGAGATGTGTCGCGAATCCTTGAGCCCGATGTCAGACCAGGTTTTCCCAGCGTCCACGGACTTCCACATGCCGTAACCGTGGGATACGTTACCCCGGATGGTTTTTTCTCCCCCACCGACATAAATGACGTTGTTATCCCATTCAGATACCGAAACGGCGCCAATGGAACCGCCGAAAAAACCGTCTGAGATGTTATTCCACGTCTGACCGCCGTCTTTTGTCCGCCAAACGCCGCCCCCGGTCGAACCCATGTAATAGAGTAAGGGCTTCCCAGGTACGCCGGTTACTGCTGCGGAGCGCCCCCCGCGAAAGGGGCCAACCAACCTAAAATCCAGTCCCTTATATAAGGATGGATCAATGGACTGGGATGAAGCCGTTTGGAACGCTGGCGCCGCAAGAAAGAGCAGCACTGCAACAAGAAAAGAGCGCATAACGATGATGAGTTTATGCCTAAAATAAATGGAATGCTGAATCTAAGGGCTGTCGGCGGCTAACGCCAACCCCTTTTGCGCATGTTTATGTTGCGGGGGAGACACAGGGTAGAGACGGGCCAAGAGATGGGGTACGAAACAGGGTCGAGTGGGAGACGCTATGGGGGGCAATTATAGCAAGTATGACTTTGGATTAATACCAAAAGTCTCTTCGAATAGTTTAGAAAAGTAAGAAGCGTTGCCAAAGTGTGTTTCGAGTACCGCTCAGGTCACGCTTGCAGTCTATGACCTGTTGGGTCGTAGAGTCGCGATGCTGGTGAACGGCGTTCTGGATGCTGGCAAGCACACGGCAAGATTTGATGCAAGTGAACTACCAAGCGGCGGTTACATCTACCGCTTGACCACGCCAAACGGCGAGTTCACCAAAATGATGATGCTGATGAAGTAAAATACCTGCCAGAATTATGGCCAGGGTATAATTAGTCGATGAAGGTGTAGGGGGCGCTGGCTTTGCCAGCGCCCCCTACTTACTTTTAGACAACCGTTCTTATCAAGAAAAGAGATCACCCATGAAGACCCGCCTCTACCAGATACCGGTTAACGAGACCAAATTGATTGGCATTTTGTCTCTGACGGCCACGTTTTTTCTGTGCGCCCACGGACTGCTTGTCACCTACAACTATTTAGTTAGTGAGACGCCGTGGTATCTGCTCCAACTTTTCGATTTGAATGAGGAAAACAACCTACCAACATGGTATTCAGGGTTTAACCTACTGGTTGCTACCTTTTTCCTATGGATCACCAGCCGTGAAAAGAAGAACAAAAAGGATGAGATGGCTAAACGGTGGACTGTCCTGTTTTTGGGCTTTGCATTTTTATCGATAGATGAAATTGCGGGTGTGCATGAATCGATCAATTCAGTAGTTGACACGACGTGGGCGTACGGAGGAGCGGTTATTGTTGCCGTTTTGGGCGTGTATTTTTTCCCGTTTTTAAAGACTCTTCCACGCTACACGCTCATTGGTTTCGTAGTAGCAGGAACCGTTTTTGTAGGTGGGTCGGTCGGCGTGGAAATCATTGGCGAGCCAATGGAAAGCGATTCCTTGCTCTATAATCTGACCACGCTGGTTGAAGAAGGCATGGAAATGTTCGGAATTATATTATTTATAAAAGCGCTTCTCAAATATATGGGTGATGCGGGACTGGCTGTCGGGGTGAAGTAAAAGCGAGATCGATATTGTACTTTGAATTAACCAACACTTTGCCTTATCCGGCACTTTTGACTTCCGAAAAGGGCTTTTTCAAATGAAACGATACGCTCGCACTTCCGCCACCATCCTTTTTTTGCTGTTTTTCGTATCCAACGCACAGGCCCAAACAGTAACCGGTACTGTCACGAACGCAGAGGGTCAGGCAGTTTCTGGAGCAAAAGTATTCCTTGCTCTCACCACGCTCTCAACAACGACGGACGCACAAGGCGCGTTTTCGATCAATTCCCCAGGATTTGGCGCTTTTGAAGTGGTTGCCGTTACTACAGATGAATCGTTGGGTGTGGTTACAGTTACACCGGACCTAACAGCAGCGATTACCATCAAACTAGCCCCCAAACCGGCCCTACCTGCCACGGGGTCCTCCGCTCTTTCAAGAGAAGAACTGTTGGACTTCTTCCATTCTACAGCCTTTTCTTGGACCAAAAACTCCGAAGACGTCGAAATCGTCAACCCGGATGTTTTGATCTTAAACCACGACCCCGCGACCAACATTATGACAGCGGCGGCATCGTCCGCGTTTACCTTTAGAAATGATCCGCTAGGTTACGAAGTCACCATTTATGACTTCCAGATGGGTGGCAATCAGGTCGCATTTGGTTGGGCGGGATATGTTTTGTTCACCCCCATCGCCTCCAGCAACCCAAAGGATCAGAAAAACTGGGATAAAGCGCGGGATAAAACGTACGAAGGATCTCAACGCCACTTTTTAAAAGCTCTTGCGGATGAAAAGCTGAAAAAGGAAGAATTTGGAGCGTACTTCGCTGAAGGACCGGGGTCCCAATCAGATCACTCTCCCGTATTTGAGGCCGGCTTAAAAAGCGTTTATGGCGCTCCTCAGCCCATCATGTTTACGGGAAAAGCGGGTACTTCCAAACGTCTCGACTTTTCAGACTGGGTCCGAGTTGCCTATTTCGGATCCGGCGGCGACAGTCGCTGGGAGCGCTATATCGATCGATACTGGCCCGTTTCTGAGCTTTCACAGGTCATGAAATCGGAAACCAATATTAGTTTTATCCAGCTTCCTGATTATCAGGCCTTCTTTGATGTCGCCGGAATTCTTTGGCCTACTAAGGCTCCTTCTATCCAGTCTATGGGATATTGGTCCTTCTTCCGTCTAGCGGATTTATTACCCAACGACTGGAAGCCAGCAGAATAGCGCGCAGCTATTTATCGGACTGCGTGGCGCAAGTAGTACAGAACGAACGCAAGCGCGCCTGGTTATCCTACGCTAATCAGTTCAACGTCAAACACTAGCGTTGCGTTAGGAGGAATAGCTCCGCCCGCGCCGCGCGCTCCATATCCCATCTCGGAAGGAATGGTCAGTCGGCGTAAGCCACCGATTCTCATCCCGGCAAATCCTTCGTCCCAACCGCGAATAACGCGTCCACCGCCTAGCGGAAACTCAAAAGTTTCTCCACGATCCACCGAGCTGTCGAATTTACGTCCCTTATTATCCGTTGCATCTGGGTTGTACAGCCAACCGGTATAATGCACTTCGATCATCTTTCCAGAAACGGCTTCGGCGCCTTCGCCGACTACTAGATCATTAATAATTAGCCCGCTACTCATTATTTCACCTATTCCAAAAGGGTTATAAAAAAGAAAGGCGCCTTACGGGGCGCCTTTTCTTAAAATCGACTACTGACCTTGGCCGGTAGAATCTTCAACTGCCGGCTCGACGATTGTCGCTGGATCAACCACGTCAAACAGTTCAACTTCAAATATCAAAGTTGAGTTTGGCGGAATAATACCAAGATCCCGATCTCCATAAGCTAGGTAAGGAGGGATAGTAATCCGGCGCTTGCCGCCTACTTTCATTCCCAACAGGCCTAAATCCCAACCTGGAATAACCTGGCTTCTCGCAATGAGTAGTTCCAGCATTTCGCCGCGGCCAATGGAGCTATCAAACTCAGCACCTTTGGATTCGGTGGAATCTGCATTCATAAGCCATCCGGTGTAATGCACCTTGATCTGCATACCAGGAGTAGCTTCAGCGCCTTCTCCTACTACCAGTTCTTCCTTGATGATGTCGCTAGAAAGATCCGTAACATCAAAAAGTTCAACTTCAAAAATCAAGGCCGAATTGGCAGGAATAGATCCTCTTCCTTCCACTCCGTAAGCCAGTTCAGCTGGGATGATGAGTTCGCGCTTGCCGCCAACTTTCATTCCTTCCAAGCCTTGGTCCCAACCTGGAATGACCTGGCCAAAGCCGAGGATGAAATTGAATTGCTGTCCGCGATCAACGGAACCATCAAAAAACGTCCCTTTGCCGCCCGTTGAATCAGGCGCATACAACCAGCCGCTGTAATGCACTGATACCTGGGAGCCGACGGTGGCTACTTCTCCCTCTCCAACAACTAGGTCTTTAATTTGCAGACCATCTTTTGAAGGGCTACAGGCGGTCAAGATCATCGCGATCACAACAAGGCCTGACATCCAATTGAGTTTCATGTAAAGTCTAAATTTGGTTAATAAGAATCCAAAATGGACTCAGCAGCGCCACTAAACGAGAATTATCGTTCGATGTTCACGCCGTAAACCCTTTCTGTCGCCCAAATCGGGCGTGTTTTCAAGCATTTTCTGTTAATCCTGCATTCATTGACGAACAGAAACGTGGTCAAATCCGGGAAATCACCGAAGTTATCCGCATCTGTTCACAGCTCCCGTACCCAGATGTTTCGAAAACTCATTGGGTTGCCGTGATCCTGCAATTTTATGGCCCCTTTGCCGTGTGGTTCGTACTTCGGGGGCCCGATATACGGCGTGTGACCCGTTAATTCGACATGGTTTTGTATAAGTACGCCGTTGTGAAAAACCGTCAAAATGGCATTTCGAACCACTTCTCCATCTTCCGCAAAGACCGGCGATTGAAAGACGATATCATACGTCTGCCATTCTCCCGGGCCCCTGGATGCATTA
Organism: Bacteroidota bacterium; assembly: GCA_027622005.1. Lineage (GTDB taxonomy): Bacteria > Bacteroidota > Rhodothermia > Rhodothermales > UBA10348 > UBA10348. The sequence goes on along the minus strand of JAQBZH010000025.1, from coordinate 19,152 downwards.
ACTAACGGAATATGCTGTTTATAGACCGAACCGGCCTGCCCATTCGAGTAGGTCACATTGTTATAGGAATCCAGAATTTGCACTTCATAGACTTCGTGGAAAAAGACCCCGCTATTTCCGCGGCCCTGACCCTCTCCATCGACTATGGCCGGAGTTCGCCACTCAAGGTGAAGTTGAACATCTCCAAATAATTGCTTGGTTCGAATATCTCCAGTTGTGGCTTCGACGGTCACTATCCCTTCAGCAACTTTCCATTTGGCTGCGCCTCCACCGACGGCCTCCCAAGAAGAAAGTCCGCTCCCATCAAACAGAACTATAGCATCTGAAGGTGCCATTGAACCGACCCCCGAGGTCACAATGGCCGGCACGGGACTCCATTTTTCAGTCAGTTCTGGCTTCCAAATTTGATCCTGGGCCTGATTCTGTGCCATCGCAAGGGAGCCGCTCTCCACAGAACAAAGCGCAAATATGATCAAAAAACAGATCAAAAAGGATTTCATAGTTTGTAGTCAGGTAAGGTCCAAGGGGCTCGGTAGGTCGGAGTACGAAGGGCGTTGGCTTCAGGATCATTCGCAAAAGATCTGGTTGCCTGATCCCAATACACTTTTCGTCCGGTTTTAAACGCCACATTACCCATGTGGGCTACGACAGCCGCTTTGTGGCCGACTTCGACCCCCGCATTCAGGTTTGCACCACTGCGAATGGCATCCGAGAAATTGACTGTGTGGCGATGTAGGTCGTTTCCTTCTTGCTTTACTTTTGCTGGTACTTCCATAAGCGGTTTCCCACCATCGTCTTCAGCAATAACCTCCCAGCCTCCACGATCAACCACAAGCGTCCCGTTGTTTCCGATAAAAGCCACTCCATGGTTGCGACCATACGGTCCAAGATCAATCCCAGTGGCATGCTCCCATAACATCGTGAATCCGTCAAATTCAAAAACGGCTTGGAGCGTATCCGGGGTTTCGGAAGCATCGTCGGGATAGGCAAATTTGCCTCCACTCGACATTACGGAGGTAGGGTAAGGAGCGTTCATTCCGAACAGAGCATAGTCAATAATGTGTACCCCCCAGTCGGTCATCAATCCCCCTGCATAGTCCCAAAACCACCTAAAATTGAAGTGGAAGCGGTTTTTATTAAATGACCGGTTAGCCATTGGGCCTAACCATGAGTCGTAATCCACCCCAGCCGGAGCCGCTTCATCCGCATAAATCGGTACGGGTTTCATCCATCCCTGATAAGCCCATGCTTTCACCGTTCGAACTTTCCCAAGCGCTCCTGAGTGAACAAAGTTTACAGCGTCCCGCCAGTGGGGGCCGCTCCGCTGCCACTGTCCCATTTGAACGAGTTTTCCATGATGACGGGCAGCCGCTAGCATGATGTCGCATTCGGTAATCGAATTAGCTAGCGGCTTTTCAACATAAACATGCTTGCCGGCCTCCATCGAATGCACCGCCTGAAGGCAATGCCAATGGTCAGGCGTTCCAATAATCACAAAATCAAGGTCTTGTCTCTCCAGGAGTTTACGGTAATCCCCGTAAACGTCTGGCTTGGAACCCTGTCTCGTTTCCGTATCCGTAATTCTACGGGCCAGCACAGACTGATCTACATCGCACAAGGCCGCGCAAACCAAGTTTTCTTGCTGTAGGAAAGAATTCACATTGGAAAAACCCATCCCGTTCACCCCAATGGCTCCAAAACGAATCTGATCGGAAGGCATCCCTCGCATCCCGGTCCAAATGGCCGGACTGCCCACCCAGGCTGTTGCCGCCAAGCCCGTTGTAGCCAGGCCCGAGTTCTTGATGAATTGTCTTCTGGATGAGTTCATAGTTTTCTGTGCGTTTGATGTACCTGATATTTACTCGACCCAACTCTCTGAGGCAAGGACTCATTCAAATATAGTTTTGATATAAATGCGCGTAAAAAAACCGAACTAGTCTTCGATTTCGATGGCGATCATATTCAACTGGTCGATTTTAAAGGCATCTGAAGCCTCGACGGCCTCTTTGTACGAGACCCATTGCATGGCCAAAAATCCATTGACGTCCGAAATCATCTCCATCAAGGCTTTTTTACCGTGCGAAATGGCCCATTCTTCGGGCGTATTAGGCGCTCGTTGACTAGAGAATATATATCTCTGGGCACGCCCGAAAATCGAACTAACAGTGCTCGGATCGCGATAAATACCTTGCTTTCCTTGCTCGCCAAAATAGCGATCTTCAAAGGTCGCTAGCGAATCAGAAACCGCTTTCCCGTGTTTTTTGAGCTCTTTGGCCACATCATCGGTACGGTCACCCAGGCTCGAATTGACCCTTACTACCACCGCTTTAGCTTCTCTGATTCGGTCAATCATTGCGGCCGCTGCCACACTCAGTTTTTCGTACTCAGCGTATAATGCCAGCCTCGAACGTGCAGCGTTACCGTCAACCTCAAACCTAGGATCGGATTCCACCACAATGATCGTTTCCGAAACAGCCGCCCCATAACTCACTCGAACGGCGTAGGTACCTGGAAGAACGGATGCACCGCTGGGTTCGGAATCCGTTGCCCGGGCCGCTTGCCGGCTTGGACCCCGAACGCCCTTTCGCGTAAGCGACCACGTAGTTTTATTCAACCCTTTTTTGGCAGGGCCATCGAACGTCCGAATGACTTCCCCATTTTCAAGAATTTCGATTTTGACCTTTTCCGGAGTCTTGGTCTTTTTGTCCTCACCATCGGTTTCTTCGGATTCCTCCTCCGTCTCCTTCTCGGCCTCATCTAGGGAATCCGCTGCCACGAAGGCATCTGGATGAATGGAATAAGTGATGTTCGCCCCGCCGCCCCGTCGGTTTTCGCCGGCAAAAATGGCGTCCCCCTTAAAGCGAGTTCCGGCGGCCTCAATAGTCGAAGCCTGATAGGCAACCGGTCCCGGGAAAACATGCACCGCTTCTTCCAGCACTTTTGCTCCTTTCGACGCGATTTCGCGGAGGGGCCGAATATCATCCAAAACCCACGCGCTTCTTCCAAATGTCCCGATGACCAAGTCTACCTCGCGCTCATGAATGACCATATCCATGGTCGACGCGGTTGGATAACCCTGTGTCCATTTGGTCCATTTCTTGCCGTCATCAATCGACACATAGAGTCCGAACTCCGTGCCCAAAAACATCAAATTAGGAACGACGGGATCTTGGATGAATGAAAGTGCAAAGCCGAATACATCGTCAGAATCAACCAACCGGTCCCAGCTCTTGCCCCAGTCCTTAGTCCGGTAAACGTACGGCTCCCAATTGTTTTGACGATGATCGTCAATGACAACCACGGCTTCCGCTGCATTGTGCGGAGAAGGTTTGATCTGGTGAACCCACGACTTGTCTACGACTCCTTTAATATTAGAGCCCACTTCGGTCCAGGTTACTCCTTCGTCTCTGCTTAATTGGACATTTCCATCGTCGGTACCAACCCACAAAACGCCTTTCTCAACAGGACTCACTCCGATCGACACGATCGTGGTGTGGTTTTCCGCTTGTGTAGCATCGTAGGTGAGCCCCCCAGAGATCCCTTGTTTCTGCTTCTCTGGGTCGTTGGTTGTCAAATCGGGTGAAATTACCTGCCAACTTTGGCCTCTGTTTGCCGATTTGTGCAGGTATTGACTGCCGTAATAGATCGTGCCGGCATCGTGAGGACTCTGGGCGAAGGCCGCATCCCAGTTGTATCTGAGGAAAACGCTTGGATCAGGGTGTAGCGGCTGGATATAGTCACTTTCGCCCGTCTCTTTATCGTACCGGGCAATACTTCCGCCTTGACTCATGGCATATCCATAACGAGAATCTGCTGGATCAGCTGAAACGTCAAAGCCATCTCCAAACGCGATTTCCTGCCAATACGAATTCCGAATCCCGCCAGACTTCCAGACGTAGGCCGGACCGATCCAGGATCCGTTGTCTTGCATGCCCCCCATCACGTTATAGGGAAACTCGTTGTCCACATTGATGTGATAAAACTGGGCAACGGGGAGGTTCTCGACAAATTGCCAGGTTTTTCCTTTGTCCCGGGTGATGGACATACCGCCATCATTGCCTTCAATAATAAAGCTTGGATCCTTGGCCGAGACCCAAAAGGCGTGGTGATCAGGATGGACGCCGTTCTCGGCATAACCCGGTTGCCATTGCCGAAAGCTTTTTCCCCCATCTTCACTAACGTGAATGTACGTTTCGATTTTGTAGACTCGGTTTTCATTTTCGGGGTCGACATAGATTTCTCCATAATAGAATGGTCGGCCGTTCACATCGGCATCGTCATTAACCATCCGCCAAGTGCGACCGCCATTTTCGGAGCGATACAAAGCATTCTTTTTCGCTTCTACCAAGGCATAGACTATTTCGGGTTCGTTTGTTGAAAAAGCGAGTCCAATTCGACCCAATTCGCCTTTTGGTAACCCATCCGTGTCTTTAATTTGTTTCCAGGTAACACCGCCATCCCACGTTTCATACAAACCTGAACCAGGGCCACCTGATTTAAAAAACCAGGGCCAACGGCGAAATTCCCACATTGCAACGAGGATATGATTCGGATTAGACGGATCCATTACCATATCACCTACGCCGGTCTTTTCATCCACAAAAAGTACTTTATCCAGCGTTTTTCCCCCATCTGTGGTGCGAAAAACACCCCGTTCGGCAGTTTCTCCCCACGCAGGCCCCTGCACGCCGATCAATGCCGTATTCTGGTTGTTCGGGTCGAGCACAATTCGATGGATGTTTCTGGAATCTTTTAAACCCAGATGTACCCAGGATTTTCCGCCGTCGAGGGATCGATACAATCCGTTCCCCGCAGATTGACTATTTCTGGGATTACCTTCGCCAGCGCCGACCCATACGACGTCAGGATTGTTTTGAAAAATGCCAATTGCCCCAATGGAATGAGTTGGTTGGTCATCAAAAATGGGATCCCATTTGATCCCTCCAGACGTTGATTTCCAGAGGCCGCCGGAAGCCGTACCGGCATAAATCACATCAGGATTATCTATGACTGCGGCGAGAGCGGTAACTCGGCCACTCATCCCAGCCGGGCCAATATTGCGAGGTTTCATGGCCTCGAACAGTTCCATATCCAGCTGTTGACCTTGCGAAAACGGAACCACGAGCAGGCTTAGGGCAAAAAGCAGAAAACAACGTCGCATAGTTAGCATCCAATTTCTGGTTAAAATCGGTTCTAACATACGACGTGGCTTGCAAATTGCCGTGACTATTCGTGTCGCGGATTCCACGTTCCTTTAGCAACTGGAGGCACATAGGTGTCCAGTCCTTCAGGCTTCCACATGATTCGGCGGCCCTGCTCAGCACTCATATAGCTGGTCATCAAGAGCTCGGTCACTTCCAACCCATCGTAGAAATTCTCGGTGGGTTGGATACCGTCTAAAAAGCATCGAATCATGTACCGATTTTCGTCTTCATAACCATATTCCGCGGCCTCGTTGCCCACAAAGGGCATATCGCCTTGCTCAGCATTCTGTTTTTCGACAATATCCTCCCCTGCAGCCCCCGTAACAGCTCGGCTCAGGAAAACGGTACCGCCGGAGTCAAGCGAGTTGGCCCGCATGGAATATTCCGGACCGAGTAATTCGGATGATAATCGAAGCCCCGGACCCACATAGCTCCATGATGTCGTCATTTCGGCAATCAATGGGTGGCCTTGTTCATCGCGATACTCAATCGTGGCGCGGGCAAAATCTTCAGCTGGGTGCTTCAAATAATCGATACTGGGGCCATACGTCTTCCGGAGTATTTCCGCGTATTCAGGTCGACTCCACTTTAGGCTCGCAATCTGGCAATTAACCGAAACGGGCGTAATGGATGCTCTCGAAGCCCCCGGGCGGGTCAATAAAAACCGCGCGACTTCCACGCTATGGCACATCATATCATTGAGAACGCCGCCACCTTGCTGTTCGCCGCTCCAAAACCAAGTTGCGTGTGGTCCTGAATGTTCTTCGGCCGCGCGGGCCAAATAAGGACGACCGCTCAGCGCTGCGCCTCTCTTCCAGGCAATCTCACGCCCTCGAACTAGGTTAGGCGAGAAAATTTGGTCTTCTAAATAGCCGTGAAGGAGATTTGTTTGCTCTAGAAGGGCAATGACCTGTTTGGCTTCCGCGACATTTCTAGCAAGAGGCTTTTCGCAAGCAACTCCAACCAATTCGCCGACGCCGCGCTTTAAGGCGCTCACGATCTCCTCCATATTTTCCACCCGTCGGTGGTTGGGACCGCAAATCCATAGGCAGTCAATGGCCGGATCGGCTATCATTTCAGTGATAGACTGATACGCTTTTGCCTCACCAACACGCAGGGAACGGGAATAGGCAGCCGCCGACTCTGCATTTTCCACATTCGGGCTCCAAACGCCCAAGATGTCCGCGTCCCTTACGGCCTGGAAGGACAGGATGTGAAACCGGGCAATAAACCCGCTACCTACAAACCCTACCCCAAGTCGCTTTTTCAAACTCATCTGTCCTCTGTTCAAGTCCTTAAATGAATTTGAAGATAGGTATGATTGGGCTCGATTTGCGAACCTGAAAAAGGTGTTCTAGCAGATTTAGACGAGGCTACTTCCTAGCTCGAAGATGGTTTTAATTATTACCTACTGCTGCTACCGCCACCGCCACCGAAGAAGCCGAATCGTGGATTCACAATATTGTTATAGATAGAGCCGAAACGGTAACTGAAGCCGAGTTTCATTTCGTACTCGAAGCTGGTCGGTAATTTTCTGTTGCCTAATAATACGTCTTCGTCGTCCGACTCTTCCAAAGGAAGCCAAATCTGGTCGTGCACGGAGGAAACTTTGGCCTCCAAATTTATCGATAGTCCCCGCGCAACGCGAAAATCTATATTTCCATTTAGAGCAACATTGTAAAGGTCAAAGAGAGACTCTTCAAAGTCGGTCACGTAGGATTCGAGAGAAATGCTGGCGCGCGCAGAACCCCAAGGCTGTCGAAAATTGGCCATCAGTTGTAGCTGATTTTGGATGAGCAATTGGTCAAGCTCGTTATAAACCGTAAGCTCGTCGTAGCTGTTCTTTCGAAGATTGATTTCATAACGAGCCCTCAAATCGCGAGTGGAAGATTCGGTGTAGGGGAAAAAGCTGAATTCAACCGTTGGAGAAATGGAGGTCGATAAGTTCGTGTTGTTACTGGATGACGTGTTGGTGTAAGTCGTAAGCCCCGCGGACCATCGTTCACTTAAGCTTTTAACCAGCTGGCCGTAGACGCTTCCGTCACGATTGGAACTGCGAATGGTACCCGTACTCAAGTCGAATCGGCTTTCACGGTAATTCATTCTACCCCAGACCAGAAACTTCCACTCCTCGGTTACTCGGTCCGCTGATACATTGGTTTCAATGACTGTTTTACTGTTGGACTCTTCCGCTTCATAACTACCGCTCATCCGAACATTAAATACCCAAAAATTCCATGGGTCATCAATAACCTGTACGTTTTCGGGTAGTGTGCTCTGCTCCGTAACGGGGACGGACACTTCTATTCGCTTTCCCATTTCTGTAGTCATCAAAAATCGAACCAAGCCCCTTGCAATCGTGTTGGTTAACCCTTCACGGACTTCATTACTCGTGTCCGTCGAACCAGCAACGAAAGCAAGATCGTCTTTCATGGAGGCAAGCTGGTCTAATCCAATAAATTCCAGTTTAAAATTCCGCCCACCAGACCCCGTGCTCTCTTCGGTAATTAGTAAGTGAACGTCTGCCCCAACCCGATCACGGACGTAATTGATGTAGGGTATTTCTCTTCGCATGTAGTCAAAATCACAACTGCGACCACAATCAATAAATAGGTCTAACGTTTCAGGTATGCTTTCCTGTGCGGTTGCAGGAAGGGTGACGGCAATAAACAACAGCAGTTGAAGAAAGGATTTTTTCACTTTTGTAATTGGCGGATGCTTGGATTCAGATGCGGTAAAAATCGGTTAAAAATAGAAAGAGCCCGGCCTTACAGGACCGGGCTCTCCCTGAGGACAAACCGCCTTGAGACAAATCCTGGATGAATCAGAGTCCGTCTCGCAACTGTTATCGGCCCGGCACCAAATTGCTTAAATCTTTCAGGAAAGTATTCTGGATCACGAACCTAGAATGATTTCCATGAGGGGTAGACGTGCAGAACCAGTCTGAGATTCCCTTTTTATCGTCCATTTAGCCAATCCTACAAAAATTAGAATTCGCGGCTGATTACCTATTGGGTTTTCACCCTATTTAATTTTGTCCATAAGCTATAAAACAAGCACGAAATCTAGGCGTAAGACCGAGCGATCAAAAAAATAGAGGGATGCTAGACCAGACCATACAGTCGATAGAAAATCGAATCCTGCAGGAATTTCCAGCTGGACATTCGTATTCCAGAACCCAAATCCTGGAGGCCGAGCTGCCTTCAGGCATCAAACATTTTTTGGTGACTACGTTACAGAGGCGTTCGGAAATCGAAGCCGCTGAATTGCTCAACGTGCGGTCTGAATGGTTTGATGCCGACGATGACGAATATCAGCTGGTGATACAACAAGCCGTTTTGACTCTGGGAAATCTGGCGCGTTTTCCGGCTTCAGAATGGCCTAAAGCCGTTCATCAAGCGGTTGAACATGTTGTGGAGTACTTGATTTCGCCCGTTTCTTTACTGGTCCGATTTGTTTTTGCAGCTGATTCTTCATCGATCTCTGCCGCCGATCTACTTCGAAAAGCGGGCTATTTTTCGGACTACCCCTACATAAGCCGTGCGGTCGAGGCCTATTTGAGCCGAAAAAAGACGCAACGCATTATTAAAGTTGAGTTCGTTAATGCGTTGTATCAGGTAGACCTGCAAATAACCGATCGTTACGATTCAAAGGCCTGGTTAAAGCTGTTAAGTCCGTTGGTGAAACTAGCAGAACTTCCCACGCCGGGGCTGCCTGTTTCGTTTGTAGTTCGCTTTTTTGAGGATAAAGGGCAAAGCAAATTGAGCCGGTTTGTTCAGGAAACAGCAGCTTCGAAACGAGCTGAATTGGTGTCTCTGGACTCGCTCAAAGACTTGATTGACCATTTTTTGAACGACGCGTTTGAGCCAGTCGAGACCCTTCAAGAATCTCCAATCATTCCCACTCCGGTCCCAATACAACGCGAAGTTCCGGCCCCCACCGATCCTGTTGAGACCGATCTCCCAAGTCCAAAGGTCGCCTTGCCGCTGTGGAAGAAATTTCAGAAAGCGGACTCCTCTTCACCTCCGGCCGAATCGGCCAACACCGCAGAGCCGCTTTGGAAAGCCTTTAGCCGTAAAAAGGAAGAGCACGCTGAAAAAGATGTGCACCCAGAAAACGAACAGAGCCCTGAAAAAGAGGAGAGACCTGCAAAAGAGGGCCCTGAAAAAGAAAAGCGACCTGAAAAGGATGAGAGACCTGAAAAAGAAGTTCTCAATATCAAAGTCACTGTCCCCAAACCAGAGCCCCGACCAGACGTTAGCGCCCTGGTTTTAGGCTCGGAAAGCGCCCAAAAAGAACGGTTTATCTGGCAATTGTTTGCGGGAAATCACTCGGCGTTCGACGAAACGATGCAGTCATTGGCCACGGCGCCTGATTGGACTTCCGCGTCAGAAATCATAGCCAATAAGGTTTTCCGACCATTTAAAGTCGATATTTACTCAGCGACCGCCGTGGATTTCACGAATGCAGTCGAATCTCGATATTCCGGGCTACGATCTTAAGAAATCCTGCTACACCCCAAAAACCCTTCTTCACCACAACAACATGCACTCCAACGAAGAATTGTTTCAAGACCTACGGAAGCGGCGTGAGGAAGCTAATCTGGGAGGGGGTCAAGATCGAATTCGGCGGCAGCATGAACAGGGAAAATTAACCGCCCGCGAGCGCCTTGAAATTCTTTTGGATGATGGGTCTTTCGAGGAGCTCGGGATGTTTGTGCGGCACCAGTCGCACGAGTTTGGACAGGAAAAAAATCGGCCCTACGGCGATGGTGTAGTTACCGGTTATGGGACGATAGATGGCCGTTTGGTTTACGTTTATAGCCAAGATTTTACGGTTTTTGGCGGTTCATTGGGACAAGCGCACGCGCAGAAAATCATCAAAATCATGAAATTGGCCCTCGAAAATGGCGCGCCAGTGATTGGATTAAATGATTCTGGCGGAGCTCGCATTCAGGAGGGGGTCGTTTCGCTCGGAGGATATGCAGATATATTCCTCCAGAACACCCTCGCATCGGGAGTGGTACCACAGATTTCAGCCATAATGGGTCCTTGTGCAGGTGGTGCGGTGTACTCCCCCGCCATAACAGACTTCATTTTTATGGTTAAAAAATCCAGTTACATGTTTGTAACCGGACCGAATGTGGTCAAAACAGTGACCCAAGAATCTGTAACATCGGAGGAATTGGGAGGCGCGGATACGCACGCCTCGAAGAGCGGTGTAGCCCACATGGCATGTAAAAGTGAGGCCGAGTGCCTCATGGCTATTCGGGAATTATACTCGTATTTACCATCTAACTGCGAAGATTCAGCCCCTAGAAAGGCTACATCCGATCCCGTTGATCGCGCGGACCATACCCTGGACGAAGTGGTCCCGTCCAACCCAAACAAGCCGTACGAAATGCGGTCTGTTCTTGCTAAAATTGTTGATGATGGGCACTTTTTTGAGCTTCATGCCGACTTTGCGCCCAATATTATCGTAGGATTTGCGCGAATGAACGGCCAATCGGTTGGCGTGGTTGCCAACAATCCAGCCGTTTTAGCCGGTGTTTTGGATATCGATTCATCCATCAAAGGCGCTCGCTTTGTTCGTTTTTGTGATGCGTTCAATATTCCGCTGCTTGTTTTCGAAGATGTCCCCGGTTTTATGCCTGGTACCGATCAGGAATGGCGCGGTATCATCCGAAACGGAGCTAAGTTGTTATACGCTTTTTGCGAAGCAACCGTACCGAAAATCACGATAATCACCCGAAAAGCCTACGGTGGTGCCTACGATGTGATGAATTCGAAACACATCCGAGGCGATCTAAATTTTGCCTGGCCAACGGCTGAAATTGCCGTAATGGGCCCTAAAGGCGCGGTAGAAATTATTTATCGTAGGCAAATTGATTCCGCAGAGGATCCTAAATCTACCGAAGAAAAAATCATTGAAGATTATAGGGACCGGTTTTTGAATCCATACGTGGCTGCTGAATATGGATATGTGGATGATGTCATTGAACCATCGTCTACCCGAACCCGCGTCATTCGAGGTCTGGAAATGCTAAAAAATAAAGTGGTGAATAACCCAAAGAAAAAACACGGCAACATTCCACTTTAAAGTGGGTCTCAAGCGTTAACAGTCGGAGGAATTGCACTTGTCCGGGAACCGACTGTACCGTTTATTATATTACTCAACTCCTTATCGTTCACACGGATAAGGAATCACGGTGAGATGTTACATTAAGACATCTCGACCGATATCCGTTATTGGACCTTTCGGGGTCGCAACCGTGAGGCAAATTTGCGCCACTCCAATAGTCTTCCGAGTTCCTTGATCAACCGATTGAACGTTGGATTTATTATTGCCCTACTGGCATTCTCTCCGGTCAGCCTTTTTGGTCAAAACCGGGCCAGTTCCACGACCAAAAGCGTCAAAGTCCTTCCGCCGCAATCGATGGAAAGCGAGACGTCAAAAGACCTCTCCAATCGGTCCTTCTTAGAAGATCAAACCCCGGCGTTTCTGTATTTGGAAAAGTTGTCCACGCTGTACGGATATCAGTCTGATATCATGTCCGCGGAAGCGCGAAACGATGAAGACGCTATCGTTTTCATATTAGATCTAGCCATCAGCGATTTGGGTCAAATGTTGGTCATGGATGATATTGTCCAGGACTCGAGGTTTTCACACATTTATACGACGCTGGTAGGTGAGTACGAGCGCGTTTACGGCCCCTCGGATACCCTTTTTGCGGCATTTGGCGATATTTATGACCTTCGGAAGGCCATGTTCGCTGAGTTGGAATCTGTCAAAGATCCCCTACTTGAAGACCTAGTTCCAACTGGGTTACAACCGGTTGGAACGCAAGTTGAAATGACCATGAACCGCTTGGTTGAGAGCAGTATGGAATTTCTTTTACAAAAAAGAAGAGACACATTGCTGGGATGGCTGGGCCGGGCCGACACGTATTTCCCGATGGTTGAGAAGATATTCGCAGAGGAAGGAATCCCGGATGAGCTGAAATACTTAGGTATGATCGAATCCGGCCTTAATCCTAGAGCAAGAAGCTGGGCAAGTGCGGTTGGAATGTGGCAGTTCATTTCAGCGACCGGAAGATATTACGACCTGAATGTGGATGCATGGGTGGATGACCGCATGGATCCTGAATTGGCAACCAAAGCAGCGGCCAAACACTTAAAGGACCTGTATTATCAATACGGAAAGGACTGGCAAATAGCACTTGCCGGGTACAATTGTAGTCCTCGATGTATTAAACGAGCTATTGCACGCAGCGGGAAGTCCAAACCAACCTATTGGGATATTTATCCTTATCTGCCGACAGAGACCAGGAACTACGTTCCGACCTTCATTGCTACTTCCTTGATCGCGTCTAACCCAGAAACGTTTGGCTTAAGACGGGAATCAGAAGGTCCACAATATGCCTATTCGATGGTTCCAGTGACTGGAATGATCGACCTCAAGGACATTGCCGAGATGGCTAAAACAGACGTAGCTACCATCAAAGCGCTGAATCCAAGTTTGCGCAGAGAGTCTCTGCCCCCTTCTTCAGAACCATTCAACTTGAGGATTCCGGTCGGCTCTCACGACGCGTTCGTAGCCGCTTTTGCTGAGCTCCCGGTTGCAGAGCGCCAGTCAGCGAGTGAATACATTGTAAAGCGCGGCGATACTCTTAGTGGAGTCGGCTCGCAGTTTGGCGTTTCTGTTGCTCAATTGAAAGAACGCAACAGCTTAAAATCGACCACTTTGAGGATTGGACAGCGTTTGGTCGTACCTGGAGCTGACAACGCACGGGCGCTTCCGTCTATTAAATTCGAGGCGATTACGGAGAACATCGTTCAGTATCCACGCCGCCAAACCCGGCCGATCATGATGCCTACAACGAATGTGGCAGCCGTGGAAGAGTCACCAAAATCGACCGAAGCACCTGTTCAACAAGCAAGCCTAAGAACAACGGCTGCGGACACGGAGAGCAAACCTACCCCTCCTCCAGCTCCAGCAAAAACTGAAACGAAAATTACCTATCGGGTAAAAAGCGGGGATACACTTAGCGGCATCGCAGACTCGCACAATGTCACGATTGCCAGTTTGAGAGACTGGAATAATCTGACCAAATCTCGGATTAATTCCGGACAACGCCTCACCATTTATACTGACGGACGGTCTGCGCCTGTCACTGAGGCTAAGCCTACGGTTTATCGCGTAAAGAGAGGTGATACACTTAGCGGCATCGCAGACTCGCACAATGTCACGATTGCCAGTTTGAGAGACTGGAATAATCTGACGGGTTCCAACTTACGTGTTGATCAACGCATTACTATTCGCAAAGGACAGTCCTCAGTACAAACGCACACCGTAAGAAGTGGCGATACCCTGATCGAGATTGCCCAGAAGTATGGAACTTCAGTTGCGAATCTTAAAGAGTGGAATCAGCTGACTTCAAACACCATTCAGGTGGGTCAGCAGTTCAAGATCTTTAAATAGATCCTTCCTGAGTCGCAATTAAAACGGTTCATACTGAACCTAAATTGTAAAAATTCCGTTTTCTACAGGAAGCTATGAGCGGCGCACAATAATTGCGCGGGCCCATGCGTTTCATTTGCAAGCACGAGTAAAAGTCCAGAGATGGTCAATGCTCGTACCTACAAACGCATTACTGAATCCACCACTGCTTCTATGCTTCCAGCCGATGAAGACTTGGTACTCCAGTATGTAGAACACGGCGACGAAAAGGCGTTCCGCATACTGGTAGACCGACATCAAGAACGGGTATTTGGATACCTGCTGGGAATGGTGCGCGATCGAGAGGTGGCCAACGATCTGTTCCAAGAAACCTTCCTAAAAGTCATTTCTGCTCTGTCGAAAAAACGAGCTTCCTACACGGTTCAAGGAAAATTTTTAGGTTGGGTACTTAGAATTGCTCGAAATGGTGCTCTCGACCACCTACGAGCCCGGAAAAAGTGGAAAGACGTTTCCAGTTCTCAAACAGAAGACGAAGTCGATTACTGGGATCGTCTTCCGGACGAATCGCCGCTGATTGATACGATGATTCATCGTAGTGAACAATCTGAGCTACTCAAGGACTGCATTAACGCCTTGCCGGAAGAACAACGTGAGGTGCTGCTCCTTCGGCACGAGGCGGACATGACGTTTAGAGAAATAGCTGATTTGACCGGCTGTTCTATTAACACGGCTTTGGGCCGGATGCGGTATGCACTGATCAATTTGAGACGTCAGTTAATGGCGCAACATAGTAAGGATCTCACGGAAGTTGCTGAATAGAAATGAAAAACGATAAACGAGACATACTTCTTCACTTGTACGGGGAATCCGAAAGCGAAAGCGATCTTCGGACGCTGTTGCGAAATCCCGACCTGAAGGAAGAGTACACTGCGCTTAGTGAAGCCAAATTTCGATTGGACCTAAGAAAGCGTGAACGTCCGGACGCTGCTGTGATGAATACCATCATGGCTGCCGCCCGGACGGGAATCGAACCGTCTGGAATGTATTCCCGAGTGGATCGTGGCCCGATAGCCCGCGGAAGTCGGCTCAGGAAGGTTTTGGTACCGGCTCTCAGTTTCGCTGCGGTTGTCCTTTTTAGTGTCGGGGTCGGACTGTTTTCCGTTGATTGGTCTTCAGATCAACGTATTCCGCTCGCGGAATCGGCAGTCAACGATCTAGTTCCGCCCGAGTCGCTGTACCGATTTGTGCCTCCTCACCGGGACGCGGTTTCTCCTTCTACTTCGCAAGACAGTGAATTGGAGTGGGATGACCGAACCACCTTGTCAAGTGTTAATGACCGTTTGAATTCTTTAAAACCAAGTGATTTACTGGACTGGGGCGAGTCGGCTGTGCCTCTTGAATCGCTGCCTAATTCAAACCGTCCCGGATTTCAAACCGTCGGCTCTATTCGGAAATAAAGCTACTATCGCCTTGGCTCCCACCGTCAGGCGGAGAATAAATCAATTATGAAACGCAGTTTACTATTTCTTTTAGTCCTGATGGGAATGTTGCCTTTGGGCGAATTTGACGCCCAAGCACAGACCCCAAGCACTCACAAAGTTGCTGTTGAAAAAGGTCAGGTTTTCGTCAACGGAAAACAGGTAGCCGTTAGTCGGCTTCCCAAATCGCTGTTGAATATCGACAAGCAGACCAATTTGACTTTTTGGAGCAACGACAATGCTTTGCTTGAAATCAACAATATCGTCTATGCCATTAAAGATGGAACATTAGTCGAAGCATCCAAGCAGGAACTGGCCGATGCGCAATACTCCATTTATTTCTCGCCGAACTCCAAAGAAGTGCCTATCAAATTGTATGAAAGAAGGCAAGCACCGACTACGTATACCGTTCGAAGACTCGAAGGCGAAAAGCCCATGGCCCACTATGTGGAAGCTCTCAACGAACGAGCACAGGAATTCAATAACCTACGGTTTAAAATTGACCCTGCTCGCGAACCTGAAGCTGCTAAAATCGCCATGCAATTGAAGTTGGGGGCGGAAAATGTGGCCAGAATGGCGCAGTCATTTCCTCAGGTTCAGCTCGAAGCTTACTTCGCAGATGTACACGCTATGGACCAGAGCCTATACGACCGCTTGATGCGAGAGCAGGAAATGGAAATGGAAACACATCATTTGGCAATGAAAATCCGCGAAGCATCTACTCGGGCTGAGCAAGAACGCATCGCCTCGCAGCTTCGAAAGGCATTAAATGAAATATTTCAGCTGAAACAAGAAAATCGTAAAACAGAGATCGAACAACTTTCTGCCAAGCTAAACGAGATGCAAAAAAAGCTCAAAGAACGCGAAGCGCTAAGAAGTGACATCGTAGAAAAGCGAATCAAAGAGCTTCTTGATCAATACCGATGGTAGATCTGAGCTTTTTCAAAGTGCCAATTCCAATTTACCAATTTCAATTTTTTAGGCCCTGTACAAAACAAAAACAAACATGAAAACCTTACAACAATCCATGCGCCTGTGCCTAAGTCTGGCTCTTTTGGCCTCGTCTTTCGCTTTCATGGCGATTGACGCCGCCGCTCAAGACAAAAAAGACGAAAAAGTCGTGGTCCGAAGTCGGGCCAAAAAGGGTGATGCATCCGGGAAAACGATCGTCGTCGAAGTCAAAGACGGAAAAGTCTTCGTTGATGGTGAGATCGTGGCCGATGGCGGCAAAGCAGGTAAAAAAATCGAGTTTAAATCTGAAGACGGGGACTCCAAAACGATGTCCCTTTTCTTTTCTGGTGATGAGGATTCCGAGCACACTGAAAGCTTAAACGGAGGACATGTTAGATTTGATCGTAGTATGTCGGCTGACGGCGAAGGCGCACGTATTCGCCGCGGAATAGCTCCGATGATTAACCGGATGACTTCCGAATTGGGAGAAGCCAGGATTCAATCCCGAATGGCACCTATGATGGACCGCGTTTTTGAGTTTTCCCATGATGGTGGCGCTTTCTCGGTATTAGCCAATGGACTCCACATGGAGTCAAATGGCGAGGTCATGAAAATGGAAATGAAATCGCGTGAGTTAGCCATGAAAATCCGTCATGAAGAAGGTGACACCGCTACAATGGAAGCGGAATTGGATCAATTGCTATCCGATATTTACGCAGCCAAACAAGAGTCAAACGAAACGCACATCAATAAAATGCGCGCTGAGCTCGAAAAGCTAGAGCAAAAGATGGGAGAACGGTCTGCTAACAAGAGCGACATTATCAGCAGACGCAAAAAAGAACTCTTAGGCCAGGCTGAAAAATTTGATTGGTAGGGTTTAAAGATCGGACTTGGGCTCAGTTTGGGCGGAAATTCATTCCGTTTGCGCTGAATCTGATTCCGGTCGATGAGAGTCAAATTCCTTCTAGAATGGGTGGTTGACAGGTTGGGCGGGGGCATAATGCCCCCGCCCAACCTTTTTTAGGACTTTCTCAACTTTTTCTTGGCTTTGGCATTAGACTTGCCTGAATTCGATTATGCCAACATTTATTCAAAAAAATACCCTCCGAGTCGATTCGGCGCTTTCCGAATGGCGTATCTGTGCGTGGGTATTTTTAGCTGTTCTTTTGTTAATCCCAGCTTCGGCATCTGCCCGCCAGCCTCAGGCCACGCCGTCGTCGACGCTTGTGGAAAGAGTATCGTTTGCAAAGTCGTTGCTGAACGGCGGACTGGTGGTCCGCATACACGTCTCAGAAAAATTAGGTGCCCATAGTCTGCCCGTCGCGGACGGCAACGGCACCTTGTCGATCCGGCTATTCAGAACAGAATTGTCGAAGAACCGAATTTTAGACAATCCGATTTTGCCTATTCAATCGTACGACATCAACGAGTCAGGTCAAGACGTCGTTATTCGACTGACACTTGATCGGCCTGGCTTGGCAGCCAACGCGTACCGAGACGAAAGCTCGAATGATTTGTTGATCTCAATTGGGCAGTCTGGTTCAGGAAAATTGACGATCCCTACATCAGAGCCCGTTTCGGGCGAGCGATGGACGCTTGACACCATCGTGATCGATGCAGGACACGGAGGAAAGGACTCTGGAGCTGTAGGTCCCGGCGGTTTAAAAGAGAAAAACATTGTATTGGACGTGGCGCTAAAAGTCGGCGAGTATTTAAGAGAAAAACTGGGCTTAAACGTCATCTACACTCGGGATTCGGACGAATTTATTTCGCTTCAAGGGCGCGGGCATTTGGCCAATAAAGCTGGCGCCAAACTGTTTATCTCTATTCATGCGAATTCCGCTCCTAATCGATCGGCTACAGGTACGGAAACGTTTTTCTTGGGTCTGCACAAGTCGGATGCCGCCAAACAGGTTATGGAGCGTGAAAACGAGGTAATTCAGTTTGAAGACGATCCAACCCAGTATGAACAAATCGATGCTCGACTCGCAGTCATGCAAACCCTTGCACAAAGCGCTTACATGAGGCAAAGCCAATTTCTGGCGGACCTGGTCGAAAATCAGTTCGAAGACCGCGTAGGACGCAAAAGCAGAGGTGTTAAACAGGCCGGTTTTTATGTACTTTATGGCGCATCGATGCCCTCAATCCTTGTGGAATTAGGATTTATTTCTAACGCCGGAGAAGCATCGTTCATGGCCTCGATTGACGGGCAAGAATATCTTGCCAATGCCATCTACCAGGCCGTTGTCGCGTACAAATCTGAATACGATAAAGGCCTGTTTCTATCGACCAATGGTGGAAATTGAACGGGCATAACAGCATGCTCGACCTTCTTAAAGCTACCGTCAGAACCATTCCTGATTTTCCCAAACCGGGTATTCAGTTTAAAGACATCACTCCCGTTTTAGCCGATCCCAAGCTATTAAAATTGGCTGTTATCGCATTGGCTGAGCCGTGGAAGGACGCTCGTATTACTAAAGTGATCGGAATCGAATCCCGTGGATTCATTTTAGGAGCGATGTTGGCCGAAAGGCTAGGTGCTGGCTTCGTGCCGGTCCGAAAAGAAGGAAAGCTCCCTTTTTCAACATTAAAGGAAAGCTACGGTCTCGAATACGGGATTGATACCATTGAAATGCACACGGATGCGCTGGACGAAAGCGATATAGTGCTCATTCACGACGACGTCATTGCAACGGGCGGTACTGCGGCGGCGGCCCAACGACTTGCGGAAAGCGCCGGTGCTCAAATTGCTGGATACAGCTTTCTAATCAATCTGACCTTTTTGGACGGCCAATCCAAATTGAAACCCGGCTTGACTTGCCATTCACTGATTCAATATTAAGTAGAGAAACGAACAACATCGACGTTCGTACTTCCGATTATAACCGAATCATTTCCGTCTGTTTATGAAAAATCTTCGTTACCTCTGGATCTACTTGCTTTTTCTGCCCTTTTTGGCTGTCATGTCTGGCTGTGACGCGGATGCTCTTGTAAGCTTCCCCAAATTTCGGGGCATTCAAAAGTAGAGGTTTTTGGTTAAGGTACGACGTCAATGGGTG
>JAQBZH010000024.1 GCA_027622005.1 Bacteroidota bacterium | reverse complement strand
TCGCATCGCCGCGCCACCAAGATTGCTTAATTCAAAAGACTTTAAGGTCGAAAGGGGAAATCCCAATCGACCCAGTTGTCGAATTGAATTTGGAAATCGCGTTAGAACGGAAGGTCGTCGTCAGGTTCAAACGTATAATCATCACTTGGGCCTGATGCCGAGGCTTTTGCCATTGCTGGCGCCGACGATTTGCTCTGTGAGAACGAAGACGAACCGTTTGAACTTCCACCGGATTCCCGGCCGCTCAACATCATCATCTCCTTCACTTTGATTTCAGTGATGTACTTAGTATTGCCATCCTTATCCTCATAAGAACGGGTCTGAATGGCGCCTTCGAAATACGCTTGTGATCCTTTTTTTAGGTATTCATTACATATCTCCGCTAACCGACTCCAGACTACCATGTTATGCCATTCGGTCTTCTCGACCGTTTCGCCATTGGTATCTTTGTAAGATTCGTTGGTTGCGAGAGTGAAATTGCAAACTGCCGTCCCGCTTCCTGTGTAGCGCAACTCAGGATCTTTACCCAAATTACCTACAAGAATTACCTTATTTACTCCACGTGCCATCTAACACCTCCTGAATATATTTTACATGAGCCCCTGGCGATTCTATTCGTGTCCACCGGCAAGCCGGCCTTTTCCCAATCAAACGAGTTGACGAGGTCGTACATCTTCGGAAACCACCAGGAGATGCAAAGGGTGTGGTTGTATTGATACCCCCTGCTTTTAAACGCGCTCTTTTCATAGAGCCGCAGGGGAACGATTTGTAACTTAACTTTGAAAGAAACAAATCAAGAATGACAACCCTCTGTCACAGCGTGTCAAAACGTTTGCCTTTCCAATTTGTCTTCTCCCAAATTTGAACGATTCGAGTAAAAAAAGATCTACTGATGGGAGTAAAAGTTTTCAACAAGGAGCTCTGTTTTTCATAAGTCGATGCCGCTAAACAACTCCTTTCTGAATCTCCATTCTGATTCAAAACCCGCCTCATACCAATGAGCATGAAAATATTTGATCCTGCTTTTACGGAAACCGGAGCTTCACTAGAAGCTTTTGCCGATTTCGTGGCCATTGTAAGGCAGTTGCGTAGAGATTGTCCCTGGGACAAAGTTCAAACTCACGACAGCATCAAACACCTTCTTATAGAAGAAGCTTACGAAACGGTCGAAGCCATCGACCAGGAAGACTGGAAAAATCTCAAAAAGGAGCTGGGAGATATTTTATTGCACGTGGTCTTTCATAGTGTGATGGCGGCGGAGACTGGTTCGTTCACCTTGACCGAAGTGATAGAAACGGAAACGGAAAAGTTGATCCGGCGCCACCCTCACGTGTTTGGCGACGTAAAAGTGGCCAACGTCGAGGAGGTATTAACCAACTGGGAAACCATCAAAATACGGGAAGGAGAAAAAAAGTCGGCCATGGAGGGAGTTCCGCGACACCTGCCATCACTCCTAAGAGCTTTTCGAATGCAAGAAAAGGCGGCGGGCGTGGGCTTCGATTTTCCAGCACCCAAAGATGCTTGGACTAAAGTAGAAGAAGAACTAGGCGAATTTAGAGAACTGGCGGGCGCTGGGGCATCGCTCCAGGAACAGGAAAAGGAATTGGGGGACGTTTTGTTCGCTCTGATCAATTATGCCAGAAAAGTCGGTATCAACCCTGAAAATGCTTTAGGCCGCACGAATGATAAATTTATTCGCCGATTTCAGGGAGTAGAGCAAGCGCTTGAAACAGAGGGGATATCGCTTGTGGACGCGACACTGGAACAGATGGACGCACATTGGGACGCAATCAAAAGAACCGAAAGGACTGTAGACTAGTAAATTCGCCCACCTACACCTATCCCTAACCGAGTGGACAAGCCTATATCCAGTCGACCTTCTCGGGTCGATGAGATCTCAATGCCGATTCCGACTAATTGCCAGCTGGAAGCACTTCTACTGGTTTCAAACGGCCCGAATCACGGTTAAGAAACTCTTTGTATAGATCCAGATGACGACTCTCGATGGGGACATTAAATCCGTCGATGAAAAGAGCCAAAATGTTGGTTGATGTTTCAAACGGATCTCCATCTGAAATAAACAAATTGGCTTTCTTACCAACGGTAAGCGATCCGAAATCATTGTCAATTCCAAACATTTCCGCCGGAGCCAAGGTGACCGCTCTAAGTGCTGCTTCCTTGCCCATGCCGTACGCCGCCGCAAAACCAGCATTGAAAGGCAAATTACGCACGTTTTCGGATTCACCGCTTCGAATAGCCACTTTGACACCGGCTTGAGACATCAGGCCGACATTGGCATACGCCCGGTCATATCGGTCGGAACCCCTAGTAGGGGTGGCGAGCATTGGGCCAACTAGGCATGAAATCCCGGCTTCAGCCAGCTTATCCGCCACTCTCCATCCTTCAGACACACCCGAAAAAACCACTTTTTGAATTTTACGCTCCTTCACCCATGCGATTGCGGCTAAAATGGCCGCTTCTTGGTCCACTTTAACCATCAAAGTCCGAGTGCCTAACAGAACCGGACGAATAGCGTCCATTTCTGGCGCATACACGGGACGTTCTTTTCCTTGTGGATTGGCCTGATAGGCTTCTTCAATGCGGTTATAAAGCTCTGCTCGATTCCAGACCTCGTTCAGTTTGTCCATGGCCTTTTTGTATTCGGCTTCAGGATCACTGTTACCACCACCTCCAAATCCGCCTCCGCCTCCGAAGCCACCACCCGATGGCTTGACCGGGAACTGAAGAACCAACATTTTAGCATTGCCAGCCTGCATCTGCTCCGCGGTATAACCAAAAAGATTGATCATAGCGGCGGTTCCAGGGAACAGCCCGCCAGAAGGTTCTGCGATGACGGTTGTCACACCGGAAAGACGTGTAACCGGGATGGCAGTTGCATTTGGGTTAATAGCCGTAAGCGCGTCCATGTGGGGAGTAATATCGCCTATCTCATTGGTGTCGTCGGTTTCGGCGACAGACCCGATCTCCGTCAGACCGAGGCTGGTTCCGGAATCAATCATCCCGGGATAGACATGTAGTCCGGTTCCGTCAATAATTTCCGCACCAGATGGAATGGCTACATTCTTACCGACGGCAATAATCCGATCACCCTGAATGACAATCGTTCCGTTTTCGATGGTCCCATTGGAAACGGTTTCAATCCGCGCATTGGTTATGGCGTAGGTTCCCTGACGCGCTTTTGGCTCTTGTTCTTGCTGTTGAACAAAGGACAGGAAGCCAAGAACTATGGTTAGAATAAGATTCATTTTTCCAGCGCTCAGTATTAATTAGACTTGGAAGTGGACGTTGTGGACTCGAATTCCACGCCAAATAGATCTTCAAAATCCAGGATTTCGTTTTCTCCGTGGAAATGATCTTTACCCGTAATCTGCGTTTCGTATGAGTTAAAACTGGCCGTAGGATTGACCTGGATACGCATATCGTCGGGATCTGTGAGTCGATCAAAGTACTTTTTACCGTCAACGTACGTTTGCATCGGGATCGCATAAACGGATAGAGGATGCGAATCATAGAGGACGACGTCTCCGTCTTTCCCAATTTCGATCGATCCAACCCGATCTTGAATGCCTAATTGTGTGGCCGGGTTAATGGTGATCATCGAAAGGGATTCATCATCTGAGAGTCCACCGTAGCGCTGACTTTTGGCCGCTTCATGATAGAGATGTCTGATAAATTCACGCGAATCAGAATTGATGGATGTCAAAACGCCGTTGCGCATTAAAATGGCAGCATTGTAGGCGGTCGAGTAGTAGACTTCCATTTTATAGGACCACCAATCGGCAAAAACCGAGGCGGTAGCACCAAATTCAGCCAGTTCAGGGGCTACTTTGAATGCTTCATTTGCGTGCTGAAACGTGATTTTCGTAACGCCAAAATCTTTCAATACCCGCAAAAGCATCGCAATTTCATCTGCCCGGTAGCTGTGGCAATGGACCAAAATATCGCCCCGCAAGATGTCGGCCATAACTTCCAACCGATCATTGTATTCGGGTGAAACCGCCCGAGGATTTGTTTTCACTGCTTGATTGTACGCATCCCAAGCCTCCATATACCGCTTACCATTCTCGAAGGAAGACCGAAGTACTTGTTCAACTCCCATTCTCGTGGCTGGTACAATTCCTCCACCTCCTTGGGATCCCCGGCGTCCGTGGGATCGAGTGGGATTTTCACCGAGTGCAAATTTGATCGTTCGGGGGGCGCCAACGAACCGAAGTTCGTCAGGGTCCCTTTTTCCGTATCGATGCTTGATGGTTTCATTTTGTCCGCCAATTACGTTGGCCGATCCATGCATCGTGTGCGAGGTAGTAACGCCGCCGGCTAGGGCGCGGTAAATGCCGATATCGTAAGGATCAATAACATCTTCCATGGTCACTTCTGCAGAGACGGGACTCGATCCTTCGTTAATGCTGGTAAGCGCGATGTGCGAATGCGCATCAATAATACCGGGCATGAGGAATTTTCCAGTCGCGTCGACTTCCTCGATGCCGCGCGGAGCACGAAGATTCGTTCCAATTTCAGTGATAATCCCATCCCTAATGAGCACATCGGTGTCTGGAAGCGTGCCTTTGGTAATGGTCAATACCGTCGCATGCCGAATCAGGACGTCCTGAGCAAACCCGATTTGAGTCGTTAGAATAAGTCCAAGTGCGGCGACAAATAGTTTATTTTTCATAGCGATTATTGACCTTTGCTACCGTTAGAGGCGGATTCTTCTTTGCTTTTGGGACGTTCGTATTCAAATTTTTGGCCATTTACAAATACGAATTGGACGAACGACGATTCCTCGAATACGTCGCCAGAGCTAACTACTAGATTGGCCATTTTGCCGACTTCAACACTGCCCATGGAGGCAGATAGGCCAAGTAGGCCCGCCGGTGTAGTAGTCAAAGCGGCGAGTGCTTGGACTTTACTAAGGCCGGCTGCAGTGTACTCTCGCAAATTCGACGCTACATCGTCTGCCTTCACGCCAAAAGAGGTAAAGGAGAAGGGTACGCTTGCGGCCGCAAACTGGCTCGGCAAGGCCAGATATTGCTTCCGTGAAATCAATTGTTTGGCCTCGAGATTCCGTTTTTCGGCTTCGATATCTTTAAAAGTAGCCGTGCGGGTATCGTCGTTAAAAGAAGCCAATATCTGCTCTAGGGAATCCGCTTTGACTTTGGCCGCCCACTCTGGTTTAGCCGGAACGCCAAGGGTCAAGGCAACGGGAACTCCTGACGCTTTGACCTTCTCAATGGTATCGAAACCATTCGATAGGCCGGTTAGCACCATATTAAATTTGAGCTCGCTTTTCAATGTCAGCGCGCGGTGCACTTCAAGGGCATTCTGGGTAAAGACGAAAACAGGACGATTTTGCGTGATCACCGGAAAAAAGGCTTCGTGTACCACATCTGAAGGAGGACGCGACATACCTGCTGGATTTTGCCGATACATTTCGTTTAAACGAATTCGGCGATCCGATTCTATGTACAGACGCCTAAATTTGGCCATGACTCCCATCGGCGTTCCCGGATACACCCCCCTGGCTCCCGCAAATTGGAAAAACATAGATTGGTCGCCACGAAGTACCATCGCATCTGCATCATCACCAGACAACAGAATGATGGCACTCGTTCCGGGCAACATTCGACCTTGAGGAACCACATGTGCCGTGGTAAAGCCCAACTTGCGAAACGCGTAGACGGAAGAGTCCGACGGCATTAAAACCGATCGAACATCGAGCTGCGGCGTGATTCCCGCTTGATCGAAAGTCGGATTACTTCTATCCGCAACGTTTTGCTGCGGAGCGTTGTTGTCAGGTGCCGGCACGCCTATCTGCGACATGGCATCAATAAAGCCGGCATACACGGTCAGCCCCTTGCCATCGAGTATCTCGGCATCATACGGAACAGTTGCCCGTTTACCGACGGCTTCAATGACGCCGTTTCTAAAAACTACCGTTGCATCCTCAATGGTGTTTCCGGGTGATACCACGACGGTCGCGCCTTGGATGGCCACCACGTTCGACACTTTTGGAATGTCAGGACTATTCTTTTGTCCGAATGACGCCTGGGGCAGGACTAGGGAGAGTGTGAAAACGACTAATAGGATCCGAACTGGAATACCTATGCGCTTGCGAGTTCGAAGAAGACCCTTCATTGAAATCGATAGTCTGGTTGTTGCAGAGAGCATTGAATGTACTCTCCGCTCCGTATCGACACAATATGTATTTGAGCGGAATAAAGAATCCTGAGCTAGGCTTCGGCCGACCAGCCGTCCACAATTCCCAAAATGATGACATTGGCGGGCACGTCTTTACCCTTCATCAATTGGCGCACAACGGATCCTTCCTTGGCAACCAAGACGGTGTCGCCCATGCCGGCCCCATATCCTGGATCGATAGCTAACATGTCCAACTCGCCATCAAGGTCCCCTATGGTGTCAATGGGGTGAACGACGAGCAGTTTACCGTCTCGAAAGGTGACATCTTTTCGACTCGACACTACAGTGCCGGTTACTTTGCACAAAAACATGTGGGTGCCATTAAGGAGGAAAGACTCTGTGGGTGGAATAAAGTAGTGAAGTTGACGACAATATATAGGGTCAAAACAAAGGCAGGGAATTTTAAAAACCCAATCACGATTCAGGGTTTTTCTGCAAAATGGGGCTGATTTTAAGGTAAACGCTCTGAAAACCTGGAGAAGACTTAGACATTTATTGAAAAGAAAAAGATAAATTCATTGCAAAGTTTATGTTGTTATTTGTTATTATCTGCTCCCCGGCTTCCAAAGAAGGACACGTATAAGTGTTTTTTACGATATGAATTTAGAAGTATATTTATAGTTAAATAAAGTATTTATAACACCATGTATTTAACTAAAGGCATCGATGCCATCGCTACAATCACTGAATTGAGGTCAAATACCTCAGAATTGGTTGAGTACGCTAAACAGATTGAGCGTGGGATTCTGATTCAAAAAAACAACAGTCCCTACGCGGTGCTGATCAGTTGGGAACTGTATGAAAGATTGCTAGATGCAGAGCAATCTGCCGAAAAGAAAAAATCAAAAAAGGGTTAGAATACCTTTTGGGTTCTCCTAGCCCTGGGGTTTGCAGGTCTTACTTGATCAAGTGAGAGAGCTCATCCACGCGGCGAACAATCGTTTCGCGATCCATTGTGCGATACATCTCGGGTAAAAGAGCTTTACTGGTGCACTCTAAAACGGCCACTAACGTCTGCAACTCAACTTCAAGAGGATAGGTCGGAGGCATAAAATCATCCACGACCTCCTGCAATATTTTCAGCGTTACCTTGCCTTTGGAACGAGGGGTTGATGCCGCTCGGAATTTGGCTCGCGTCAGTAATGCTTCCATATCGGCACCCGAGAACGTGCGCTCGCCGTTGAGCAGCGCCACCGGAACTTCGCTCATTGGGATGTCAACGCCGGTTCTTTTTAACATGACGGTCAGCAATTCTTCTCTTTCTTGCCTCGTAGAAGGGTAGAAGAGGGCAATATGTTCTTCCGCACGACCCTGCCGTTTGAGGTCAACAGGCATGTAATCTGGGCGCGCCGTGAGCAAAAACCAAATGACTTTGCCTCGGTTTTTGGACTGGGACATGAACTGTGCTATCTGACCGAACACCCTTTTGGATACTCCGGAATCGCCGTCGGCACCTCGGTTTCCAAGCGCCGCATCCGCTTCGTCAATCATCACGGCCACCGGCGTCATGGCTTGAAGCAACGTTAATATCTTTTCAAGGTTTGCTTCGGTTTGGCCCTGCCATTGCGAACGAAAGTTCTTCAATTTGACCATGGGCACGCCGATTTCGCCGGCAAAACACATAATTGAGAACGTTTTCCCCGTGCCAACAGGACCGCTTACTAAATATCCCATAGGCATGACGTCAGGTCGACCGGCTTTGAGCGCCTTGGCGGCGGCCCGGAGATGGTCTTTAGCCATTGCATGACCCGCCACCATATCTAGCGATAAATCAGTCTCCATGAACTCGAGCATTCCGTAAGCCTCTGCCTCGATGAACTCTTTTTTCATCTTGGAAAGGACTTCATAGGTCAACGACGTGTGATTTTCGATTACATCAGCCAGAATCGATCGAAGCTGAATGTATCCCAGCCCAGCCGTATTGTTGGCCAAAGCGTGTGCATCGACCTCCGAATGCTGTCCCCAGTCACTTTCGCGGCCTTCCAGATAATGCGTCACATATTCGAGGCGTGATTTCTCATCAGGTATGGGGATCTGTATTTCAGCCGTGTAAGGACTCTGAACGATCTGTTGGTTCAGTTCTGACAGGTTCTGGGTGATAAGGGCGATGGTAAAGTCGCTACTCAGAAACAATGGGTCGTGAGCCCATTTCTGGAGAAACACCAACGCGTTGCGGTCCTCGGCGGAATACATGGAGGCTTCGGCCATCGGAATGACGGTCTCGGCATAATCAATAATGCAGGCGATGCGTTTTCCATCGGCAAGCCGAATCCGAAAATAATTTTGTAGCACCGCTAAGACCCGAACAGGGTCCTTCGGCAGTTTTTGGGCGTAATCTGTTCCAAAAATGGTGTCGTAGCCCGAAAGCGCGCGATTAAAATCGGTCTGAGATTCCTTATCCGCGAAATGGATACCACTGGAGCGGTCATAAAACAGGACGAGATCGCGCGAGGCAAAGAGCTCCGACAGTAGAAATTCCTGAACCGAAACGTACGATCGCTTGCCGCTGTCGTCGGTACTAGGGACGAGATCGCGGACGTTACCGTACAGAATAAACTGCGTTAGCGTCTTGGTAAAATACTTTCGGGCAAATTCTTTGGCCCATTCCGGATAATGAGCGGTGTATTGATCCAAAAGGCTTGGACCGGCGGGTGGAGGGACGGTCATTGAAATACCAAGCGGTCTTTTTGAGGTATTCTTTGGCGCTGGGACCGATTTCGATCCTTTTACGGCCGGGCTACCGGCTGATTTATTCCCACCGGAAGCCGCTTTCGGATTCGCGTTTGCGGTTGTTTTTTTTGCCGGTTTGTCGCCCATAACTGAATCTGTATTGTCTTCCTGAATGATGATGCCCGTCGGTCGATTAAAAGCCTGTTCTGGCAAAGTGAAGAGGCGCAATATACGGTGGGCCCCGGCTTGGATGTTTCATCCAAGCCGGGGTCCAGAGTCAATCAATCATAAAAATTAGCTATCGTGAAAACGAGACTATTGCCCGAAAATCACGCAATCGTGATTTCGTTATTCAAATAGATATCCTGAATGCCATGGAGAATCTCCACGCCTTCCCTCATTGGGCGCTGGAAGGCCTTTCGTCCTGAAATCAACCCCATGCCCCCGGCTCGCTTATTGATAACAGCCGTTTTTACGGCCTGTTGAAGGTCATTGGAGCCTGATGCACCACCTGAATTGATCAATCCGGCGCGGCCCATATAGCCATTGGCCACCTGATATCGGGTTAAATCAATTGGATGATCGCTCGAAAGATCCGAGTACATTCGATTATCTAGTTTTCCGTAGGAGGAAGAACCAGAGTTGAGCGCTTTGAAGCCACCGTTTTGTGTGGGTTGCTTTTGCTTGAGAATGTCGGCTTCAATCGTTGCCCCCAAATGATTGGCCTGTCCCGTCAAATCAGCACTGGTTTCGTGGTTGACACCATTTACCGTGAAACCGTTGTTACGCACATAACACCACAGAATCGTCATCATACCGAGTTCGTGCGCAATGGCGAATGCTTCTGTTACTTCCTGAAGTTGCCGTCCGGATTCTTCGGATCCGAAGTAAATGGTCGCTCCAATGCCTACGCAACCCATGTTCCATGCCTCCTTGACCTGGGCAAACATGATTTGGTCGAATTGGTTGGGATACGTCAGCAGCTCATTGTGATTTACTTTCATAATGAACGGAATGCGGTGGGCATACTTGCGGGCCACTGCACCCAAGACCCCATACGTACTTGCGACGCCATTACATCCGCCTTCAATAGCCAATTTGACAATATTCTCTGGGTCAAAATAAATGGGATTCTTGGCAAAAGAGGCACCCGCTGAATGCTCAATCCCTTGGTCAACCGGCAAAATGGAGACGTATCCGGTGTTGGCCATCCGTCCGTGTCCAAAAAGGCGCTGCATCGAATTGAGCGTGGGAATATTGCGATCGGAGCTCATCCACACGCGCTCGACAAAATCGGGACCGGGGAGGTGAAGATGCCCTTTATCTATCGTAGAACATTGATGATCCAGTAAATACGATGCTTCGTTCTCCAAAATGTCGGCGATTCGAGAGGTGGTTAGTGGTGCCATAGGAATATCCGGTCGAAGAAGATTAAAATGTTCGCGGAGACAAGTTACACATTTTAGACTTTTGCTGTACGAATGGCTACCCGGCAACTTGACGGAATTCGCGTGATATCGTTGAAAAAGTCCGGCATCTTCGTACCAAAAAGGGCGGCCATCAAAACGCCTTTAGAGCCAAGTCCGGTAAAGACCCACGTTCGGATATGGTTGGGAAGCAGCCCTAACATGGGCATCCGAGTGCCAGGAACGGTAACTCGGATACCAGAGATGTGCTCCACGACTTCCATTTGACGAATATCGGGAATCATTTCGGCAGCTTGATCCAATAGCTCCAGCCGTCCTGCTGCCGTCGGGCCACTCTCCGTCCAGTCGTGTTCAAACGTCGCCCCGATACTCAAGGTCGCGCCTTCATCTAGGATAAATCCTGCTCCTGAAATTGGCAGAATGGATGGATACCAACCGAGTGGTTTTTTGAGTCTTATCCGTTGACCTTTTATGGGATGCAAATTTAGATCGCGGGTTTCTGGATGGTCCGCCAGCTCCGGGCCCATTGTCAGTAACAGGCGACTAGCTTGAATTTCGTCCCCATTGGATAAAATGACCACTACATGATCTCGTCTTTCGCTCCAGGAGACGACGGAAACGTTTTCAATTGCCTCACAACCGCTATCCACCGCTTCATCAATCCACGATTTGGTCGTCGTGGCCAGGTCGATGGCATATCCGCGGTGCACGAGAACCAATCCAAAG
This sequence comes from Bacteroidota bacterium, assembly GCA_027622005.1. GTDB lineage: Bacteria > Bacteroidota > Rhodothermia > Rhodothermales > UBA10348 > UBA10348. The sequence continues at coordinate 23,782 of JAQBZH010000024.1, read as the reverse complement.
GGGGCTAACAAATAAGGAAAAGTACCAGCCGCTTCCCCAGAGCTAATCCAGGTACCCAAATCCGGGTTTTGAAGGGATGATTCTTCAAAATAAGCGGCTTGTTCTAACGAATTGGCAGGCCTCAGAAGGCCCGTATCCTCGAAACCTAGAATATCGAGTGCTTCACGCACATTCCAGACAGGTCGACCTTTTCGAGACATCATCGGAGAGACCAGGGCCAACCCGCTCCCGGATGCTCCCGATGCAAACAATCCTTTATCCAGCAAACACACTTTTTGACCAGCAATAGATAGCGCTTTTGCAGATGAGGCACCTGCCAACCCTCCTCCGGCTATTACGGTGTCATAATGTCCCTTCATAGACTGGAAAAACGTATTATTTAACTCACTAACCCCATCTAACTAAATACGCAAATTCTTTAAAAGTCTAACAATTGTTTGGTGATGATACCCTAGAATGAAGCATTGGAATCGCTTCAAAATTTGGCGGATGTGAACGCATCTGAATCGGCATGAAAAACTTATCGACTGTAGTGATTGGAGGGGGCATAATCGGCCTATCCATCGCTTGGAGATTGGTAAGGGAAGGTCACCAGGTGACCGTTGTCGAAAAGGGTAAAGTCGGCGCAGAGGCCTCCAGAGTGGCCGCGGGTATGTTGGCAGCATCGGCAGAAGTTGGATTCGAGGAATTAGAACTATATCACCTTTGTCGTGAATCGCTCCGAATTTGGCCTGAGTTTGCCCGGGAATTGGAATCGGATTCAGGTATCCAGGTCGACTATCGCTCGAATGGAACACTCATCGTCGCACACGATGCGGATGCTGCCACGGCGTTGAAACGTGGATTCGATTTCCAAAAGGAGAACCATTACCCGGTCGAATGGCTCTCAAGAGAAGAAACGCTCGATTTAGAACCCTTTTTGTCCCCAAGAATCGTGGCTTCGGTGTTTGCATCTGAAGACCACGCCGTCGACAATCGACTGGTATTGAAAGGACTGCAAAGGGCCATCTCCAATCTGGGAGGTCAAATTATCGAAGAAGCGGAAGTTTTAGGAATCGTTTTTTCGGGTGATATGGTCGACGTTCAGATTGAAGGGCGCCCACCAGTTACGGCCAATGTCGCTGTGATCGCAGCCGGAGCCTGGAGTCGACAAATTGCCGGAATTCCTACCCCTGATGTACCTCCAGTACGACCGGTCAAAGGACAGATATTGGAGCTCAAAATGGATCGTCCATTTGAACTAAATCACGTGGTTCGCGGCAGAAAGGCCTACCTTGTACCCAGATCAGATGGTCGGCTCATTGTGGGAGCTACCAGCGAAGAAATGGGTTTTGATAAGCGAATGACGGCTGGCGGGGTGTTTTCGGTGCTAGAAGGGGCTTGGGAAATGGTTCCGGGCATCCTAGACCTGGAGTTATTGGGCATTGATGTCGGGCTGAGGCCGGGAAGTCGGGATCATCAGCCCATCGTTGGGTATTGTATGGATAGGCGTCTATATATGGCCACCGGACATTATCGACATGGCGTGATTCTCAGTGCGGTCACCGCGCTTGAATCTGCAAAAAGCATCCTTTCAGGGAAGGATAGCCCGGTTTTTGGCCAGTTTAGTCCTAAACGATTTGCACGGCACGAGATATGACGATTCAAATTTCGGTCAACGGTTCAGTTGAGCATTATGAAAGTGGGGTGTCACTGGTCGAAATTCTTGGTAAACGGGATATTTCACCAGATACCGCGCGTGGAATTGCTGTGGCTGTCAACGACGAAATCGTTCGGCGTTCCGATTGGGAGTCGACAATGCTCAAACCCGGTTCTCTAGTTGAAATAGTTACCGCAAGGCAGGGTGGATAAAAGATGATTCAGACGGAAAAAACCCCCACGATTATGGAAAGCGAATGCGGCGACTGGCTTCGAATTGGTCATTTAAAGCTGCAATCCAGACTTCTCTTGGGAACCAGCGGATATCCCAATCCTCACGTTATGTTGGAGTCGCTGGCGGCTTCGGGCTCTCAACTGGTAACCGTGGCTATTCGTCGAGTTAATCTTCAAGACCAATCAGAAGAAAGCTTTTTGGATTTGATCACCTCTCTTCCGGTCGAAATTCTTCCTAATACCGCGGGGTGTTATACCGCAAAAGAAGCGGTTTTGGTAGCTGAGATGGCGCGGGAGGCGCTTCAAACCAATCTCATTAAGCTAGAGGTCATTGGAGACGATGAAACGCTATTACCGGACGTGGAACAGCTACTTAAAGCAGCCAACGAACTTATTCGATCTGGTTTTACGGTAATGGCGTATTCAAACGACGATCCCATCACGTGTAAAAAACTGGCAGAAATGGGATGCGCAGCCGTCATGCCTTTGGCCTCGCCCATTGGAAGTGGAATGGGTATTGTAAATCCGTACAATTTGCAGTTGATTAGAGAACTACTTCCACATACGCCGCTGATTGTTGACGCTGGAATTGGAACGGCTAGTGACGCCGCGATGGCCATGGAGATGGGTTATGATGGTATTTTGTTGAACACCGCGGTTTCAAAAGCCAAACATCCGGTGCAAATGGCAGCCGCCATGCGACATGCCGTCTTGGGCGGGCGCTTAGCATGGAAAGCAGGGAGGATACCTAAACGTTTTTACGCTCAGGCTTCATCTTCTATGAAAGGCAGGATTCAAGTCCAAACCTAATCCGCGAGTGCGTTATGAATCTCCCCCGATTATTGTTAATTGCCGACAAGTTCACCGACGAACAAGTAGCCTTCAAAGTAAGAAATGCGGTGAAAGATGGAGTTTGTTGGGTTCAATTACGCGACCATATGGCTTCTTCAGATAATTTTGATGTGGGGGCCAATAAAATGATGCGCGACTTGATTGCAATTGATCGAAATGTACTCATTACCATCAATTCCCGGATAACCTTTGCCGCCGAAAACAAAATGCATTTCCATACGGGATTGCATGGACCGTCGTTATTTGAGGCTAAGTTGGTCTTGGGCTCTCATGCACCCATTGGGGTCTCCGTTCACAATGGGAAAGAGTTGGCAGTGGCCGTCAACAATAGAGCCCGGTATGTGATATTCAGCCCCATTTTTGAAACTTCGACCCATCCAGGGGTCCCAGGTGTCGGTTTAGAAGTACTTCGAAAAGTATGTTTTCATACGGGAAAAATGCCCGTTCTGGCCATGGGTGGGATAACGCCAGAAAAAGTAACTTCTTGCCTTAGTGTTGGTGCTTATGGGGTGGCCGTAAACTCATCCATTCTGGAAGCTGCTAGCATGTTTGGGGTCATTCAAGAGTTTAAAAAAGTACTTCCCGGTCTGTAAATGAATATTCCAATCGGATTGACCATAGCGGGCAGTGATTCAGGTGGGGGAGCAGGAATTCAGGCCGATATCAAAGCGATGCAGGCAAACGGTGTTTTTGCCATGTCCGTAATTACGGCCATTACGGCTCAAAACTCCGTCGCAGTAACGGATGCCATAGACCTGCCGACTTCCATTATCGCTTCTCAAATGGATGCCGTTTTTGGAGATTTTCAGATTGCGAGCATTAAGACCGGGATGCTTTCGTCGACAGCCATCATCGAGTGTGTGGCGACCAAATTGAAGACGGTCGGAGGCATTCCCTTGGTGGTAGATCCGGTCATGATATCGAAAAGTGGCTTTTCATTACTAAAAGAGGACGCGATATCGGCCTTGATCGAATTGTTGTTGCCACTGGCATCGGTCTGTACACCGAACGCACATGAGGCGGCCCGATTGGTAGGTTTTGATATTACTGACGAGGAGGGGGCTAAGGCGGCGGCCGAGATTATTCTAAAAATGGGACCCTCCAATGTTTTGGTCAAAGGGGGACATCTGGATGCGGAAATAGAAGCGGTCGACATCCTATTTGACGGAAATCGTATGCACGTATTTAGGGCTCCTCGTATTGAAACGATACATACGCATGGTACGGGTTGCACGTACGCTTCCACCATAGCGGCCAATTTGGCCAAGGGGCTTAGTATTTATGATTCTGTTAAAACCGCCAAAGAGTACGTGACCAAAGCGATTCAAAATGGTTTTTCTTTTGGAAAAGGGCACGGTCCGACTGATCACTTCCATTTCCTAAGAAAAGCTGAATCGTAAACTTTTTTGAAAGAAGACTCGTAGACCACCGATCATCACACAATAATGTGTTTGGAGGCGGATCATGGACAGACCATTTTTAATTGGACGCTTTTTGCCAGCCCACGGGGCTTCATTCGGTAGATTACCAAAACGAGCACTGACGAAAGGGGCAATTTCAACCGAAACCCTTGCGAAACGCTTTGAAGCGCGCGCTATTTCTTTCCATCACAAGAATCTGGAGTACCTGGTTTTTGGTCAAATTGGGATGATTCTTTCGCTATCCTTGACCATTGGTGCTTTCACCTCAAGTATCGGTCTTTCTGGAATGGATTCAATTGAGGCGCCAGAGCAAGAATTGGTTCAAATGGAGGAGATGGTTCAAACTGCGCAAATCCAACGGCCTCCTCCTCCCCCAAGGCCCCCAGTTCCGGTAGAGGTTCCGGACGAAACCCGTTTGGACGATTCGGAACTGGATCTGGATGCTTTCCTTGATATCAATGTGGCCATCACGGATTTACCACCGCCGGCACCAGCTCCCTCCAGGAAGATGGAAGAGGAGGAAGACGAAATATTTGTGGTTGTTGAGCAAATGCCCGTAATAAAAGGCGGTCTTCAACAGCTGTACAAGTACGTACAGTATCCCGATTTAGCGCGGAAAGCGGGTCTGGAAGGAACCGTTGTTATTAAAATCGTGGTGTCGCCGGAAGGCAAGCCAACCAAGCCCGAAGTGCTGAAGTCGGTTCATAAAGTGTTGGACGATGCGGCTATCAATGGCATTATGCAGCTTGAATTCGAACCTGCGAGACAGCGAAACCGCCCGGTTTCTGTTTGGATCTCGATTCCGGTTGTTTTTGATCTGAGGTAGATTTTGTAGAAGGGCTCGAAAGTAATTGTGGGTTTGGATCGAGATTGCCTGCAAAACGGGTAATTTAAGGGGGTTTGGCGAATTGACTCGCTTCCGTCGCATATTTCAAGTACATTCGCGAGAATGTCTGAACTTTTATTTCAATCCCACTTCCCAATTTTCAACCCCACTACGCAATGAAAAAAACAATTCAATGGATGGTAGTTGCTACGCTATTTAGCGTAATTGCCACGCCGTCATTCGCCCAGAGTTTTGGAGGCACCTTGGCGGTTGCCGGAAACGACGTAATTGTAGGCGAAACTGGAAATTCCGCTTTTCCAGGAAGCGTTTATGTCTTTAATAAATTGTCCGGCAAATGGAGCGAAGCGTATCAAATCGTTGCCCCAGGTGGCTCTGAAAGAGGCGATACCTTTGGGAGAGCGCTAGCTTCCAACGGTGACCACTTGATTATCGGAGCCCCCGGCCAAAACAAAGCTTACGTTTTTGCGCGTAACAGTACAGGCCAGTGGGGAAGTGGTGTGCCTTTAGCACCGGATGATGCTGCGGAAGGAGATTTATTTGGCAGCACGGTTTCAATTGAAGGCGGGATCGCCGTGGTCGGAGCCACGGACAAAAGTGAGAAAGCGGGCGCTGCGTATGTTTTTCGTTTGACCAATGGCTCGTGGAAGCAGGAAGCCAAATTATCACCAGAAGAACTGAAGGCCGGCGCTTTATTTGGTTCCGCTATTGTGACCGATGGAAACGTAATTATTATCGGCGCCCCAGCTAGAGCTGGAGGTGGAGGTGGCCGCGGTCCGCAACAGCCAACCTTTACGGAAGTCGGTTCGGCGTACGCATTTCGTTTTGAAAATGGCACCTGGGCAAGAGCTGGACAGCTGGGCCCCCAAGGCGTATTTGAGGGTGCCGGATTTGGAAGCTCTCTTTCTTTAGATGGCAGTTCAGTAGCAGTAGGAGCGCCTTTTGACGCTCAGATGGCAGGTTCTGTCTCTCTTTTCGCATGGGATGAATCGTCCAAAGCGTACAATAGTGTGACCAAACTTTCGCCGTTTGTGTCGGCTAGAGGAGCCAGCTTTGGACAATCTGTCGCTCTTGTGGGAGATATGGTAATTGTAGGAGCTCCTGGCGATAATCGCGGTGCTGGAACGTTATATACGTTTGAATCGGACGGACATGGTAGTTTTGCAAATGTTACGAAGTCCAATAGCACCTCGGTTTCCGGCCGCGCAGCTTATGGTTCAGCTATGGCAGGAACTGCTAATATTGCCGTGATAGGCGCAACGGGCATGGACTCACGCTCTGGTGGAGCGGTCGTCTGGGAAGCTGGATCCGATGGCAGTTGGGTTGATGCTGGCGTTGTCATCAATCAAGCTAAAGGATTTGAGGCTATCACCGAAGGAGAAGCTCGCTGTGAAAATTCAAAAGTGGCTGACTTCGAGTGCAGCAATGTAGACATCGTGTCCTTCTTACCACTAAGTGCTATAGGCGCGTCACGCGGTTCTGCAGTCAACGATATGTGGGGCTGGAGCGATTCACAGACAGGAAAGGAATACGCGATTGTCGGACGAACGGATGGGACGTCATTTGTAGACGTTACGAATCCAGCCGCTCCCATTTATCTGGCCAATTTGCCCATGACCCCAGGGGCAAACCCAGCCATTTGGAGAGACATGAAGGTCTATAAGGATCACGCCTACATCGTAGCTGATGCTTCAGGACAGCATGGAATGCAGGTTTTTGATCTAGCACGTTTACGCGTTTTGGACGGCTCTAATCCACCAACGGTAAAGGCAGATGTGACGTACGATAAAATTGCCAGCGCCCACAATATTGTGATCAATGAAGATACCGGATTTGCTTATTCGGTCGGATCGAGCTCGGGCGGTGAAACTTGTGGCGGCGGATTGCACATGATTGATATCCGTCAGCCTAAAAACCCAACTTTTGCAGGTTGCTTTGGTCATGAAGGTACCGGTCGTACAGGAACGGGTTACTCTCACGACGCACAGTGCGTTATCTATTCCGGTCCAGATTCCGAACACGTTGGAAAAGAGATTTGCCTAGGTTCAAACGAAACAGCTCTTTCCATTTCAGACGTGACCGACAAGAAAAATCCTAAAGCCATTTCAATGGTGGTCTATCCTAACGTAGCCTATGCCCACCAAGGATGGCTTTCTGAGGATCAGGAATACTTCTACATGAATGACGAGGGCGATGAGGGATCAGGTTTAGTAGCCGGAACGCGGACGTTGGTTTGGGACCTAAGTGACCTCGACGAGCCCATTTTGGCAAAGGAGTACATTGCAACGACCAAAGCAACAGACCACAACTTGTACATCAAGGACAATTTGATGTATCAGTCCAACTACGACGCCGGGCTTCGTATTATCGATATTTCGGACCGTGCGAATCCGGTTGAAGTGGGATTTTTGGATACTACACCGAACGGTGGTATGGGATCTTGGAGCAATTACCCCTACTTCAAATCGGGTGCGATTGGGGTTACCTCCGGCGGTGAAGGACTCTTTATGATCCGTAAGCAGGATCAAGGTCTGTAAGAGTTTTCGAAGCTTCTTGTTTATCGAAGCAAGGCCAAAAAGGGCCTGCATAGCGAGGATAGGAAATTAAAGAGGCGGGGCGCTAAAAGCGCCCCGCCTCTTTTCATTTGGACTTTATTGGTATCGCTTCCCTTTAAACTCAATCCAACCGCCTTCGTGCTCAAGTTTGGGATCAAAGTGCGTCCAATGAACCAATCCACCAAGCTCATTCCATTCATACTCTCCAAAAACTGTTACAGGAGCGCTTTCATACAAATCTTCGATCCGCGGGGCGACGTCGATATTGTGTACAACCAAGATCGTTCTCCCTTCCGATAGTTCGAGAATAAAGCGCTGATGCCGATCGCCAACAACATCGTCATGGAGCAATCGAACTATACGTCCATTAAATATCTCCATAATCCAATTGAGGACGCGAAATCCTTAATGTTTTTTAAGGTTATTGTTTTTTGGATTCAGGTAACAACACCACCTGAACGTACCGATTAGCATTGAGGAATTTATTGGCCGCCGCGACGATGTCTGCGCCGGTTATCTCCTCACCAACTTGAACAGATGGATTGGTTAGGATTCGTTCTGGATCCATATCCCGTTTCATATAGAATTGAAGGGCGGTCAACCAATACCCGTTTTCTTTCAATCCGGTCTCCCATGACCTGGAAATCGATTCCTTAGCGTCGTGTAAATGGGTCTCAGATGGCGGATTGGACTGCAAATCAATAATACTGGCCCACACGTTGGAAACGAGTTCGTCAACTCGATCTGGTGCACACCCAAAAGAAATAGAAAACTGGAAGCCCTGATACGGTTCATCCTGGAAATTACCCAAAACAGAAACCCCATACGTCCCTCCCAAATCTTCCCTCAACACTTCGCGAAGTCGCTTATCGACTACATCCTTTAAAAGGGATAAGCGCCTGCGTTCTTCCATGGACCAGTCAGACTCGCCACTAAAAATTAAGGCTACCTGACTTTGCTCCTCGATTCCCTTGTAAACCGTCTTTTTAACAACACCAGGTGGGGTACGCTTGCCGTCGTCTACGGCAACTTCCACTCTTCCCGTCGATGGCAAAGAGGCCCAATAGGTCTCCACTAATGGACGGATGACAGCCGGATCAAACGAACCGACCAGATAGAATGTGAAATCGCTAAAATCCGCAAAACGATCTTTAAAAAAGTCGAATCCAGCCTCAAGTTCGACTTCGCTCAACAGATCGGTCGAAAAGGGTCTAGAGCGATAATGGTGCTGGCTGAGTGTGACATTGAGGGTGTCGCCAAAAGCCGATTGAGGGTTGGCGGACAGCGTTGAAAGCATGCTGTTGATTCGACCCATAAAGGAAGAAAATATTGCGCTATCTGCGCGCGGGGCGGTCGCGTAGAGATGGGAAAGTTGAAAAAACGTTTCTAAATCCTTCGGCGATGCGGATCCTGAAAAACCTTCTTCTAGGTTCGAAACGAAAGGTCGAATCCGTGCGATTTTTCCGGTTAGTTTTTTGCTTAGATCGACCGCACCAAAAGCACCGACTCCGCTCGCACCAATAATATTAGTCGAAAACGAGGCGGACATGTAGTCCTCGTCAGAAACTAGGGAAAGGCCTCCAGGACTCGTTGCGCTCAACAAAACCTCATCAGCTTTAAAATCTGTAGGTTTTAAAACCACTTTTATGCCGTTGGACAGCGTCCATTCCGTCAGGTTAAGCGATTCGGTAAACTTTTCTTCGACAATACGTCCTGAGACGGGCGTGTTCGGTAGAAGAGGGGCGTCCGTCATCGCGTCCTCATATGCCGTCAACTCCACCTTCGAAACGGATGCAAAGACTTTTTCGATATCTGTTCTGAAAGGAAGAGGTTGATCTTCTCCTCCCGGTCCAGAAACGGATACAACCAAGTTGACATTGTTTATCAGAATTGGAACTAAAGCGTTGATTTCTTCCAGCTTAATCTGGGGGATGATTTGCTGCAGCATGTTGAATTCCGCCCCGATTCCGGGAATCGATTCGCCGTAGAGAGCGTGCCGCACGAATTCTGACGCTAATTGCCCTGAATGTTCGTTTTCCCTTTCATTGTACGAAACCTCCATCCGTCGAAGTCGGGCCAATCGAACGCGGTCAAACTCCGATTGAGTAAAACCAAACTGACGAATCCGTTCAATTTCGCTCAGTGTGGCTTCCAATGCTCCTAAATAGTCTCCATCTTTTACACTCGCGTTCATCGAAAATGCGGCTTTTGTCCGAACGAGAAGACCATCGCCAACGCCGGCACCAATAAAAGGCGGGTCAGCCTTTTGCGCCAATTCTCCCAATCGCTGATTGATCATGGAAGAAAACAGCGAGCTCCGGAGTGAATTGTCATATTCGCCGAAGGTCCCGGGCTCTTCGATGTCGTGTTTGAAGGTCAATCCAATAAAAGCCGAACTGGCTTCGGGATCGGATTCGATTGAAAAAAGCGTTTCTTCATGGTCCGGAACATCGAAATAAGGACGGTCCAACGAGCCCCTTTGTCTGGACAAGTCGCTGAATAAAGCTGTGATTTGGGCCTTAATGTCAGCAGGATCGACATCTCCAACTGCTACTATGGTCATGAGATCAGGTCGGTACCATTCGGCATAAAAAGCTTTGAGACGCTCCTGATCAAACCCCAACAAACTTTCCTGAGTACCGATGGGAAGTCGCTCGGCATATTGGGAATCGTGCAACAGGACGGGAAATTGTCGGTCTTGAATGCGAGAATCTCCGCCCCGGCGAAGCCTCCATTCCTCTACGACTACACCTCGTTCTTTTTCCACTTCCAGGGAGTCAAAAGACACATTCCCAGCCCATTCTCGAAGAATTTGGAGCCCCGTTTTCAAAATTCTGACCGAATCAGTCGGCAATTGTAGCATATAAACGGTTTCGTCGAAGCTAGTATACGCGTTGACATCCGGACCAAAGCGCATGCCCACCGATTCGAGATACTTTACGAGGTCCTGCTTTTCGAAGTTGGTGGTGCCGTTAAAGGCCATGTGCTCCACGAAATGGGCCAAGCCCAACTGGTCTTCACGCTCCAAAATGGAACCCGCATTGAGCACCAAACGCAGTTCTACGCGGTTTTCCGGTCTAGCATTTTTCCGAATTAGATATTTTAATCCATTGGGAAGCGCTCCTTCCACAATTTTCTCGTCGAGCGGAATTTTATCCGTGGGAATAACCCTGGCACCCGTTTGAAAAGCATGGGCGGAAAGCGGTGCGATCAAGACCAGCAACAAAAGACCAGCCAAAATTCGAATAGAGGAGCGCATAACGGAGCGAGTGTAAAGTTAAAAATCTTAGATGGAAAGGGATTCCATAACCGACTACGATTCAGGATTTAGTTATTTTTCAATTCTAACGTGCAGGACGAGCCTGTTTTCACTACTCATTGTCGGCTTTTGTGTTCTAGAGTCAGCCCCCAGACCCTGAGTTAAGAACTACAGGAAAGCATAGAGCATCCCGCTTTCTGCCGGGCCCAGTCCGGGCGCTTGGCGAAATAGCGTTCGAAGGATGGTTGCTCGTCATAGGGGCGGCGCATAACTTCGAGCAGCTCCGATATCCCGGAGTAATCTCCAGAATGGGCCCGGTCGATCGCTTCCTGCGCTAAGTAGTTGCGCAGCACATACTTGGGGTTAACGGCGTTCATTCCTGCGCGGCGCTCGGACCAACTAACTCCGCTCCGGGTAACTACCGCTTGCCAGCCAAGCAGCCATTCGGTTAGGTTTTTTGCTCGATCTGGCGTTTCGGGCCCGTAATAAGCCGGTTCGAGCGTCCGCAGCCAGACATCTATCGTTGACGAGGGGTCCAAATCCGCCAAAAGCCGGAAAAACATCGTCATATCCGTTTCGGCGCTAAGTAACAGGGCCTCAACGCCCGTGGTCACCTTTACGACTTCCACTGAATCGGCGCCGGTTAGGCCTAGCTTGGCCGCCATCATCGCGTTGTAGGACGTTTGGTACCGTTTGGGGAAGCCGTTCAGAATTGATTGGAGCGATTCGGCATCCTCAACAACGGGAAGTATGGCCCGTGCGAGCTGCGCTAGGTTCCAGTGGGCTATGGCCCCTTGATTTCCGAAAATATAGCGGCGACTCTGCGCATCCGTGGTATTGGGGGTCCAGTCGTGATCGTAGTGATCGATCCAGCCGTAAGGGCCATAATCGATGGTGAGGCCTAAAATGGACATGTTGTCCGTATTCATGACCCCGTGCACAAACCCAACCCGCATCCAATGCACCATTAAATCTGAGGTGCGGTCACAGATTTCCTGAAACCATGTCAAGTAGTGGGATCTCGAGAGCGCTTCCTCTGCCGAAACCAGACCGGGAAAGTCGTTTGTAATGGAAAAGTCCATTAAACGCTTCAGAATATCGTGTTCTTCCCGGGCTGCATGAATCTGAAAATTCCCAAATCGGAGAAACGAAGGCGCCACTCGGCAGACGATAGCGCCCGGTTCTTCTTTAGCCCGGCCATCGTAAAACATATCCCGAACGACAGACTCCCCGGTCACGACCAAACTGAGGGCCCGAGTCGTGGGAACGCCCAAGTGAACCATGGCCTCGCTGCACAAGAACTCCCGGATCGAAGATCGAAGGACGGCCCGGCCATCCGCCGTTCGCGAATAGGGAGTCGGCCCAGCTCCTTTGAGTTGCAGCGTCCAGTTTTGGCCGTCCGTTCCCACCATCTCGCCCAAATTGATGGCCCTACCGTCTCCGAGTTGCCCCGCCCATTGACCAAACTGATGTCCGGCGTAGTTCATGGCGTAGGGATCCATCCCCTTCATCACCTGATTGCCCCCGAATACGGAAGCAAATTCCTGAGACGAGACAAATTCAGGGGTCATGCCGAGTAATTCTGCGACTTCTTGCGCATACGCCACCAGTTTCGGAGTGGCTACTGGCGTGGGCATCACTTTGGAGTAACTGGCTCGTTCCACCTGTCGACGTACGTTGGTCTTCAGCGGATCGCCGGGAAGAGACCGCACGAATCGATTGTAAAAAGCGAAGGTTTTACTCATTGTAGGTTATCACAGTCACTTCGAGCGCTTCTTTAACCAATGCTTACACTCTCTGAATCCTACAGATCTGCTGATGGTGGGAGGTAATCTTCGCCAGGATTGACAAACAGGTTTTCTTCCCAGGCATACTGTTGGTCGTGTAGGTCTTTGTAGCGACCGCCTTTGGCCATCAATTCGTTGTGTTTACCAATTTCCACGATCTGGCCGCCTTCAAGGACCACAATTTGGTCCGCGCTTCGAATAGTCGAAAGCCGGTGTGCAATCACGAAAGTTGTTCGGCCGTGGCGAAGGCTGGCGAAACCGGCCTGAATGAGCGATTCACTTTCACTATCCAAACTGGAAGTGGCTTCGTCCAGAATGAGAATACGCGGGTTGGCTAGGATGGCTCTTGCGATGGCGACGCGTTGACGTTGTCCCCCTGATAATTTGACTCCACGCTCTCCAACAATCGTTTCATACCCTTGTGGAAATTCTGAAATGAAGTCATGACAATGGGCCAGCTTAGCTACTCGTTGTACTTCCGCGGCGTCAGCGTCGGGTCTCGCAAAGCGAATATTGTCCGCAACCGTGCCGTCGAACAGGAAGTTTTCTTGCAATACAACGCCCAAATTGGCTCTGAAATCAGCTAATTTCACGCGGTCTAGGTCTTGACCATCCACCAAAAGACGCCCAGATTCAGGACGATTAAAGGCCATAATCAAGCTTACGAGTGTACTTTTCCCCGAACCACTCGACCCTACCAGCGCTGTGGTAGTACCCGCTTCCGCCAGTAAAGAGACCCCTTTGAGCACGGGAACGTCTTCTTCGTACGAAAAATGAACATTTTCGAGCTCAATTTTGCCTTCAATCACCCCTAATGGTGCTTTTTCTTCGTCCTCATCATCTTCGGTCGATAGCGACATGAGGTCACGAATGCGGTCTAGTCCCGCAAATGCTTCAGATATTTGGGTTCCAATAGAAGCCATTTGCACGATGGGAGCGGCCAACAGACCGATCAAAAAGATGTACAAGACGAAATCCCCAAGGGTCATTGTACCCCCGGCGATGGCGCGTCCACCAATGATTATCATCAGAATCCCGACGCAACCGATAATCAACCCGGCAAACGTCGAAATGGCTGCCACGCCCGTAATCGACTGCTTCACGTTCTGAAACAAGTCATCAACACCTTTGGCAAAGATCCCTTGTTCGCGAGATTCTACGCCATACGCCTTGACGATTCGAATGCCACTAAGCGTTTCATTGAGTCGACCTGTCACCTGTGAATTGATTTCACCCCGTTCTCGAAACAAGGGCCGTAGTCGTTTGAAGGCCATGCCCATCCCGATACCAAAAAGGATCAAGAGGGCCAGAGTTACGGAAGTAAGTTGCCAATTGATATAAAAAAGTGCGACAAGCGCGATGACCGCCGTAAAAACGCCACCGACTAACTGTACAATGCCCGTTCCGACCAGATTCCGAATTCCTTCTGCATCCGTCATGATGCGGGAAATCAATACACCCGTTTTCGTGCTATCAAAAAAGCTGATGGGGAGGCGGGTTACGTGGGCTTGGACCCTGCGCCGCATTTCCATAATGGCGCCCTGCGCTGTAACACTCACAATTTGGGAAAGAGAAAAGTTGGTGATTGCCCCAACTATTGTCGCTCCGCCGACGGCCAGCGCCAGAGGAACCAACATCTCCATTTTTCCTTCGCCGAGCACGTTGTCGATCAAATATTTTGAACCACCCGGTAGAACAAATCCGCTCACCCGATTGATGACCATCAACACGAATCCTATGGCCAACTTTCGACGATGAGTCCACATCAGCAAACGTGCTTCCTTCCACGTGGCCGACATATTTTTGGCCTTTTTGACCGGCTTCGGATCTGTTGAAGGTTGGACTACGGCAGGCGTTGTCGTGTCTTCAAGAGCCGTTGATTGGGCTTGATCAGAAGGAGGTGGGGAGCTCATCGGCTAAAATGGGATTGGCGGCTATAAAGTGTTCGCTTACACGCACTCGAAGCCCGTCCGATCCATCGCCGGAATCGAGCTAAAAAGAAAGTGGAACCAAGAACGGAAGCGGTTAGACCCAAACTCCGTATAAAGCGGCGGCTGCCAAGCCGCCCAGAATCGGTCCCACAACTGGTACCCAGGCATAAGACCAGTCGCTATCGCCCTTACCGGCTATAGGAAGCAAATAGTGAGCAATACGCGGTCCCAAATCTCTGGCCGGATTAATGCCATACCCCGTCGATCCGCCCAATCCGATACCAATCACCAATACCAAAAGACCAACGGGAAGCGCGTCGAGCGCCCCCAGGCCTACTTCTGGAGAAGAAATGTGTAACACTCCATAAACTAACACGAACGTGCCCAAAAACTCTGAAACCAGGTTCCATTTGGATGTCCGAATGGCTGGTGCGGTGCAAAAAACGGCCAATTTACTCCCTTTATCCGCGGTCGCCGCGAAATGAGGATGGTAATGAAGCCAAACCAAAACGGCGCCAATAAAGGCGCCAATCATCTGCGCAGCGATGTAGCCGGGGACCAGATCCCACGAAAAATTCCCCGCGTACGCTAGCCCAAGCGTAACCGCTGGATTGAGATGTGCGCCGCTAATCGGTCCTACTATGAAAACGGCCGCGAAAACAGCTAACCCCCATCCTACGGTAATGACAATCCATCCGCTGTTGTTACCCTTGGTCTTATTTAAAACCACGTTAGCAACGACGCCATCACCCAACAAAACAAGTATGGCCGTACCGATAATTTCAGCTATAAAAGGAGTCATTTGCGTACGTTTTTATTTGTTTAATTCTTCAATAAGGGCCTTTCCGCGATCCGGATAATCCGTAATCAATCCATCAATTCCTAACTCGATCAGTTCTTTCATTTTCAGAGGGTCATTAACCGTCCACGGAACCACTTTCACTCCTTTCTGATGCAAACTGGAAACCATCACAGAATCAACCAAATTGAAATTTGGACTGTAGATATCGGGTAAAAAGGTCAGCTTCGCCAGATTGGTATCCACTCCATCTTCGTTGGCAATCAGCCATACTAATCTTACCGATGGATCAATGGCGTGCATGGCCTCCAATGCACGTGCGTCAAACGACTGGACGTCCGCCATTTGTAGCAAATTGAAGGCTTTTAAAACTTCGTAAAGTTGTCTGGCAAATTCTTCGGGCGATGGATGGTACTTCTCATCGCCTTCAGGGCTCGACTTAATTTCAATATTGTACCGAGGGGCTACGAGACCTCGTGTCGCCACGCGTTCGTTAACGGCCGTAATCACCTCCTTCAATCGAGGCTTGAAAACGGCCATCGGTTGTTGCTCCGGAAATCCGGGATGCCCTCGAAGACCACAGTCAAACTGGGCTACCTCTGCGGCCGTCATTTCGAATATAATGAGCGACTTTTCTTCTTCCGGCGTCACGGGGGATCCATCGGCGTGCGAACAAATGGCTGCTGAAAACCAGGGCTCATGCGAAAGAATCACTTCGCCGTCGCGGCTAATAGCGGCGTCCATTTCTAATGTGGTGACACCGATATCAAGTGCGAGCAAAAAAGCAGGAATGGTGTTTTCAGGTAGGAGTCCCCGAGCACCTCGATGCCCTTGAAGGTCGAACGGCTTTCCATCTATCGTGTTGATGTCCATGGTGTTAGAAGGAGGTTGGGTGCATCCACCTGGTCCAATTAACAGACCCAGACATGAAAATAGGAATATAAAAGACGACCAACTGTAGTTTGGTCGATTCCGACATCGATCGAATGGCCTACTGGGCACCGTTGGAGAATGATTCATTCTTTGAGGCAACATTAGTTGTGCGCTGCCGCCTACTCTCGAACCCTAATATTTTGTCGAATTTGCCTTAAGTCAAAATAAAAGCAAACTATAAGTCCAAGTGCGTACGCTGCGATATCTAAATAGTCAAAAGTTCCGGCGATTATGCCTGTCGGCCAATAGAAAGTCTTTATCTCACTAATGATGCCAACAAAAAGAATTGATATCAACGCTCTCTGAGGTGATTTTCCAAACCAGTCCTTAAAAACTACCAGTCTGGGTAGCTTATGGTCTGTGGTTGAGAGACCCCGAAGATAAATGTAATACCAAGCAGGAAATGTTAAGTCTGATAAATAATTGGTCAGGAACCCCCCTTTAATTCGAGCCATGAATAGGGCCGCTCCGGTCACCCAACAAATAAGAAGTATCCAATAAGCAATTGTCCAAAATTTTATTCTCACTTCAAGTGCCTGTTGTTAGTTAACATTCTTCCGGCGGTTGCATACAACATGCTTAACGTAATGGGGCTTTTCAGTACAATACTTGATACGAAGCACACCGTTCAAATATGGTGTACGGAATAAATTTTCGCAACTTGAAGAAAGCCTTTCACTTCACTTTGTTGCCGGTTTTCGTCCCAGCCGAGTTCATTGGCCATTAGGTTAGCAACCTTTGGAGCCACCTCCATTGCGACGGCGGCGTTCAAAAACAGGCTCCTCGTTCGGCGCGCCAATACGTCTTCAACGGATCGTGCCCATTCGTCGGTCACGGCGCGCCGAACGTCGTCCTCGGTATAAGGAAGATCGGGATGAATCTGCTTCGATCCGGATCCAGATGTAGCATCACTCGAAGTCCTATCGCTTAAAGCGAGTGTTCGCGTAATGCTCGGGCGCCTGGGTCTACCTAAAGCCCGCTCGGCTCTATTAATCGCATCCTCAGCCATTTGTCGGTAAGTGGTCCATTTTCCCCCCGTTATGGTTACCAGACCAGAAGCAGATACTTCTAAGGTGTGGTCGCGTGAAATCGACTTGGTTTCGGCTTTATTCGCACGCACCAGGGGTCTGAGTCCTGCGAACACGCTTAATACATCCTTTCGGGTGAATGGCTTTGAAAGATACCGGGCGATGTGAGAAATGAGATAGTCGATTTCAACTTCGAGCGGCTCCGGCTCCTTGCTGATTTCTTCCCGCGGCGTATCGGTCGTGCCTACAAGCAGTTTCCCGTGCCAAGGGACTCCGAATAAGACCCGACCATCGTCGGTGTCTGGAATCATAATGGCCGTATCCGTAGATAAAAACGAAGAATCTACTACGACATGGATCCCCTGCGCGGCCTGCATCATCGGGGCGGCGGCGACGTTGTCCATGCGACGTACAAAATCGGTCTCGATTCCAGTTGCATTGATTACCGACTGGGCCTCCAATTCGAATGTCGTACCACTTTCAACATCGCGCACCCGAACGCCGGTTACCAAACCCTTAGTTTTAACCAAATCAACGACTTCGACGTAGTTCAAAACTATGGCTTGATTGAGTACGGCCGTTTGAGCGAGACTTACGAGCAGGCGAGCATCGTCAAACTGTCCATCCCAATACTCGACCCCGCCCCGAAGACCTACTGGATTAATTCCGGGCACGTAAGAGAGCGTTTCTTCCCGATTCAAGATTTTGGATGGCGCAATTCCAAGATTTCGGGCCAATGCATCATACAATTTCAAACCAATCCCATACCAGGGTTTGTGCCACCACCGATAACAGGGCACGACAAATCGAAGCGGATGTACGATGTGGGGGGCATTGTTGAGAAGTCGGCCACGCTCTCGAAGCGCTTTCATAACCATCTTAATATTGCCCTGCCTGAGGTACCGGACGCCGCCGTGAATCAATTTGGTGCTTTTGCTCGACGTTCCTTTTCCGAAGTCACGGGCTTCCACAAGGAGCGTCGTATATCCGCGGGTTGCAGCATCCACCGCGACACCAAGCCCGGTTGCGCCGCCACCGATTATGATGATATCCCAACGTTTGGTCGAGACTGCTTTTTTCAGCAATTCGTCTCGGCTCGGAATCATTCGGAAATCCAGCCTTTGGTTCGATCAAGCGCGCGATTCCAATTGCGAATCAGGCCTTTCATTTGGTCGTCGATGGGGGAAGGAGCGAACGTATGATCGACCTGCCAATAAGCGTTGACTTCATCCGAATTTTTCCAGAACGATACCGCTAAACCGGCCAGAAAAGCCGCCCCGAGAGCCGTTGTTTCAAGAATTTTGGGTCGAATGACAGTGGTTTGAAGCACGTCGGCTTGAAACTGCATGAGTAGATCGTTGGCTGAAGCGCCCCCGTCGACTCTCAGTTCAGCTAAAGCGATTCCAGCGTCCTTTTCCATGGCATGGATTACATCAGAAACTTGAAATGCGATACTTTCAAGGGCGGCCCGAGCAATGTGGGCCTTTGTGGAGCCGCGGGTCAGTCCAAAAATGGTCCCCCGAGCATAGGCATCCCAATGCGGAGCACCCAGACCCGTGAACGCTGGAACCACCACCACTCCGTCTGACGATTTTACCTCCATGGCCAACGCCTCAATTTCAGATGAGGCGCCCACGAACTCCAATCCATCTCGAAGCCATTGGACCACGGCGCCGCCAATAAATACGCTGCCTTCCAAAGCGTATTCGGTTTTTCCGCCGATTTGCCAGGCGATGGTTGTGAGCAAATTGTTGGTTGATGGTACTGGCTTCGTGCCGGTATTCATCAGCATAAAACACCCGGTTCCATAGGTGTTTTTAACCATTCCGGCCTGCACGCAGCCTTGACCGAACAGAGCGGCCTGCTGGTCACCGGCAATTCCCGCAATCGGGATGGCCGAGCCAAACAAATCGGCTTGGGTGTGCGCTACAACGGCGCTAGACGAAACGATTTCAGGGAGCAGACTCAGCGGAACGTCTAAAATCTGACACAGCTCTGGGTCCCAGGCCACCGAATGAATGTTGCACAACAGCGTCCGGGAAGCATTACTGGCATCCGTCACGTGCGTTTTCCCTCCGGTTAGATTCCAAATAAGCCACGAATCTATGGTTCCGAAAGCCAAATGGCCTTGATTGGCAAGGTCTCGCGCGCCTTTTACATGATCCAAAATCCACTGGACTTTGGTTCCGGAGAAATAAGCGTCTAAAACGAGCCCTGTTTTTTGTTGAAATAGGGGGGCCCGTCCATTTGAACGGAGAGCATCGCAGGCTGCGGCCGTTCGACGATCCTGCCAGACGATGGCATTGTAGATGGGTTCGCCGGTGCGTCGGTCCCAAACGACAGTTGTTTCCCGTTGATTGGTGATCCCAATGGCTTTAACGTCGGATGTCTTTACGCCGCAGTCTATGAGGACCTTTCTGGCGGTCGCCAATTGCGACCGCCAGATGTCCTTTGGATTATGCTCCACCCAGCCAGGAGTAGGGAAGATCTGCTCAAACTCCTCCTGAGCAACCCCTACAATCGAACCAGCATGATCAAACAAAATGGCTCTAGAGCTTGTCGTTCCCTGGTCGAGTGCGAGTATCATGGAATTAACCTGGGCCTTGGATTTCTCCCGCAATGCGCTGAACCTCGTCGAGAACCCGGAGCAAGTTTCCGCTCCACATTTTGCCGATTTCTTCTTCGGTATAGCCTCGGCGAACCAATTCAAGCGTGACGTTAAACGTCTCGGAAGCATCGTTCCAGCCTTCAACACCGCCGCCGCCATCAAAATCAGAACTAATGCCTACGTGATCGATGCCAATCAGCTTGACCAGATAGTCAATGTGGTCGACAAAATCGGCAACGTTTACGGGTTCTGCTGTGATTTCTCCTCGACGAGCTTCAAAAGCTTCGCTAACGGGGGCTACAGAAGCCATGTAAGCATCGCGCTGTTCAGCTGGCATTTGAAATAACTCCCGACGGTCAGAAATCAGGGTGATTCCCATTTCGGCCGCAATGGAGTTACGCAGAGAATCGGATGCGGACGCATATAGATCATTTTTAGCCGAGTTCACATAGCTCTTGAACGCAACCGTTTGAATGACGCCTCCGTTGGCTTTTAGAGCCATAAGTTGCTCATCATCCATATTCCGGCTGACGTCGTTCATGGCACGAGCAGACGAGTGAGATGCAATAACCGGTGCTTGCGATAGTGCCATCGCTTGCATGTTAGCCAACTTTGAAGGGTGGGAGAGATCTATCATAATCCCCCACTTGTTCATTTCAGCGACTGCTTCCTTACCCATTTCGCTCAAACCGTTATAGAGCCAGGTAGAGTCCCGTTCTCCGGTATTCGAGTCAGAAAACTGGCTGTGTCCATTGTGCGACAACGACATATAGCGACCACCAAGCTCTTGGAATTTCTTGATATTGCCGATATCCATTCCAACTTGATAGGCGTTTTCAATGGCAATCATAGCAACTCGCTTACCCGAGGCAACGATGCGTCGGACGTCGTCCGAGGTCAAAGCCAATTCGATTTGATCCGGGGCCTTGACTTCAGTCAGCCAGTGAATAGCATCGAATTTGGCTAATGCATCTGCATTCGCCTGGGCAAATCCTTCTTCGGTTAGCTCACCCTGACCAACGTAGACCACCAACCACGCCACATCCAGGCCGCCTGCGACCATTTTCGGGATGTTCACTTGGTTGCCTAGATCCATGGTGTAGTTGCGTTCTTCTGTGAAGTTAGCAACGCTAATGTCGTCGTGAGTATCCAGCGTAATGACGCGGTCGTGAATGCCGCGCGCACGCTCGACAAGTTCTTCTTCCGTTTCAGCAGCTGGCGTACAAGCGCTAAAGAGCATAATGGCCAAAAGCAGGGTCAGCTTGGTGGCCGAATTTAGAAATTTCATGATACGAGAGAATGGTATTCAATGAGGCAGTGAAATGCGCCAAAACCGTCCAAAGAGGCCGTGAAAAGCTTCCCAAAAGACACTTCTCATGCTATGGCGCGTCCGTCAATATACTACATCAAAATTACCATTCCACCGCCCCCGCCGCCACCACCACCACCAGCGCCGCCGCCGTCACCACCGCCGTTACCACCGCCACCGCCGCCGTCACCACAGCCGTCACCACCGCCGCCACCGCCGCCGCCACCGCCCAAACGAGGATTGATCTCGTTGTAGAGAATTGTGCGTTTTTCGGTGTTAGTGAGTAGGTGTTAGGGGGTATGCGCCGAGGTCAAAGTGGCGCGATTCGTTCATCAACTCAATCATAATCCACTTCCGCCGCTAAAAAGACGTCTTTTAAGCCAGTTTTGGATGATATTGAGCACCCGCCTTCTAAAATTCGGATTTAATGATGGCGCTATCTTAGAGCAAATGGCGCAATTGGGGCTATTTCTGGCGCGTTACCGGTTATTTATGGCGCGATCTCAATCTCTTTGGCGCGATTTCAAGAGGGGCTGTTGGCGTTGCGAGCGGGATAGGTCAAAGCATGGGGAACGAAGGGTACGGCAACCACCCGCCCCCTGGTGCGCGAGCTGATTAGTGTTCAATCAATTTAAAAAAACGGAATGGCGCCAAATTGGACGATATCGCGCCGTGTGGAGGAGGAATCGCGTCACAAATCGATCAATTGCGCCAATGGGTAGGATATCGCGCCACTTGATAAGCAATAAAGTGACTCGGGAGTGCCATACAAAGGCATTTGAAGGGTATTGCGCCACTTAACCACGTTCGACCCCCCCCCAACACCCAGACGCATTCAGGTTGACTATGGAAGTAAGTTTATCAGCAAAGCGCTCGATCACTGGGCTTACGAGAATGCCGTCATTCTTGCTCGAGGAGGCCACTTCTCGATCCAATATTTTTCCGTACCGCGCTAATTTTTGTGTGCATAAAATAGCAGCTTTTGTAGATTGAGTAACTTCCACCTAACGGCGATCCCGTCACACTATTATGTCAACAAGAACCCCGTTTGTTTTTTTGTTGGGATTGATCCTCTGGACGCCCAACGTCCAATTCACTTCCGCGCAAGACGCACCCCTGTTCACCCAAGATTTTCCACCCGCTGAATTTTCGGCCCGTCGAGAGAAAGTTTACGACGCCATCGGGCCCGGGGCCGTGGCAGTCGTTCAAGGTGAAGCCACCGTTCGCGGCTACGTAAAATTTCGTCAATCCAACGAATTTTATTACTTGTCCGGTATTGAAGTGCCGCACTCGTATTTGGTACTCAATGGGAGCACCCGACAAACCACTCTTTATTTGGAACACCGAAAGGAAGGGCGGGAACGAAGCGAAGGCAAACTACTCTCCTTTGAGGATGCAGAATTGGCTCGCACGCTTTCTGGTATTGACCGCGTGGCCGCGGTTGAAGACCTCAGTGTCGAATTGGGGAGCATACTTCGAAGAAATTCAACCAATACCATTTACACCCTTTTTCAGCCTGCGGAAGGATTCGCTGAAAGTCGGGATCTCGGTATTAGGCGCATTACGGATCGATTGTCGGACCCTTGGGACGGCCGGCCGTCCCGCGAGGCTCACTTTATCGGGTTGCTCGAAGAGCGCTTTCCAGGATTCCAAATTACCGATTTGAACCCCATTTTGGATGAATTGCGGCTTATAAAAAGCCCGTTAGAGTTGGATATCATCCGAAAAGCCACCAATCTGGCTAGTTTGGCCATTATGGAGGCGATGCGATCTGTTGAACCGGGGGTAGTTGAACGCGAAGTAGACGCGTTAGCTAAGTTCATTTACTACCGACATGGCGCCCAAGGCGACGCTTATTATTCGCTGATTGCCAGCGGTCCCAACGCCCCATTCCCGCATTACCATCAAGGTGCGCGCACTATGCAGGATGGCGAACTTTTGCTGATGGATTATGCCCCCGACGTGGGGTATTACATGTCGGATGTAACCCGAATGATGCCGGTGAATGGTCGTTTTTCAACAGAACAGAGAGAGCTGTACGGGTTTTACGTTCGCGCGTACCGGGCTATTCTGGATCGGATTCGACCCGGTGTTACGGCCAATGAGATTAAAAAAGAAGCTGCGGCTTCTATGCGGACTACGTTGGCAGGATGGCGATTTACCAAGGCAAACCATCGCGAAGCTGCTGAACGATTCGTTCAGTCTTACGAGGCCGGAGCACAAGCTCCTGGCAGCGGCCGTTTGGGTCACGGTGTAGGGATGGCTACACATGACGTTGGAACGTTTGATGGCCCGCTAAGAGAAGGAATGGTTTTTACGATTGAGCCGGCCCTGCGTGTGCCTGAAGAGAACATCTATATCCGCCTAGAAGACCTGATAATCATCCATAAGGACCGCGCTGAAATCGTCTCGGATTTTCTGCCCATGGAAATTGAGGACATCGAGACGTTGATGGTTGAACTGGGTATCCTCCAGCAATATCCTCAAATCAAAGAGCATACCGGAGTGATGAAGTAGGCCGTTTCAGCTTACTGACCCTCATTCGTTCCAAAAGGGTAATAAAAAAGTGGGCCGGCCTCTTCGA
>JAQBZH010000078.1 GCA_027622005.1 Bacteroidota bacterium | reverse complement strand
ATTTGGCGAACCCGATACGATTTCCTCAGCCCTTCAAGGTTTTCCGCATTAGTTTTGGACCCAACGCGCCAGTCGCCTAAAATATCCGGCGCACCTAAATTCTAGTCGCTCTAATATCTAACGATCATGCAAATCAAAGGAAATACGTTTTTAGTTACCGGCGGAAGCTCAGGCCTTGGAGCGGGTACAGCAGAAAGGCTCATTGAATTGGGCGGGAACGTGGTCATTGCCGACGTGAACGAAGATGCCGGAAACGCGAAAGCGAGGTCATTGGGTTCGAGAGCCATTTTTGCGCAAACGGATGTTACCAGCGAAACCAGCGTTCAAGCCGCCATCGACCTCGCCATCAATCGATTTGGCGGGCTTCAGGGCGCGATCAGTTGTGCAGGGATTTTGATTGCCAAAAAGACGGTTGGTCGGGACGGAGCGCACGATTTGGCCAGTTTTACCCGGGTTATCCAAGTCAATTTGGTCGGAACGTTTAACGTAATCCGTTTGGCCTCCGTAGCTATGTCCGCAAACACACCCAATGAAGAAGGCGAACGGGGAGTGTTAATTAACACCGCTTCGGTTGCCGCTTTTGACGGGCAAATGGGTCAAGCTGCGTACTCCGCATCAAAAGGTGGAATCGTTGGGATGACCCTTCCGATCGCACGGGATCTATCGAGAAACGGGATTCGCTGTATGACTATTGCACCCGGAATATTCGAAACTCCAATGGTAGCAGGTATGCCGGAAGATGTTCAGGCGTCGCTTATCAGCCAGATTCCTTTTCCTAACCGATTGGGCAAAGCTTCCGATTTTGCGTTTTTGGCTCAGCATATCATCGAAAACGTAAAACTGAACGCCGAAGTTATACGGCTAGACGGCGGTGTGAGGATGGGGGTAAAATAGGGGATTGACGCTCGTCCTAAGCGAACAGTAAGACGCCAGAGCTAAGCACCCATGGCACGATTGCCTCGATTATCATCCCAACCGCCGCAATAAATTGGTAAAAACCGTCGATTTGGTTGAATAAGGCGGGTGGAATAGGTGCAAGATGCGCGCGCCCCATCGTCTTTTCATGATGACCTGCTCGTTACAAAAGGCCCGAAAACCAGCCTCGCCATGGGACCGGCCGATACCAGAGTTGCCCTCCCCACCAAACGGACCAAAAGGCTGGATAAATTGGAGCAACGTGGTGTTAGCGCAAACGGCTCCCGTGCGGATTTGGCTAGAAAAGTGTTCGGCCAATCCTTTTCTAGTTGAAAACAAATAGATAGAAAGGGGCGGAGGTCTGGACTTGATTTCGGCAATGGCCTCTTCATCCGAAGAAACCGACATAAGCGGCAAAAGCGGGCCAAATATTTCTTCTTGCAAGATGGACAGGCCTCCGGGTATGTCATCCAAAACAGTCGGTTCGATGTAGCGGGTTGCCGGGTCAACTTCGCCACCGAGCAAAATGCGCGCTCCGGCGTCCACCGATTCCTTTAACATGAGCGCTAGTCGTTCAAAATGCCGTCCGTTGATGATACGCGCATAACTGGACGTTTTTCGATCGGCCGAAGTTGAGCCGTAAAACGCGGTAATGTGGTCGGTGATTTCTTTAGCCAACCTCATTTTGACCTTTTCGTGGACCAAGATATAGTCCGGTGCAATACACGTTTGGCCTGCATTAGAGAACTTTCCGAAACAAATGCTGCGGGCAGTTTCCTTCAAGTCCGCTGATTCATCGACGTACACCGGCGATTTTCCACCCAATTCAAGGGTGACGCTGGCCAAATGTTTGGATCCGGCGGCCATCACCAATTTTCCTACGCCCACACTGCCCGTAAAATGGATGTGACTGAAAGGGAGAGCTAAAAGCGCATTGGAAACAGAGGAGTCCCCCTCAAAAACCATCGCTTCTTCGGTTGGGTAGACGGAGTCAATGATTGCCTTTAATAGTTTGCTCGCCTGCGGTGTGTTTTCAGAAGGTTTTACGACGAACGGGCAGCCCGCCGCGGTGGCATGGACCACCGGTCCAATGGTCAACAGAAAGGCGTAATTCCAGGGGGTGATGATCAGACTAGGTCCTTTTGGCTGAAAAACGACGTCGGTGGACGTGCCGATAAGATATAAGGGTGTTTTTTTCCGAAGAGGCTTTGCCCATTTACGAAGGTGCCGAATCGCATGGTTTACCTCAAACATGGTCGCCGCGATTTCGGTCAAATCTACCTCGAAATGTGGCTTGTTGAAGTCATTCCAAAGCGCTTCCCGAATATCGTCTTGGTGAGAAAGGAGGGCAGATCGGAGCGCAGTCAGTCTCCCAAGCCGATGTTCGATGCTCGACGTAGGATGCTGACTGAATCGATTGGATAACGTTTCGAAGGCTTCTTGTGGCGTCAAAGCACGAATCTCCTCAGGAATGAATCAATAATCACGATAAAATATACGCAAGGGATCGCAAGTTGGGTCAAGAGATGCACGTAGTTATGTAACTTGGTCTATGCTTTCTCTTCAACTCATATCAGAAGCCGCCGAACGCATTCAAGGCGCCATTCGGAAAACGCCGGTGGACGAATGCCCGATTCTTTCGGACTTGCTGGGCGTTCCGGTTTGGCTAAAGCTCGAAAACGAGCAGATCACCGGCAGTTTCAAGGCTCGGGGCGCGCTGTTTGCGCTATTGAAGGCCAAAGATCGGGGTGATTTCCAGGTTGCCACCTGTTCGGCTGGCAACCACGGAAAAGGTATGGCGTGGGCTGCTCGAATGTTAGGTATGCAGGTCACCATATTTATTCCTAACTCAGTGGACCCCACAAAGTTAGAGGGAATGATCCGAATGGGAGCCGATGTCCGGACATCCGCATTTTCGGGGTACGATGAAACTGAAAAATGGGCTCTAGCTGAAGCAACGCGAATCGGGTTACCGTTTATCAGCGCCTTTGATGACGAACTCGTGATGGCAGCGAATGGAGGTACAGTGGCGGCCGAGGTTTTAGATCAAATTCCTGACCTCGAGACCTTGATTTTGCCTGTTGGAGGGGGAGGATTGTCGGGAGGAGCTTCGTTTTACATCAAAGAAACACGGCCTTCCTGTCAAATCGTGCTATGTCAACACGAGGAATCCCCGGCCCTGAAAAAAAGCATTGACCTAGGTAGGGCTGTCGTTGAAATGCCAGTCATCGAAACCGTTGCGGGCGGACTCGAAGGGGGCATCGGGCGGCTGACCTTTGACGTCTTAAAAACCCGATTCGACTCGTTAGAGCTCTTAGCCGAACCCGAAATTAAACAAGCTATGGCATGGGTCATCCGGCATCATCAGATGATCATAGAGGGATCTGCCGCCGTGGTTATAGCAGCGTGTTTGAGGAAAGGATTCCGTAAACCAAAGGGCCCCACCGTATTGGTCCTTTCCGGTCGAAATGTAGCCGCAGCTACCATCGCTCAAATTATGCACGGAAATCCTTTCTGAACTACCTTTCTTGGACGAACCGTTTTTTGTCCTGAAAATTCCTCAACGAACGAAATGCCCCGACTCCTTTTTATCGAATCAAAGCTCGAAGGCACCGCGTTTTCACGCGGGATCGCTCTTTTCTTTGGCGCCCTGATGTGTTTTGGCCTTTTAGCTCCATCAGCGTTAGCGCAACGTCAAAATTTGACCCCGGAAATGAACAGCCTGGTAAAGGCCTCCTCTCCGGAAGCTAGGCGGGCCGCGTTCAACCAACGAAAAGCCCTGTTTAACAAATCCTTGTTATCGGAAGTGCCCATTTCGAACATCGGTCCATCCATTATGAGTGGCCGCGTGGTCGACGTCGACGCCTCGACCAAAGATGCTTCGCATTTTGTGGTGGCATATGCCTCCGGTGGGCTTTGGATCACGAGAAACAACGGTCAATCCTTCGATCCTTTGTTTGACCACGAAGGCGTGATGACCATTGGTGACATCGCGGTCGACTGGGAAACCGGCACGATTTGGGTCGGGACAGGCGAGAGCAATTCAAGCCGTTCTTCTTATTCGGGTGATGGAATTTATAAGAGCTCAGACTGGGGTAAAACCTGGGCTCACATGGGTCTCGATGGTACCCATCGGACGGGTCGTATCGTACTTCACCCGAGCAATGCAAACGTTGTATGGGTCGCATCGATAGGCGCTTTGTACTCTTCGAACGCAAATAGAGGGGTTTACAAGTCAATAGATGGGGGAAAAACCTGGAATAAGACCCTTTTTGTGGATGATAAGACCGGAGCTATCGACCTCGTAATTGACCCAAACAATCCTTCAGTGCTCTATGCTGCCATGTGGGAAAGGGATAGACGGGCCTGGAATTTTGTGGAAGGCGGAGCTCAATCTGGCGTTTTCAAAAGCACCGACGGCGGCAACACCTGGTCCAAGATCAGCGGCGGTGCTTCCGGACTTCCGGACGGAGCTGGCGTAGGTCGTATCGGTCTATCCCTATTTCCGGGAAATTCCAACGTCCTATATGCCTCCGTGGACAATCAAAACCCCCGTGTCGAAGAAGCTGCAACGGCAGACAATGCGGGTCTGTCGAGAGATGACCTGCGCAAAATGACCCCAACCGCGTTTTTGGCACTCGAAAATGACGCGATAAAAGGGTATTTGGAACGCGAAGGGTTCCCTTCTCAGTACAGCGCCCAGGTGGTTCGGGATATGGTGTCAAAAGGTACCATTCAGCCCGTGGCGCTCGTCGACTACGTGGACAATGCCAATGCTCAGCTTTTCAATACGACCATTATTGGTTTAGAAGTTTATCGTTCGGACGATGCTGGTGCAACCTGGACGCGTACCCACAAGGAAAATCTGGATGGAGTCTACAACACGTATGGCTATTATTTTGGAGTCATTCGCGTGGCTCCGGACAATGATCAGCAGGTTTTCGCTCTCGGAGTGCCCATGATCCGCTCCGACGATGCGGGTAAAACGTGGAAATCTGTTGGAGGGCCCCATGTGCATTCAGACCATCAGGCGCTTTGGATGAATCCAACGCGTCCGGGACACGTGATTAACGGAAACGACGGAGGGCTAAACCTTTCCTACGATGCTGGGGATACGTGGTCGAAGGTGAATATTCCTCCTGTAGGGCAGTTTTATTACATCACTACAGATAACGCCGAAGATTATCGGGTCTACGGGGGTCTACAGGACAACGGGGTTTGGGTTGGTCCTCATTCCTATCAGGCCAGCTACGGCTGGTACGACGATGGAGACTATCCGTATAATAACTTGGGCGGTGGAGACGGCATGCAAGTCCAGGTGGACACCCGCACCAACGAATTGGTTTATTTCGGGTCGCAGTTTGGCTCCTATTCGCGCGTTGATCGAACTACAGGTGAGCGAATGAGCATCCGACCACGTCACGAACTCGGCGAAAAGCCGCTTCGATTCAATTGGCAAGTCCCGATCTTATTATCGCCTCACAATCAGGACATTTTTTATTACGGGGCCAATCGGTTGTACCGCTCGATGAACAAGGGCGAAAATCTGCAGGCCATTTCACCCGATTTGACGCATGGTGGCCGTCCCGGCGACGTGCCTTATGGGACGTTAGCTACGATTGACGAGTCGAAATTGCGATTTGGCTTGATTTACACGGGCAGCGATGATGGGATGATTCACGTAACCAAGGATGGCGGCGTTTCATGGAAACGAATCGATCAAACCCTTCCTCAAAACTTATGGGTTAGCCGAGTTGTAGCTTCTTCGCATTCGGAATCGAGAGTGTACGCGGCGCTCAACGGATACCGCTCGGACCATTTTGATGCTTATGTGTATCGTTCGGATGATTATGGAACGACCTGGAAGCGCATTGGGACAGATCTTCCGATGGAGCCCGTCAACGTGGTGTTGGAAGACCCCGCAAATCAAGAAATCGTATACGTAGGTACAGACCATGCGGTCTATGTGTCGCTGGATCGGGGAGCATCCTTCATGGGGCTATCCAAAGACATGCCTAATGTGCCGGTTCACGACTTGAAAATACAAGTCCGAGATCAGGATTTGTTGGTCGGCACGCACGGCCGCTCCATT
>JAQBZH010000023.1 GCA_027622005.1 Bacteroidota bacterium | reverse complement strand
GGGCCGCTTCGCGGCCCGCCCTACTTTTTTATAGAAATGGAACGCGCCCTTCGTATTTTACTGGCGCCATAGCGCAAAAGACTCTTCAAACGGCTGGATTCGGCGTGGTAAGTGTGCGGCCCGTTTTTCAAGATCAAAAGCATGTCATCTACAAAATCCATTAACGTCGTCGACCTCATTCTGCGTAAGCGGGATAAGGGCGTGCTCAGCGCGGATGAAATTGCCGGATTCGTAAAGGGCTATACCTCGGGGCAAATTCCAGACTATCAAGCCTCGGCGCTTCTCATGGCTTCCTTTCTGAATGGAATGAATGAGGACGAAATGATGGCGCTCACCTACTCCATGATGCATTCCGGACAGGTAATCGATCATTCGGACGTTCAAGGGCGCAAAGTAGATAAGCATTCGACCGGGGGCGTCGGAGACAAAACGTCGATCATTTTGGCTCCCCTTGTGGCTAGTTGTGGGGTTCCAATTCCCATGATTTCAGGTCGAGGTCTCGGGCACACGGGTGGGACCCTGGATAAGCTGGAGTCAATCCCTGGTTTTTCAACCCAGATGAACATCGAAAATTACAGACGCCAATTGAAAGAGATTGGAGTTGTCATGATCGGTCAAACAGCGGAAATTGCTCCAGCCGACAAAAAACTGTATGCCCTACGAGATGTGACGGGTACGGTTGAGTTTATTCCGTTCATTGCAGCCTCTATCCTTTCTAAGAAGCTAGCAGAGGGTATCAACAACCTCGTTTTAGACGTAAAGTTTGGTTCTGGAGCCTTTATGTCGGAAGAAAGCGACGCCCGAAAACTGGCCGAAACACTTACCAATTTGGCGGAACGGTTTGGGACGGATACGGTGGCACTTTTAACGGATATGGACCAACCATTGGGTTTTGGCGTGGGTAATTGGCCTGAGATTGTAGAATCGATTGCTTGTTTACACGGAAATGGACCAGAAGACGTCATGGATGTGACCTACGCGTTGGCATCCGAAATGCTTATGGCTGGCGGAGCGGTCGATTCCCTCGATGAGGGGCTCTCGATGGCAGAGAACGCGATAACATCGGGTCGGGCATGGGAAAAATTTGAACAGCTAGTTGAAAGACAAGGAGGATCCCTCGATAGTATCCGACGTCCTACCGAGCGTGATCTTGGTCGAAACGAAGCGTTTATAACCGCACCCTCTGACGGGATGGTGACTAGAATCGACGCTAAAACGGTGGGTCGAGCCGCAGTAGATCTCGGCGCAGGACGAAAGCAAAAAGACGATGTGGTGGACCCGATTGCCGGAATCACGTTATATGTCTCGGCCGGTCACACTGTTACTAAGGGAGAAAAGTTGGCACGTATTCAAGCGTCCGAAAACGAGCGTTTGGAGGAGACAGAGGAGTATCTTTCTACGGCCTTTGAGTTTGGAGAAGAGTGTGAAATTCCAATTTCGAGGGTAAAAGATCGCTATTCAAATGGAGCCTGGTTGAATCCATAGGGCATACCTTTCGTAGGAAGCCCAACAAAGTGGCAAAAATTAGCCTTTGTGAGTCTGTTTTGTGTCCTATTTGACTGTATTTAGATGATTGATCCAACAACATCATTATATTCAAAGAAGGGATAACGACTCCCGTTAACAAAATACTTTAGATAGACATGTCCATGTGGTCACGATTCAAACGATTTGTTAAGTCAGTTTTTGGCGGTGCAATCTCTGCACTCGAAGATCCCAAGCTGATTTTAGAGCAAAATATTCGAGATTTGAATGATCAAGTCCCGAAAATGAATGAGAACATTGCAGCGGTAAAAGCCAACGTAATGTTGCTCCAAAAGGAAGTCCGCAAGTACGAGATCGAATTAGCCGACATGACGGCTAAAATCAGAGCTGGTATTCAGGCCAATCGTGACGATATCGCCGAGCGCTACGCTATGCGTTTGGAGTCGGGCCGCGACAATTTGGCTTCCACCAAGGACCAGCTCAAATACGCCTCGGCTGCATACGATAAAGCGCTTCAGGTAAAGAAAGCGTTTATGCGCGAAAAAGAGCGCAAGATAGCGGAAGCCAAGGATTCTTTGCGCGCGCACGAGCGGGCCAAATGGCAGGCGAAAGTGGCCGATACGCTTGAATCATTCGAAGTGGGCGGAATTGATCAGACCCACGACGAAATGATCACTCGTTTGCAAGAACAAACGGCTAGAAACGAAGCCAGAATGGAAATGGCATTAGATTCGGTCGATACTGAAGCATTGCAGATCGAAGAGGATGCCCAGAAGATTCGAGCAGCCGAAGTGGTCAAGCAATTCAAACTTGAAATGGGCGTTGGGGACTCTGGTGGTTCAAAAGAAGAGCCTCAAATGGATCTTTCTGACCACGAAACCGAATCGTCAGGTAAAACGATAGGCAAACAGCGCACACAGAATTAGGAAGTATTCATGACTCCTGAAGAATATCAGAGGTTTAAAGAGGCCGAAAAGGATCATCTTAGAAAGCTTCGCGAAATAAAAAAGCTTCACGGCCAAGCAGTCCAGAAGGCAAAAATTACCCAAGCGGTAAATAGTATGACCTCTGGAATGACGGGCTTGTATGACGAGCATCGCGAAATGGTAGACCGGCTACAGATGGATACCCTTCAATCTGAAGCCCGGATGGAAGTGGCGCTGGATGCGATTGGTGGGACTGATTCGTTGGACGCTTTGGACGGCCCGTCAGAAGCTCAAGATGCAGCCGAACTTGCGGTCAATGAAGAGGCCATTCGCCGAGCCCGAGCCCAGGCGCTCATCAGGCAGATGAAGGTGGAAGGCGGTGCTTCGATTGAGGAATTACTATCCAAAGAGGTATCATCAGAATCTCGCGCTAAAGAAGGATCAGAAGGCCCTTCGAAAGCGACTTCTGGTGGCCGAACGCCTCTAACAGAGAAACCAAAACCAACCACGTCTTCGAATTTGCCAGAAAAGACTATTGGTCGGATGAAACCATAAGGACTAAATCCGTTAAACAACAGCTCGGGCTGTGTCATTTTCTTCTCTTTAAAGCTTTTAGCTCTACTGCATAACTTTTGAAAAATCGAGACCTGGATATCAATTATACCAAAGAAGCGTTTCTACACCCGTGGAATATGACTTTTTTGATTGTGTCCATGTTGGTGGCCTTTAGCGTCAGCATGACCGGCGCTACATGGCCTTTTGACGCGGCCTTGATATTTACGGCTGGGGCTGAATTGGCGTTTCTGGGTTCCTTTCCTAGAAATGAGCGCTTTCGCAAGGCTATTCGTTCACGCGCGGCGGCCGAACACGCCAAACCACCTTCCCAAAAAGAACTCTTTCAAACGTTGGCCGCCCCGCATCGTCGGCGTTATGCGAAGTTGAGAAAAACTGAAAAAGATATTCGGGGCAACTATGAGCGGCTCAACTATGCTTCGCAGGGCCTACTCGACTCGCATCTCAAGAAAATTGACGGACTCCTAGAGTCCTACCTCAAGCTACTCTATCAAAAAGAACGCTATGAATACTCGGCTTCGTCAGGTACGGAACGAGAAGTGATTCGGGCCATTGACGAAATCCGAACCGACATGGAAGACGATTCGCCCCGAGTTCGTTCCATCAAGGCTCGCAGGCTTCGAATTCTGGAACAACGCCTGGAACGCTCGAAAAAAGGCCAGGAAAACCTGGAAATCATCGAGGCTCAGCTAGCGACGATCGAAGATGTCATCAAATACATTCACGAACAGTCACTGACGCTTCGCAACCCCGAGGAGATTTCGTTCCAATTGGACACGTTGCTAACTGAAGTTGAAGAAACACAAGCATCGGTTCAAGAGCTGGAAGAAGTGTTTGGTAACCCGTCCGATATGGTAAATGAAATGGACTCGTTTGAAGAGCCTGTGAGCGAGGAATCGTCGGCAACGGGATCGAGAGTGCGCGAATAATCCGGCTAGAGCGTATTTTGCCATTGACGAGCCCCAGTTCATCCAAGGCCTCCCAATATATTTTATGTCTTATTCCTCGCTTCTAGTCGAAATCGATTCATCTGGGATCGCAATTGTTACCATTAATCGACCAGATAAGCTGAATGCGTTAAACGCCGAAGTAATTGCTGAATTGGATGATTGGTTCT
Source organism: Bacteroidota bacterium (assembly GCA_027622005.1). Lineage (GTDB taxonomy): Bacteria > Bacteroidota > Rhodothermia > Rhodothermales > UBA10348 > UBA10348. The sequence goes on along the minus strand of JAQBZH010000023.1, from coordinate 31,123 downwards.
CCAAGGCCGCTTCGGACCCAACGGTGAAAGGCGTCATCTTGACGGGGTCGGGTCCTAAAAGCTTCGTTGCGGGTGCAGACATTTCACGTTTTAAGGGGTTGGGTGCCGAGGAAGGGCAACGATTTGCTGCTTACGGCCAACAAGTTTTTAGTAAAATTGAGCACCTAGGTAAGCCTGTCATCGCCGCGGTAAACGGATTTGCGTTAGGTGGAGGGAGCGAGCTCGCTCTTGCTTGCCATATAAGAGTAGCATCCACCAACGCGTTGTTTGGCCAGCCTGAAGTTAATTTGGGAATTATTCCGGGTTATGGAGGCACACAGCGTCTACCAAGAGTAGTCGGCAAAGGCCTGGCAACTGAAATAGTTTTGACCGGTGCCATGGTGAACGCCGATAGAGCACTCGCCATCGGACTGGTAAACCATGTGTTTGAGCCCGAAGGATTAATGGATGGCGCTCGAAAACTGATGCTTTTAATGGTTGAAAAAGCACCGATTGCTATTAAATTGACGTTGGAAGCCCTTCAATCATCCGATCTTCCCCTCGCGGACGGGCTCCGGGATGAGGCCGCCTTGTTTGGCCGGGCCTGTGCGACGGAAGACTTCGTCGAAGGGGTTGACGCATTCTTGAACAAGCGAAAACCTGAATTTAAAGGGCGATGATGATTCGTTTGCATAACATCCAGACCAGACGCTTCGCGGATCTGACACCAGCCACACAATAACCATGGAACTCTCGTTAATCCTGGTTACTCTCGTGCTCAGCGCATTCTTTTCGGGTTCTGAAATTGTGTTTGTGACGGCCAATCGGTTGCGAGTGGAAGTGTACGCCCGTCGAGGGGGAGTCGTCGGTAAAACAGTCTCTCGGTTTCTGGAGGACCCGGCAACCCTGTTAACAACCACTCTGGTAGGTAACAATTTTGCGTTGGTAATCTACTCGACATTGATCGCCCTCTACCTCGAAGGCCCCTTCCTAACGTTTTATCTCGATATGGTCGGCCTTCAACAAGGAGCAGCGAGTGCGTTGGCATTCACTACCCAGACCATTATAGCGTCTCTCGTGGTTTTGATCGTAGGTGAGATCCTTCCCAAGTCGATTTTGAGAGAGATTCCCAATCGAGCCGTTTTTGCACTGGCCATTCCCCTACGAATTAGCTACTACGTATTGCTCCCGATGATCGTGGTAGCGAGGTGGTCAGCCTTGCTTCTGATGAAAGCTTTTAAAGCCGACGCAAAAACATTCTCTCAGTTTATGCGCAGGGATTTTGAGTTGATGATTGAAGAGAGCAAGCGTACCGGCGAATTGGATCTGGACGAAGAAGAAAGCACGCTTCTATCCAATGTTTTTGCCATGAGTACGATTCTGGTCAAAGAATCGATGTGTCCGCGGACGGAAATTGTAGCCCTGGAAGAAAGTGTGACGGTTTCTGAGGCGCGGCAATTGTTTGTAGAGTCGGGACATTCGAAAATTCCCATCTACCGGGAAAACATAGACAATATTGTGGGAATGGCTTTTGCCTACGATCTGTTTCACGAGCCCGCATCGCTTTCGGAAATTGTTCGTCCGGCTACATTCGTCCCGGAAACGAAGTTGTCCAAGGAGTTGCTAAAGGAGTTTCTCGCCAAAAAAACCTCGATTGCCATCGTTATCGATGAATATGGTGGCACCGCCGGGTTGGTTACCAGTGAAGATCTGTTGGAAGAGATTTTTGGTGATATTCAAGATGAGTTCGATACCGAGGACCATACACTTCGAAGAATCAACGACATTACGGTTGTTTCGAGTGGCCGCGTTCGCATGGATGAGCTTCAGGAGAAAATGGATATCGTTCTGCCGGAAGGGGATTATGAGACTATTGCCGGTTATTTGCTAGAGAGACTTGGAGTAATACCTGAAATCAGAGCCGAATATGACTTGGACGGATTTACGTTTACCATTCTTCGGGCCTCCGCTCATCGGATCGATTTGGTTCGAATCGTTAAACAGTTGGAAACAGATCTACCGGTCAAGTAGCATCGCAGGGTATTTCACGCAGCAGGTTTGGTTAAAGGCGCGATTGCTTGAGATGCGCCGCAATGAGCTTCAAGTGGCATGATACTTTAGCCGTGGCCTCGATCTCATCAAGCCGGTCTTCAGGGCCAGAAGGCATCCGCGGAGGGCTAATACGACCCATCCAAAGCAGCATGGCGTTTTTCAGAACAGATCCTGTCGGTAATTCACCGGCCCGAAGATGCGCGGCATAGAAAGCTATCTTGCGTTCCAGGCGCTCTCCAATGCGGACTCCTTCCTCTCCACGACCGTGGTCCCCACTTTCGACCATGGCAGCGCCGATCAGATAGTCCCGGTATAGAAACGGCGCAATCATCAACGAGGACGCCAGATCTGCCTCTTCCGGTGCGATGGCTTCAACCGTCCGGGCTGACGCAACGGCTAGCAAACAAATGGATTCCTCTGCCACCAACTCCGCTTCCGCCGAATTCATGATGGATAGGGCCAGGCCCGAAATCTCCTGCGAAACCGAAAGAATTCCCAGGGTCGAAAAAATGGCTGGTTGAGCTGCAGACACGTCTTATCCAGTAAGGCCTTTCCGGCGACTTGTTTGCCGGCTATTCGTTTTTGTGGCTTTGGTCTTCAGCGCCTCCAATGGACCGCCTCATGTGAGTATCCGCCTCGATATTTCGCATGGTGTAATAGTCCATGATTCCAAGGCGCCCGCTCCTGAAAGCTTCCGCTATGGCCAACGGGATTTCTGCTTCAGCGGCAACTACTCTTGCGCGCTGTTCTTGAACAAGGGCCAACATTTCTTGCTCATGCGCAACGGCCGCTGCTCTGCGCTCCTCAGCTTTGGCCTGGGCAATCTTTAAATCTGCTCCCGCTTGGTCGGTTTGCAACTTGGCTCCGATATTTTCGCCAACGTCAACATCGGCGATGTCGATAGAAAGGATTTCGAACGCGGTTCCAGAATCGAGTCCTTTGGCTAGGACTACTTTGGAAATGGAGTCCGGGTTTTCCAACACCGCTTTATGGGTTTCGGAGGATCCAATGGTCGACACAATTCCTTCGCCCACCCGTGCAATAATTGTTTCTTCGCCGGCTCCACCGACCAAGCGCTCAATATTGGCTCGAACCGTTACGCGCGCGATGGCGCGAACCTGAATGCCATCTTTGGCAACCGCTGATATGGCCGGAGTTTCGATCACTTTCGGATTTACAGACGTCTGTACCGCTAAAAAAACGTCCCGTCCTGCCAAATCGATAGCTGTCGCCCGCTCGAAAGTCAAGTCGATATTGGCCTTATCTGCCGAAATCAGCGCATTGACCACTTTTTGGACCTGACCGCCCGCGAGATAATGAGCTTCCAACTGCTGGGCATCTACAAAAATTCCGGCCTTGTGAGCCGTGATCAAAGGTCGAATAATGATGACTGGCGGCACTTTGCGCAATCTCATCCCCATCAAGTCGCGAATAAGCTTTACGCGGACCCCTGAAAAATAGGCCGTTACCCATAGTCCAACGGGAATGAAGTACATGAAAATGATCATGCTTAGCATGATGACGCCAATCAACATGACGCCCGTAGCGGTCAGTAAAGTTTCCATAACTATGCGATGTCTTGTTTTCGATAATCTCCGCTTGCACCGCCTGTTTTGGCGAGAAGGTGGATCTGATCAATCGTAATGTCTTTGGTAATAGCCTTACACATGTCATACACGGTAAGTGCTGCGATAGAAACGGCGGTGAGCGCCTCCATTTCAACCCCTGTTGGCCCGATGCTTTTGACAAAAGACCGAATTTCAATAGCGGACTCCGATTCCAATAACGTAAGCTCGACGTCCACCCGTTGAATCTGCACCGTGTGGCATAATGGGATCAATCTGGAAGTCTCTTTTGCCCCCATGATACCTGCAATTTGGGCCACAGACAATACATCGCCTTTGCGTAGGGTGTTGTCTTTTACTCTGTTAAAGGCCTCTTCTCCTAAGATGACTTTGCCAACTGCAATCGCCGTTCGAATAGAATCGGACTTTGCGGAAACGTCCACCATATGGACGCCGCCTTCCGGTTTTACATGCGTGAACGAGGACATATTTGCGTGTGACCTAGGTAAAATGTTTGACTCAAACGGGCCTTTCTGGAGGAGATGCAACGGCTTTTTAAGCCCTCTTTCGCGCCAAGAATACTGATACGACTCTTTTGATGCTCGGTTCAACCCCCGATCAAGATCATCGGACGATTATCGGAATGCGCCAATTCGTACATGCCGGCATGGGCAGCTTTCTTTTTCGTTACGGCTCCGTGAATGGCCGCTTTTAATTCATCATCCGAAGCACCTTCCCGCATCATATCGCGCAAATTGACTTCGCGATTGCCGAATAGACAAACTTTCAACTGGCCATCGGCGGTCATTCTTATGCGGTTGCAGCCCGAACAAAAATGATCGGACATAGAGGAAATGAATCCAATCCGGCCCAAAAAACCAGGTACGCGCCAAGTTTTAGACGTTTCTTCAGGTCCATCCTGGAGTCGCTCGAGATCGGGGTAGACTTGCCGAATAATGCCGAGCATATCCTGATAGGACATGAATTCTCCGTCGGTCCACTCATTGCCTCCAAACGGCATATACTCGATGAAACGTATTTCAATCGGTTGATGGCGCGTCATTGCCACGAAATCAACTAATTCATCGTCGTTAAACCCTTTCATGACCACCGCATTGACCTTGACCGGGTTGTAGCCGGCACGCAGCGTATCCTGAATGGCCCGAAGCACTTCGTCCAAACCCTGACGCCGGGTCACTTTCAGAAATTTATCTTTTTGTAGCGTGTCCAGCGAGATATTGAAGAGCGTCACACCTCCGGCCTTTAGGGCAGCCAGCTTTTTGGATAGGAGCAGCCCATTCGTGGTGATGGCCAACTCACGGATCCCCGGAATGGAGGATAACTGAACCACCAACTCTTCAATTTCTTTTCGAATGAGGGGTTCGCCACCGGTCAGACGAATTTTGGTGACCCCCAACGACGCAAACAGACGGGAAAGCCTTACGATTTCCTCGTACGTCAATATGTGGGTTTTGGGCTTGAGCTCTACTCCCCCAGCTGGCATACAATAGGTACATCGCAAATTGCATCTTTCGGTCAACGAAATGCGCAAATAGGTGTGTCGCCGACCAAAAGTGTCGGTTAAAACGAGATCGTCAGAAACGGGCGCGGAATTCGGAGCTTGCAATTCGATTAATCGATGGTGCCATAAATGATCTTGCCACCTAAAAAGGTAGCGACCACTTTGGTTGACAGGATCTGTGGAGTCGGTATGGTCATAATATCATCCGAAAGAATCACAAAATCTGCCATTTTTCCGGGTGAGAGGGAGCCCAACTTGGCCTCGTCAAAAGCGGCGAACGCGGCGTCTCTGGTGAACGTCTGAAGCGTTTCCTCCCGGGTGAGGCGTTCTTCCGGAAACCAACCGCCTTCGGGTAGTAAATCCGTGGTTTGGCGCGTTACCGAAGCAAAAAATCCTTCTAACGGATTCGATTTTTCTACCGGAAAGTCCGATCCAAAAGCTAAGGGGACGCCGGCATCCTTAAGTGTGCGCCATGCATAGCCACCTTTAATCCGATGGGCTCCGAGGCGATCTTCGGCCATATTCAAATCGCTGGTCGCGTGGGTTGGTTGCATTGATGCGATGATGCCCATTTTCACGAACCGCGGAATGTCTTCCACGGCAATTATTTGGGCATGTTCATCGCGGTGACGTCCTTCAGGCGTCGCTCCGGCCATTTCATACCCATCCAAAAGCATCCGATTGGCGCGATCTCCGATTGCATGAGTATTTACTTGATAGCCGCAAGCGAGGGCGCGTTTCACGGTTTCGTTAAATTCTTCGACAGTTGTGCGAATCAATCCTTTATTTCCCGGATGATCAGAATAGTCGCCCAGGAGTGCCGCGCCGCGACTGCCCAAAGCACCGTCCAGCACCAATTTTACCGAGCGAACGGTTAGTTTATCCCCATAATCCAAAATTGGACTGTTGCAGAGTTGGTCAAAAAGCGCTCCGGGGCCCCCAATCATCGCGTACATACGCACGGTGAATCGATCCTCGTCTATAAATCGTTTATACCGATCGATCGTTTTCGAACCCACTCCTGCGTCGTGAATGCCGGTAAGGCCCATTTCAGCCGCTTCCCGGAGTGCTAATTCGAGGGCCCGGTCTAGGTCTGCATCCGTGACTTCCGGTGTGATGGCGCCTACAAATCTCTGTGCGGTATCTATAAATACTCCCGTTGGCTCTCCGTTACGATCTCTGAGGATAGATCCGCCCTCCGGGTCTGATGCCGCCCGAATTTGGTCCATTCCGGCCAATTCCATGGCCGCCGTGTTGGCCCACCCTGCGTGACCATCCACGCGCCCGAGCCACACGGGTCGAGTTGGAAAAGCGGCATCTAAGTCCTGTCTGGTTGGAAACTCGCGACCTGGCCATAATACTTGATTCCATCCTCGCCCGGTGATCCAGGCTGAGTCCGGTAGCGTGGTTTCAAAAGCCTTCAATCGATCTATCACTTCTGTCAAATCCCTCGTTCCCCGCAAATCAACCTGTAATTTCTCGATTCCGAGTCCCATAAAATGGGCGTGCGCGTCCGTGAATCCGGGAACGACTGCCCGCCCGCCCGCTGACTTCAAAGCCAGGTTCGGATAGGCGGCAAGAACTTCGTCTTCGTTTCCGATCATAACCACTTTGCCATCTACAACCGCCATTGACTCTGCTATCGCGAGGGAATCACTTGCTGTATAAATCGTGGCATCAACCAAAACGAAAGAATTCTCGCTTGGATCGGTAGTAGAACAACCAACGGTACCAAATAACAGAAGGAGGACAGCAAGGCGAGGGATAAAGGACAATTTCATAGAGTGCTAAATTTGAATTCGGAAAAACGGGAATTCAGTGCTTTGAAAGGAACTGGCCGGTCAGAAAATAAGCGGTAAGATCGGCTTCTGGAAGTCAATTTGCATTTCGTTGTTCGATCTGAAGGGTAACAGGGCCCCAATTGCAGAGCTCGACGTCCATCATGGCTCCAAATTCCCCGCGTTCGACCGGCTTTCCCAGGTGTGTGGATACGGTACGACAAAATGATTCGTAGAGCGGCTCGGCAATCTCTGGGCGGGCTGACTCTATGAACGAGGGGCGATTTCCCTTTATTGCGTTTCCATAAAGGGTGAATTGGGAGACAACCAGAATATCGCCACCGTGGTCTTTAACAGACAGGTTCATTTTTTCCTCGTCATCAGGGAAAATCCGCAGATTGGCGCATTTAGCGGCCAACCATTCACCCTGGTCCTCCGTATCCGTCGTATGGACTCCGAGTAGAATTAACAATCCCTCTTGAATGCGACCGGTGGTGCGGTCACCCACTTTTACGGAAGCGTATTTTACACGCTGAACGAGAGCTATCATAAGGCTTCCAAATCGGCCATTTTTAAGTGGTCTGCGAATTGTCTGAGCGCCCGCCCCCGGTGCGAAATGGCATTCTTTTGGTTGGAGTTCATTTCAGCAAAAGTGACATTGAATCCAATCGGTTGGAAGAGGGAATCGTATCCAAATCCCCCTGTGCCACGCTCCTCACGAGTAATTACCCCTTCGCAAACTCCTTCAAAAAATAGCGTTCCTTGGCTTGTTGAGAAAGCGATTACGGTTCTGAATTGGGCACGGCGGTCGTCGACGTGGCTAAGATCCCGAAGTAAGCGGGCACGGTTCGCGGCGTCGTCAGCGACGGGTCCAGCAAATCGTGCTGAGTGCACACCCGGCGCACCTCCTAGCGAGATGACCTCGAGGCCGGTATCGTCTGCGATGGTCGGTAACCCAGTAAAAGCGAATAGCGTTTCTGACTTTTTAGCAGCATTGCCTTCTAGGGTTTCAGCGTCTTCGATTACGTCGGGAGCGCCTGGAAAAGCTTCGAGCGATAAAAGATTAGGGCCTAACTCAGTCAGGATCGCGTGAATTTCATCAACTTTGTGCTTGTTTCGGGTCGAAATAACCCATTTCACCAAAGACTTTGAAGGCATAAATCTTGCTTGCTATGTGGGAAGTAGTGTATATTACGAGGCTATTTCCAAAATTTTTTAACACTCTAGGAGTGATGTAACGTGCCAATAGGTATTAAAGTAAGGGATAACGAGTCCATTGACCGCGCGCTGCGCAGATTTAAACGCGCCGTAAACCGTAGCAGAATACTACGCATTTTCCGTGGTAACATGGCGTTTGTAAAGCCGTCCGAAGAGCGCCGCCTGGCGCGTGAGAAGGCTGCACGTAATTCCCGCCGTCGCCCGAAGTACTAGACGCGTTAGATATTACGAGACAGGTGTGCTCTTTAGAGAGTCACACCTGTCTTAGTTTTGGGCCGTGCGCGAGTTTTTCCAAGCCACCCGATTCTAAAGCGAAACGAGTTCCTTCAGAATGGCCGACTGCTCTGCCTGATGAACGTAAGCGCTACCCGTAGACGTGCTAGCCGAAGCCTCTCGACCGATATAGCGAATCTTTGAGGCCTTTGTTTTAGAGGCTGCAAACGCCGCGTCAAAAAAGTCCCGAACGAATTGCCACGCACCCATGTTGGCGGGCTCCTCCTGGGCCCATACCACGTCCGTGATCCCCGCAAAGCGATCGAGTTCTGCGACAACTTGTTCGGAAGGAAACGGGTAAAATTGCTCTAACCGGCAGACTGCAACGGTCCCCGCCTGTCCATTTTGCTCTATTTCCTGCATTAGGTCGTAGTAAAGCTTGCCACTACAAAAGACCAAACGTTTCGCTGTGGGCGCGTCGGCCGACGGAATTACTTCCTGAAACACTCCTCCAAATAATTCTTCTGGAGTAGAAACGACCGAGGGATGTCGAAGCAGACTCTTTGGGGCCATTACTACGAGAGGTTTCCGAATTTCAGGAGATGCTTGTCTGCGCAAACCGTGAAACAGCTGGGCGGGTGTAGAGAAGGAGCAAACAATCATATTGTTTTCCGCACACAATTGGAGAAAACGCTCCAATCTCGCCGAAGAGTGTTCCGGACCCTGTCCTTCAAAACCGTGTGGAAGTAACAGAACCAGGCTGCTCTTCTGTCCCCACTTTTCTTCGGCTGCAGAGAGAAACTGGTCAAAGATGATCTGCGCCCCGTTGGCAAAATCACCAAACTGGGCCTCCCAAATGACCAGCGCATCGGGTTGGGAAACCGAATACCCGTACTCAAAACCGCAAACGGCGTATTCGGACAACAACGAGTCGTAAATCGACAAATGCTCTTGACCGGCCTCAATATGGTTGAGGGGGATGTATTCGTTCCCATTCTCCTGGTCATACAACACGGCATGCCGATGACTAAACGTTCCTCTTCGGGAATCCTGCCCACTGACCCGGACTTTGATTTTTTCCAGCAAAATCGTACCAAAAGCCAATGCTTCGGCAAAGCCCCAGTCGATGCGCTTCTCCTCAAAATAAAGCTTATCCCGCCGCGTAAACTGGCGCTCGAGCTTTTTGTGGATGGCAAACGATTCTGGCAGTTTGTTCAGAGCATGTACGACCTGTGCAAGGTGCTCCTCTGATGCAGCGGTGGCCACTTTGGGAAGCGAACGCAGGACCTTTGGCTTTAATAATTGATCAGGGGACGGCTTTGCTTTCTCCGACAACTCTTTGGTTCGATCAAATGCATCCTGAAGACGGTTCCGAAAGTCGTCGAGCATATGCTCAGCATGTTCGGGCGTCATGTGACCACGACGCAGCAACAATTCCGTGTACATCTTGCGCGGAGATCGTTTGTCCTCAATTTTATGATATAGAAGCGGCTGAGTGTAAGTAGGCTCATCGCCTTCGTTATGGCCTCGGACGCGGTAGCTCAGCATATCAATTACCACGTCCTTGTTGAACGCTTGTCGGTATTCGAGAGCTAGGCGAGCAACCTGCATACAAGCCTCCGGATCATCGCCATTCACGTGAAAAATTGGAGCTTGAATCATCCGAGCGCTATCCGTTGCATACGTCGAACTGCGCGCATCGAGCCGACCCGTCGTGAATCCGATTTGATTGTTGATGACGATATGAATCGTTCCGCCTGTTCTGTACCCGGGGAGTTGACTGAGATGAAGGGTCTCGGCGACGACGCCTTGTCCGGCAAAAGCCGCATCTCCGTGAATCAAGATCGGAATGACCGAATCCATGTAGTCGTTGTCCGGATTATCCAGGCTATGCCGTCTAGCTTCCTGTTTGGCCCGCACCATTCCTTCGACGACAGGACTAACGGCTTCCAAATGGCTAGGGTTTGACGAGAGAGAAATTCCAACCGTCCGTCCATCCGGAGCCGAGTGGGTACTACTTGCGCCTAGGTGATATTTAACATCACCCGATCCCTGGGTTGTTTTGGGATCAATATTGCCCTCGAACTCCGAAAAAATGTGTTCGTACGGCTTGTTCATGATATTGGCCAAGAGGTTGAGTCGGCCTCTGTGTGCCATCCCCATAACTACTTCGTGCACCCCTTTCTCTGCTGCATCAGAAAGGATTCGGTCGAGCATCGGAATTATGGTCTCTGAACCCTCCAATGAAAACCGCTTATGGCCAATGTATTTGGTGTGTAGGAAAGTCTCGAAGGCTTCAGCAGCGTTCAATTTTTCCAACATGCGCCGTTTTTCGTCCTCGGTGATGGTGAATTCCTTTCCATTCGGTTCAATCCGCGAGGATATCCATTCCTTTTCTTCGGGTGATGAGATGTGCATAAACTCAACACCGATCTGCCGCGTGTAGGCCCGCCGCAGAATGTCTAGAATGGTTCGCAGCGGCAACAGGTTTTTTCCACCCAAGCCACCGGTAACAAATTCACGATCCAAATCCCAAATGGTCAAACCGTATGACGCGGGGTCTAGTTCGGGATGATACTCCCAATCGTACCCAAGCGGATTGACGTCCGCCTGCAAGTGCCCGCGAACCCGGAAAGACCGAATGAGCTGCAAAACGCTCGCTTCTTTTTGAACAAAATCGAATTCGGCGATCGCGCCCAGCGCACCAACCTGGGGCGTGGAGTCGGTCGCTAAAGTCCAAGGTTGATACGGGATTTTCAGGTCTCTGAAAATTTCATCGTAAAACCCGTGTTCGCCCCTGACCAATTCTTCAATGTGAGCTAAAAACCCGCCGCTTTCAGCGCCTTGAATGACCCTGTGATCGTACGTTGACGTCAAGGTCATAATCTGGGAGATGCCCGTTTTACTGATCATCTCAGGAGGAAAGGCATAGTATTCGGTCGGGTAACCAATGCTTCCCACCCCAACTATGACGCCCTGGCCATCCATTAACCGTGGAACGCTCAAATTCGTCCCAATCATCCCTGGATTGGTCAGGGTCGCAGTCGTTTGCTGAAAATCAGCTACTTCGAGCTTCCCGTCCCGCGCCCTTCGTACAAGGTCGTTATAGGTGCCCAATATTTGGGCAAAGTTCAATTGATCGGCGGACTTAATATTCGGAACCAAAAGCGTCCTTTTTCCGCGTCGTTCAACATCGATTGCAAGTCCTAGGTTGACGGCATGAGGGACGACGTGAAGGTGACCATCCTCAGAGTAGCGGTACGTCGTGTTTAGCGAAGGATATATTTTTAACGCTTTAACCATGGCCCACGCAATGATGTGGGTAAAGGATACCTTATTACCTCCTACCAACCGCTGAAAATCATTGATTAGCGTCCTGTTTTCGGCCATAAGCTTGACCGGTACCGTGCGAACCGATGTGGCCGTAGGAACACCCAAACTGGCCACCATATTCTCAACAATTGCAGCACCCGCGCCGCGAATGGGTACCTCTTCGGCCCAAACAGGCATCCTTTCCGGGGCCACTGCACTTTCTTTGACAGGCGCCGCGGTAGTTTTAGGCGATGGGGTTTCTGCCGCCGCCCGGGTGGTCGTACCCGCTACAAATCCTTGGTCAGGCCGATAGTCTAGAAAAAACTCTTTCCAACTTTCGCTCACACTATCCGGGTTTTCCAGATACTGGCGATAAAGTTCTTCGATGTAGCCCGTGTTGAAGCCGAGATTGCTCACGATGAAAAAGCGTTTTTGAGTTAGAATAGAGTAGGTAAAGCCAAATCGTCAACGTATTTGATTTCGGACGGATTCGTAAAAATCGAAACAGGATTCAGATTCAGCAAAGATTCAAAGCCAGTTATTTCAGCCATTGTTGGTCTTTATACCACTCGATGGTCTCTTTTACGCCCGCGTTGAGCGGGGTGGAAGGGGCATATCCGAAAGTGCTAGCCGCCTTTGAACTGTCGCACATGAGGGTGGCGTTCACAATTTCGAAAGCTTTTTCTTTGTTCAATGGTGGATAAAACCCAAAAAGTTTGCCAAAAAGCTCGACGACACTTCCCACGGTAGGGATCAACTTAGGTGAAATAGGCAAGGTCAAAACCCTGCGATTAAGCGCCTTGGACGCCGCGTCCCGAATTTGACCCCAAGACAGTGGTTCGATGCTGCCTAGAAAAAACGTTTCGTTAATGGCAGCCGGGCTCAAAGCCGACTGGGCGATTCCGGCGACCAGGTCCTTGACGTAAACCAAGCTCAAAGCAGGCTTGGAAGGAGAACCTACAACAGGGCACAGGCCCATTGAAACAGTTTTAAAAAAGGTGAAAATATCGGTTTCTCGAGGGCCATAAACGGCAGGAGGGCGAACAATGGTTATAGGCAGGTCGAAGTCGAGTGCGACCCGCTCCATTTCCGCTTTACTTCGACCATACATACTGACGGGCGCAAACGGAGCGTTTTCGTCCACCACGTCGAAGCCGGAGGTGCCGATGGCGGCCAAACTGCTCACCAAAACGATCCTTTTCAACCTAGATTGATGGGTAAGTTTTTGGCCTTCGACCGTAGCAGGGCGCTCCATATCACCCGAATTCAATTCATTCTTCGCGGCTCGTAGCAGATTCACCGTGCCTTGAACATTTGCCTGGAGAAAATCATCCCAATGGACCGACCGGGTCAGTGCGGCGACGTGAAAGACATAGTCGACCCCTTTTAAGCCCTTTTCCAGGACTGCCATGTCATCCAAGGTGCCTTCAATGTAGGTAACAGGGAGTCCTGTCAACCATTTTTGATCCTTTCGGACCAAACATCGAACATCTGTACACCCCGCATTTAACAGGTATTCAACCAAATGGCTGCCGACAAAACCCGTACCGCCGGTTACAAAGGCCGAGGTACCGGAAAAGGATTCACTATATGGCGGAACGATAACGCTCACTTTTTCTTTAGGCGAGCGACCGATTCGATGTGGTGGGTGTGTGGGAAGAGATCTACCGGCTGGATATGATCCACTTCATAGATATCTGAAAGCAGCGCTAAATCCCGGGCTTGCGTCATGGGATTACACGAAACATATACAAACCGGTCAGGAGCTAATTCGCGGATCTGGTCGACAACTTTGGGGTGAAGTCCAGCTCTTGGCGGATCCACAATCAAGACATCCGGACGACCGTGCTTTTTCACAAACGCTGCGTTGAACAGACGCATCATATCTCCAGTGACAAAGGTGATATTGTCGATGCCATTGGCCTTCGCGTTGCGACGGGCGTTTTTGACCGCTTCTGAAATCAATTCCACGCCCACAACCCGCTTAACGTGAGGCGCAATAAAGCACGAAATCGTGCCCGCCCCGCAGTACAAATCGTAAACAAGATCGGTTGGCTTCAATTCGGCAAACTGTAGAGCTACCTCATAGAGAGCCTGCGCCTGAACCGTGTTCGTCTGAAAAAAGGCATTGGAGGCGATTTCGAAAGTGCAATCACCAATTTTATCGTGAACGACTCCGCTTCCAAAAATGACGTGCGCCTCCTCCCCAAAAGCCGTTTGCGCCTGGGTCGAATTAATGGTGTTGACGAGCGTGGTAACCTGTGGGAAATTCGTTTGGAGATACTCGGACAGGAAGGCCATTCTCTCGGAATCCACGTAATTGGTAACCATGTTAATCATCATTTCGTCGATTTTGGCCGATTGTCTAATGACGAGGTGCCTTAAGTAACCAACGTGTCTGCGCGTGTCCCAGGGTTTCCACCCATTTTCCAGCGCGACGGAGCGGATGGCGTTGACAATTTGAGAACTTAGTTCGGATTGAAGATGGCATTCGGTCAGGTCCAGCACTTTGGCCCAGTTGCCGGGAACGTGCAAACCGAGTGCAAACGAGGTATCGAAGTCTTCTCCGGATGATATTTCAGAAGGGGTTAGCCAACGACCCGAACTGAAACTGAATTCCATCTTGTTGCGATAGTAATAGGTCTCTTTCGTGCCCAGCGTCGGCGATACATCAACCGAATCGAATCCCCCGTGATGCTCAAAAGCGTCCTTGACCGATTGTGTTTTGGCTTCTAACTGGCTGTCATAATTGACGTGCTGCCACTTGCAGCCCCCACACGTCAAGAAATAGGAGCATTTGGCCTCGGTTCTAAGGGGACTCGGCGTAACCACTTCCAGCAAGGTCGCTTCGGCAAACTTTTTCCGCTTTTTAAAAACGCGGGCCTTAATAACGTCTCCTGGAACGGCACCAGCCACGAAAACCACATATCCATCGAGCTTGGTAAGTGACTTACCACGGTCGGCGAATTTTTCCATTTCCAGAGTAACAATCGATCCTTTTTTCAACGCAACTGCCTATTAAATCATTTCGACGAACGGGACAGAGATCCCAGAAAGCCATTCATCTTAAAAAGTGTGTCCGATACCGAATTGCAGCACTGGTTTTCTCATCGCGTCAGGGAAAAAGTCTCCCCGCCGTTCAGGATCGTGAACCTTGTACGCCGCATCTAACCGAACGATAAGATAATCCCAGCCAAGACGTAACCCGAATCCGGCTCCAACACCCAAATCCCCGACAAATTGATCAAACTGAAACCGTCCATCGGCATTTCCGGGGTTGCGAGGACCGAGCCAGACGTTGCCGGCATCAACGAACAAGGCAAAAATCCAATTGGCGGCAATAAGGTTTCGGATGACGGTAGTTCGCAATTCGGCGGACATTTCAAGTTTGACGTCCCCACCTAAAATATTCGAACCATCGGTTGCAGAGACCAAGGAGTCGGTATCGGAGGTAAATTTTGCCCTCCCAGGCCCCAATTCTCTGAGCCGCCAAGCCCGGACTGAGGACGCGCCGCCGGAGTAGAATCGTCTGTCGAAGGGTACGACATCCGATTCTCCGGTTGGATGGGCAAATCCAGCGACAAATTTGAGGGCCAAGACATTTCGGCTATTGAGCGATCGATATTTCCTCAAATCGGCCGAAAAACGAACATAGGGCCGGTAGATCATACGCCCCGCCGCTCCGCTTCCGTCAAAAACACCGAGTCCTGGAATCGATCCTTCAATGCTTCCGGGGGTGAAAACCAATCCATCCAGGATACGGCCCAAATTTCCTCCTATTTCCGCCGTCACTTCCCGGTGATGCCCCGTTTCTCTTCGGAATGGATCGGAAGTGGCAGAGCGCAAGGAATAGCGTAACGCGTCGTTAAACTGGGGTCTGGTGTAGTCTTCGATGATCTGCGCGCGTTGAACGGGGTCGTCCACCGCGCTTAAGACATCATCCAGAAAGATCTCCTTGAACCCCGACAACGTGTCGGGATTGGAGACGGTAATTTCAACCATGTC
The DNA here is from genome assembly GCA_027622005.1 of Bacteroidota bacterium. GTDB lineage: Bacteria > Bacteroidota > Rhodothermia > Rhodothermales > UBA10348 > UBA10348. Next base: position 15,479 of record JAQBZH010000023.1, on the reverse strand, counting down.
TAAAATAGACGTCAGGGATTCGCTGTGGCGCATTTCAAATCGATAGCGCATCCCTCCGCGACCCCTTAGAGTGAGTTTGAGGGCATCTCTACGAGCAGCAAGTAAGGAAACGGAAAGTTCGCTTCGGGCTTCGTACAAGGTTGCCAGACGGTCGAATTTCCCGAGGGGGAAGGTCAGGTAGGGGTAGGAGAGGCTGGCGCTCGATTCCCATTGTGCTGAAGTAAAACCACCCGCACCCCCTAAATCGGCGGAAAGGCTTCCTGTGGAACGGAGTCTAAAAGATTCGCCTCCCCCGAACAGGTTCAGATTTGAATAAGTAATTCCAAGTCCTGCCCCGAGCTCGTTGTCGGTGTCTGCTAGCGCTCCGTTTCGTTGCTGCATAAACGTTTCAAATCGGACCTGGTGTTTGACCCGGGTTCGCACGTTTATCTGATGAGAGATGCGCGGCTTCTGACCATCCGGAAATTCGGTTACTGGAATCGCGATATCGGTAAACGAAAAGACGCCGCTGGCATCCAAACGGCGTTTGGTGGCTAACATTCGGTCTTGGTTGTACTGATCTCCGGGCCTGAACTGAACGGTTCGAGTAAGCAAACTAAAATCGAGGTGGGGTTCGCCGCTAAAGCCGGCCTTTATAGTTCCTCCCTCATCTTCTAAACTGGAAGCGGGCACGTAAATACTGTCTCTTCGGCTGGGAGCATCCCCAAATGGGCCCGTTACCTGAAAGGTCAAATTGCCAGACTGAAATCGGGGGCCGGGCCGTACGACTATTGTCACGTCCAGCGAATCGTCACTGATGGGGTACACCACGGCGTGGATTGAGTCGCGTCCTACTACGGCAAAGCCCTGAACTTTCAAATAGGTAATGAGTCGCCTACGTTCTTCCAAAAGGAGGGGCGCAGAATACCTTAGTCCATCTGGTTTCCACTTTAAATCGGTCGAGTTGCTCGCCGTGCTCGGTCCAAGAAACGATTCCAGTACCAAAGCGGTCTTTTCTGCATCTGTAAGGGCTTCGAGGCCCGAAAACATCAAATTACGAATGTAGGTTGGGCGCCCTGAATCGACGTGAAAAATGACCTCTGCCGATTTGGAGCTCCGAGAGAGCTGAACTTCTGAGGTAACCTCTGCGGAACGGAATCCTTCACGCTCGAAAAAGAGCCTGAGTTGCTCTACATCAGCCTCTAAGACAGACGAGTCGAGGAGCGACGGGGGCTCGCCGGTGGCCATAAATACGCGACCAACAGCGCCTCCACCGAGCGTGTTTTGACCAAAAGAGTATAACCATCGCCACCAATACGCGCCCGGAATACCAGCAAGACGCCTGTTTCCCCGCGTGCGAACGTATAGTTTAAGCTGGTCCTTTGGAAAGAAGGTATCTCCCAGAAACGATACATTCGTCACGAGCAAGCTGTCTATCTGTGAGACTTCTTGCCCATGCGTAGTTCGGGGACACCATGCAATTAATAAGCCGAAAAGCGTATAAGCGAAGACACATACAGCGCTACGAGACACTAGTCCTCCTCGAAGTAGAAGTCGTCGTCTTGGGTAGGGAAATCTGGCCATACTTCTTCTATACTTTCGTACGGCTCACCATCGTCTTCCATGGCCTTGAGGTTGGCCACTACCTCCGATGGCGCACCCGTCCGATCGGCGAAATCAATTAGTTCCAGCCTAGTGGCAGGCCAAGGGGCATCTTCAAGATGAGTAGCAAGTTCTAGTGTCCAATACATCGATTAACAAAAACTGTTCAGAATGTGACCAATGGCAGGACGATAAGTAGTCTGCCTGAGAATAGCAATAAGGAGCAGTTGAATTAGTATCCCGCCAGCTAAATTCGTTTCAAAGCCTACTTGGTTCAGGACTTAATCGTTCCAAAAGTCGATTAAATGGCCTTTTAAGCTTTTAGTCGAAAAGCAGAGTTGTGTTCTCAGCTTCCTTCAATAATCTTTGATACGCAGCCGGTGTCATAGAAGGTGCAAGGAAGAACAAAGGATTTAACGAACGACCCTCAAGGTCTCTAATTTCGTAATGCAAGTGTGGCGATTGGGTGAGACCTGTATTTCCGCTGTATCCGATTAATTCGCCCCGCTTAACGGGTTTTCCTACATGAATGTTGGGGGCGATTCGAGACAAATGCGCATAAACCGTAACGTATCCGGCGGTAGCATGCTTAATCTTGATGTATCGGCCGAGACCGCTACCCGACGTGGCTTCTTCAATTTGGCCGTTTCCGGTAGCGTAAATCGGGGTACCGACGGCGGCGTGGAAGTCGAGCCCAGGATGTTGGCGGCTAATTTTTAGCACTGGATGAAAACGGGTTCCATAGCCGGAGGTTACGGCTCCGTTGACCGGGACAATGGCCGGCATTTCTTCAAACTGGACCTTGTGTGCTTCCGCAAGGGATGCGAGCTCCCGATAGCTTTCGTTCTGCAGTAGAATTTGGCGCTCCAATTGGTCAATTTTGGACGCCGTTCGGGTCAAAATGGTCGAGGTAGAGGTGCTAAATCGACTAAATTCAGGATACGGATCCGAGCCTCCAACCCCAGCCTGTAGGACATCCTCAGACGTTTCATTGGCATTGAGAAGCGTGCGGTAAAACTCCTGGTCGGTCGTTTGAAGCTTTGTTAGCTCCTCGGCGACGGTGTCGATGCGTTTGCTAACAGAACGCAACTGGCGTTGCAAGGCTTGATTTTCATCAAGAAGAGCTACTTCTTCCGGAGTTTTCACGATGGAGTCAAGTCCAAACGTGATCAACGTTGCTAAAGCAAGGGCAAAAAGGGACATATACCCCATGTGAACAAATAGTCGTTTGCGTGACTTTTGTACTTCGACGAATGAACATGACTCGTCGTTAAACTGGTAGATCTTTTTTAAGGACATACTAAACAGTAGTGGGGGCAATCGAAATAGGTCCCGGGGGAGGAAGAAGATAGTAGCACTAAGCAAGCGGGTCAACCCGGACAAGCCTATAAGTCTTTCAATCTTTGTGAATTCGTTCGTCAAGCCTCGGAGGTGGGATCCAGGGCATCAGCTTCAATCTCAATCAACATATCCGGGTGAATCAGGGCAGAAACCTCGACCATGGACGATGCAGGCCGAATATCTCCAAAAAACTCGCCATGGGCGCGGCCATATTCCTCCGATTTATAGTGGATTTTAGCTCGTGTGGCGCGCTTGGACTAACTGTGTAGACCTGATTGGCGCCGAATTATAATCAGCGAAAGATCGTCGCTGGGCCGAGCTGTCCGGACAAAATCTTCAACCGATCGTAAAATCCGGCTGCCTAATGATACCGCATCCATCCCGTGAGTGTAATGGAGTAGGTCTTTGAATCGGTCCTCCGAATAAAACTGACCAACTTCGTTGCGCGCCTCCGTAATACCGTCTGAGTAAAGTACGAGTAGGTCTCCATCTTCCATGGAACAGGTCTCGGTAGGGTACGTCGAGCTTTTGCTCAAGCCAATGGCCGGTCCGCCCTTCCCCAATTCTACAATTTTACCATCTTTAACAAGAATTGGTGGGTGATGACCAGCATTAACCAGACACACTTCGCCGGAAGCGGTGGTCAATCTGCAGTGGATCATCGAGGCAAATTTGTCCGGCAAGCCGTCGCGAATGACAATATTATTGAGTTTTTCGGCTCGGGCGGTCAAATCGCGGTAATCAGGAGCGATGGCCCTTAGCGTAGCTTGAATTTTGGCAGCCATCAGTGCGGCTGGAAGGCCTTTCCCGGCGACATCGCCCAAAGTCAACGCAATGGTGTTTTCTTCGAGGGACATGTGATCAATCAAATCACCTCCAACTTCCTTCGCTGGAGTCGATTGCATCCAAATCTCCCATCCTTGTAAGACGGGTGTTGTTTCTGGCATGATGGCCAGCTGCACAGCCCGACCGGCTTCCAATTCGTCGTGAGCGGTCAACTTGTCTTTTAATTCAAGACCTAGAACAAAAAGGACAAGAAGAAAGCCGAAAAGGACCTCGTCGGTATCGTCGGGCATACCGCCGTACGCCACCACGACGCCTACCAGCACGATGAGTCTTCGAACCGGAGTCAGCTTTAATATGAGGTTTTTCGACAAGTAATAGGCTGCATAAAATGCTCTCTTAACCTTTCCTAATTCGGACAAATGAGCTTTTTCGGCTTCGTCTAAGTAAAAATGATACGATTCCTTTAAGTCCCGACGGAGCTCCATAGGTAGCTCGCTACCTTTAATATTATCAAAAACGGATCGGGTGAAACGGGATACGTTTTGGACCGAATCCCTAATAGGATCTTTTGTTGAGCTCATTCTGATGATAGTCTCGTTGGACCAGGAAGCTAAGTGGGCTTATCGTAGTACGTATAGAGAATACGCAAAAGGTCGTACGCGTTCCCGGAGTTTTTGGTGCGAATTAAATTGAATACACGGATCACCTACAATTCTCGTAGATTGCACGTCGACTTGAATTCAACTTCGAAATATCATGGATTGGATCGTACTTCTGCCCCCCGTTTTGGCTATTGGATTGGCGCTATGGACCAAAGAGGTGTACCTCTCGTTGCTCGCGGGACTTTGGCTTGGAACGACCATAATTGTCGGAGGAAATCCGATTCTTGGACTCAGGGAATTAATTGATCAGCTGGTAGCCGTTTTCGAGGACCCTGGCAACACCCGCATTTTACTTTTCAGCCTCCTAGTTGGTGGGTTAATTGCCTTAGTACAGGCGTCGGGTGGTGTTCAGGGGTTTATTTTGTGGACAATGAAAAAGGGTTGGGGGCAGACTCGACGAGGTGCTGAATTGTTAGCCTGGTCGGTCGGAATGGTTATTTTTGTGGAGTCCTCTATTACTTGTTTAATTGTCGGCGCCATCAATCGGCCCTTGTTTGACCGCCTTAAAATTCCGCGCGAAAAGCTGGCCTTTTATTGCGATTCGACCAGTGCACCGGTCTGCATGAGTATACCGCTCAATGGGTGGGGAGCGATGGTGCTGGGACTGCTTGCAGTACAAGGCGTTACCGACGGAGCTGTAAATCTTTTGGCCACCTCTTTGTTACTCAATTTTTATTCTTTGTTTGCGATCCTGTTTGCGCTGGTATTGGCTTTAACGGGTTGGCGCTACGGCAGCATGAAAACGGCAGAAATCCGGGCGGAAACGACGGGAGCGCTCTTGCGTCCGGGAGCTGTACCCCTCGTGGCCGCAGAAATTGTTGAACTGGGGCCGGTCGCAGATTCTTCCTTGAAAGCCCGACATTTGCTCATTCCGATTGGTGTGATGGTATCTACGATCTTTTTTGGCCTCTATGTGACTGGAAATGGGGCAATTATGCAAGGGAGTGGGTCTACTTCGGTTCTTTGGGCCGTAATTGCCGCTGTCGGCATAGCGATGATTATGTACGCGGTACCCGGCTCAGGAAAAGATGGTAAGGCGTTGATGAATCCTCGCGATTCGATGGCGCTGGTCTTGAAAGGCTCGGGTGGATTGGTAGGGATGGTAGTTTTGGTGGCTCTGGCGTTCGCGCTGGGGCAGGTTTCCCGCGAACTTGAAATGGGGCCCTACATTATCGAAGTCGTCGGGACCGGATGGCCTACTTGGTGGCTTCCGGCCATCATTTTTCTGGTAGGCTGCTTCGTTTCCTTCACGTTAGGGTCTTCTTGGACGGCATTTGCAATATTAATTCCCATCGCCCTACCGCTGGCTGAAGGACTCGGGCTATCCATGCCACTCATGCTAGGGGCCGTGCTGTCTGGTGGGGTTTTTGGCGACCACGCTTCGCCCCTTTCGGACACCTCGTTGATTGCGAGTATGTCGGCAGCCAGTGATCATGTGGATCACATCAATACACAGCTTCCGTACGCACTGACGTTGGCCGGCGCAGCTACGGTAGCGTTCTTAATTGCTGGGTTGTTGATGTAGTCGCGTCCGGTTAATGAAAAATTTGAGGGATCCAGTTTCTGGTGGCAAGGCTCTTTGCAACAATCAGATAACGGTGTTAAGTTGAAATCTATGAAAGACACTCACTCCGCATCGAAGGAGCCCCTTTCCGCTTATGAAAAGGCGGCTATTGAAGGCCATGACCCCCGCTGCACCCCGCAATATTTGGACGGGGTACCACCGATTGGAAGCGAAATCGTCAAGCCCGTTTATTCAGATGAACACAACGATAATTGGCGATTTTTATTGAACCGCCAGAAGAGCTTACTGCAGGGCCGGGCCGGGCAGGCTTTTCTAGACGGTGTTCGCATTCTTGGGTTGAACGATAAAGGTATTCCTGGATTGGCCGATTTGAGCGTGGCGCTGGAGACGGCGACTGGTTGGAAAATCGCTCGAATTCCAGGTCTATTGCACGAGCGCGAATTTTTTGAATTGATTGCCCAGCGCATTTTCCCGTCTACGGACTATGTCCGGGAAAAGAATGAACTCGACTACACACCGGCACCGGACTGCTTCCACGACATTTTTGGGCACATGCCCATGCTCACGGAGCCAGCCGTAGCCGATTTTTACCACCTTTTTGGAAAGTCAGCCCTCAATGCGACCGGCAACCAACGCACCTGTTTGGAGCGTCTTCACTGGTTTACGATCGAGTTTGGTTTGATTCATCAAGTTGATGGACTGCGGGTGTTCGGGGCAGGCACAATGTCCTCTAAAAACGAAGTGGTTCACGCGTTGTCTGACGAAGTGGAAGTGATCCCATTTTCGCTAGAGAAAGTCATCGAACAAGACTACGAAGTCTGGCACTTGCAGCCACGGCTTTTCGCCCTCGATACTTTCGACCAATTGGTCAGGGAATTCCGTGCTTGGGCCGAAAAGGAAGGATTGCTGGCTTAAAGTGAGGCCTTTGCCTGTGCGTCTTTGGTATATATCTGGGCGATGTAGTCCTTGATCATACGATGTGCGCTGAAGGAATACGTAAGGCCGGTCATGGCTGAACGCACCATCTGGATCCACTTTTCGGGTCTACCCGATCCATTTCTTTTGTAAAACAAGGGAATGACTTCGTTTTCCAGCTTTTCATAAAGCAACATGGCATCCCTAGGGTCTTGAACTGAGGGGTCCTCGTATTCGTGAGAGGCATTATCTCCAATCGACCACCCATTGGTCCCATCGAACCCTTCTGGCCACCAACCATCTGGGATCGAAAGATTGAGTCCTCCGTGAATGGCCACTTTTTGGCCGCTCGTTCCACTGGCTTCCATAGGACGCCGGGGATTGTTTAACCAAACATCACACCCTGAAATGAGCTTGCGGCCCACTTCCATATTATAGTTTTCAAGAAAGATCAGTCGGCCATTGAATTCGGGTCGATGCGATAGCTCAAAAATCTGTTGGATGAACGCCTTGCCACCATCATCCTGCGGATGCGCCTTCCCGGCATAAATTATCTGGATGGGATGATCGGTGTTTTTAAACAGACGCGTAATGCGTTCGAGGTCGCTAAACAGCAACGGAGCCCGTTTGTAGGTGGCAAAACGACGCGCAAAGCCAATCGTAAGTGCTTCGCGATCTAGCCTTGCATCCTGTGGCATAGTCTGGGTTCGAATGTGATCGTTGACAAACGAAATCAACCCTGCCCGCAGGCGCGTCCGGTACTCCCAAATTGCTTTGTCTGGCACATTGGCCAAACGATCCCACGTTTCTTGTCGCTCCCGGTCTTTTTCCCATGACCCGAGATATACATCTAGGAAGGATCTCGAGGCCGGTGCGGCCCAGGTGGGAAGATGAACACCGTTGGTGATGTGCGAAATGGGCACATCGTCGGGAGCAAGATGAGGATACAGATGATTCCACTGGTGGCGAGCCACCTGCCCATGAAGCTTGGAAACCCCGTTGGCTTTTCGAGAAAGCTTTAAACCCAATACGGTCATGGTGAACTCTTCATGGTGGTCGCCGGGGTTGACTCTGCCAAAGGACAACAGGTCAAACTCCGACATCTGAAGCGACTCCCGCATGGATTGCATAGAGAAATTAAACAGTCCTGCATCAAAGCGATCATGGCCGGCAATGACAGGGGTATGCGTGGTAAAAACACACATTTGACGTACGTTCTGCTCCGCGTCATGCCTCGATTCGCCTTGAAGCAGGCGTTCTCGTAACAATTCTAACGTCAAAAATGCGCAATGGCCCTCGTTCATGTGGTGAACGTCAAAGGACTTTCCAACGGCGCGTAAAAGCCGAATTCCACCAATACCCAGGATGACTTCCTGCTGGATCCGAGTTGATCGATCGCCCTGATAGAGTCGGCGGGTCAGAAATCGAATATCGAATGCATTGGCTGCAAAATCGGTATCCAATAAATACAGATCCGTTTTTCCCACGCACACTTTCCATGCCCGAAGAAAGACTTCTCGGGTTCCGACGTGAACCGTTACGGTTATCTGTTTGCCATTTGCGTCAGTAACTAATTCTACGGCGTGTTGGGTTGAGTCGATGGCCGGATAATCGTCGTGCTGACCGCCTGCTTGGTCGAAATATTGCCTGAAATAGCCATCTCTCAAAAACAATCCAACAGCCGTCAGCGGTAGCCCAACATCGCTGGCGGCCTTGGTGTGATCCCCGGCTAATATGCCCAGGCCACCGGAATACAGAGGCAAACTCTCGTGGAGACCATATTCCATACAGAAGTAGGCCGTTTTGGGAGCGTTTTCCTTCCCACCGGGTGATTCCATGTAATCGCGAAACTGGCGATACACGGTGTCGACATCCGCCTGAACCTGAGCATCGCTCAAGACATCTGCTTTAGCCAGATTGAACGCCACAATGGGATTATTTCCAGAGGCCTTGAACGCATCGCGATTTAAGCGCTTAAAAAGGGAAAGGGCTTCAGGATGCCAACTCCACCAGAGATTTCGGCTTATTTCGTGGAGCTGTTCGCGAGTGGTCATAAATGGGTGAGGATTGAAGAGTGCGGTGGCCGCTAAGTATTTCCGGATTACGAGCCGGCAAGATACACCAGACGGCCTAGCCCAACGATGAAATGATGCTTAAAACCTACTCTTTCTCAGCGGCGGAGGGCTTGTGCGCGGTTCGTCAGGTATGGGGTATATTATGCCCCACGTCTAACGCTTTCATTCTGTGTCATCCGAAATCACCCCCCTTTTACTTCAAGCCCTGGAAGATTCGATGCGTAGGGGTATCGAAGCCGGAATCGATGTAAGCAAACGAGAATGGGAATGGATGATGGAATCCGCAACGGGTGCCACGCGGATTCAGTGGATGATCGGTTCAGTTGAGGAAATTCCTACCCGATGGCTCGACACGTTTCACGATATGGTTGAACGCCGGCTCTGTGGAGAGCCTCTGCAATACATTTTAGGTGTTGGCGCTTTTTATGGTCGGGATTTTGAAGTCGGCCCTAGTGTGTTGATTCCCCGTCCGGAAACTGAGTTAATCGTAGAGTGGGCACTTTCGAACACAGGGAAGTCTGCAGCTCCACGAATCCTCGATATTGGAACTGGTTCGGGGTGCTTGGCGGTCACTCTGGCACTTGAGCGGCCTAATAGTCAGGTTTCAGCGTTAGACATTTCCGAAGAGGCGCTGGTTTTGGCTGCGAAAAATGCTGTCCGGCTGGGAGCGACTGTCCATTTTGAAGCCCTCAATATTCTTACGGACACGATTTCCGGAGGCCCTTTCGATTTAATCATATCCAACCCGCCCTACGTTCCCCTTTCAGAAAGGGCAACTCTTCAGCGCGAAGTCGTTCAGTACGAACCGCATCTGGCTCTATTTGCCGGGGAGGATCCTTTGATTTTCTACCGGAGAATAGCAGCAATATCACCCGGTTTACTCGCTCCAGGTGGACTGGTCTGTGTCGAAATTCATTCCAACTACGGGCTCGAGGTGAGTCAAATATTTGAAGGTCACGGTTTTTTTCAGGTCTCTATTCAAAAGGACCTGTCGAAGCTGGACCGATTTGTGGTAGCCAGCGTTGATTGATAGCAGCGCTAAGCCTCTCGAGGTTTCTTATTTCGTTTAAGAGAACCTTTGGTAGGCCGATCATTAATACGCAACCTTTATAGATATCGTAGAACGTGGTTAGTAAGAGAAAAACGGCCTGGATTGCTTCCCTACTGTCGTTCAGTTTGGTTTTTACCGGCTGTTCACAGGCGCGCTATGCCACGAACCCCGCGCCGGTTCGAAGTCTGGTTGAATCAGTGGCTTTTACGTCGATGAAAGATCGTGAAGCTATTGTCGACCACGCATTATCGAAGCTAATCGAGAGCAACTTCTCCATCACGCTTGCCAACGATAGGCTCGGACTTATCCAAACGGATTACCAGAGTCTTCAGACTATTCAGCAAGCCTTGGCGGACAGTCTCGAGCCAGTCAAAGATCTGGCCAATTTGCTAATGAAGGTCTCCGTTAATACCCAGGCTAGCAATAACGCCGTTTTTGTACAGGTGAAGGGGACTTTTCAACGGGTAAACGGAAATCCAAAGGCATCGGACAATCTGATTGGCCTGTACTGGTTGGAACAGCTTACCCATCAAATGGCCGAAAAAGTGGAAGCCCCATTTGTTCATCAACTCACTGACTCGACTTATGCCCAGCTAGTGAAAGAAGAACAAACCGTTCAAAAAAATAAAAATAATACGGGACTTCGCGGGGCTATTAAAGTAGGTGGGATTCTGCTTGCCGTATTATTCGCGGTGACATTGGCGGCAGGAGCCTTCGGGCCGACTTCAAACGTACCAAGCGCAAATTAGTCATATTGGGAACCGTTGGCGTACAACACGATAGGACGACTTCGATTTATTAGGACTTCGGAATGCCACGTATCGCTTTAATTCAGCAGTCTGCTTCTAAGGATCACGCTGCGAACCTGAAAAAAGGTATAGAAAACGCGAAAATCGCCATCCAGAATGGCGCTCAAATACTGGTTTTCCCCGAGTTGGCATTTACTCGGTTTTTTCCTCAGTTGCCGCTTAAGGGCAATAGAATGGAGCATTCCGAGCCCATTCCAGGTCCGACTACAAATGTTTTTTGCGATCTTGCGGCAAAGCACAACGTGGTTATCGTCCTCAACCTATACGAAAGAGACGGCGCAAAAGCGTTCGACTCATCCCCGGTTATTGACGCCGATGGATCGATAGTAGGAACGACTCGAATGATGCATATCACCCAGTATGAATCGTTTTATGAGCAAGATTATTATGATGAGGGCGACACGGGTGCTCCGGTATACGACACGGCATATGGTCGCATTGGCGTTTGTATTTGCTATGACCGTCATTTTCCTGAATACCTAAGGGCGCTAACCCTTCAGGATGCTCAGCTCGTTGTTATACCACAAGCGGGAGCATCCGGGGAATGGCCAAAAGGCGTTTTCGAGGCTGAGCTTCAGGCTGGATCTTTTCAGAATGGATATTATATGGCCTTGTCCAATCGGGTCGGTCGTGAAGAAGTATTAACGTTTGCCGGGGAGTCCTTTGTCACGGACCCAATGGGTCAAATAGTGGCCCAGGCTCCCGCCGATGTAGATGCTATTTTATATGCTGACCTTGATTTCGATCAGGTCGAAAATTCACCCGCCAGAACACTTTTCATGAAACACAGACGGCCAGGAACGTATTCAGATACGGTTGTTGGTAGTAGGGAAATTGGGGTTATCGAGCGGTAGATGAGGAAGAATCAAAATATTGAAAACGTGGTCATTCTAAAGTCAAAATTCGATTTAGAATTTCATCGCGTATTTTTCGGTGTGGCCAGATTAATGCCCGATCGGATCGTACTGAAGGGTTTGTTTTACAAGCGGGTGATCTTGCTGTCTGAAATCCAAGAAGTACGTTGGTCTTCGAATATCATTGTTTTCGGACTGATCGGCGGAGAAGAATTGGAAATGATTATTCAGAGCGCCGCGCTGTGGAAATATGAGCTTCAATCACGGTGCAATCTCACTGACTCGGTCATTCCACTCGTTGAAAAGGGGGGGGATTCTCAAGCATCTGGATCAACGATTCAAGATCTGCCCATTCCCAATCTAAACGCGACCCAGCTTTCGGTGTCTGTCCGGGAATTAGACCAACCTGAAAGCGCTTCAAAAATCACCCCGTCCGTCCGGGAATCTTCCTATAAGGTAAAGACGGCGTTTGCTCAGGATCGGCCGCAAAAAGACTGATTGGGCTACTGGAAGGGGCAGGCGGTTATTTTTTAGGTGCCGCCATAAATTCCTCGAAGGACATTTCACGAAACGACTCTGTCCCAATGAATCGGAGCACATCGTAAAAGTCGTCGTACGCATGAAAACCCTGTAATCGGGTGATGTAAGCTCCATCGGCCTCCATAAACACCGTCGTCGGGGTACCCGTTGCACCCAATCCGCCCGCTAGCATCTGAGAGCTTAGCGTATAGCCTCGAAATGAAAGGGTATCGTCGGTGACGTCGAGGTTTAATCTTCCCAGTTCAAACTTGTCGAAAAGAAATTTTTGCAGATCGGGTTGCGTGTAAACCTCTGTCTGCTGCTTTCTGCACCAACCACAGGTGGCCGACCAGACGTCTATTAAAACGATTTTCTTGCTCTTTTTTGCGGCCGCGAACGCATCATTGAACTTAGGCCATTCGATCTGTGGCGCGAGATTCGTGGTGGCTTGTCCTGTGGAGACATTGGCGCCCAAAACAAAAAGCGTCATCGACAAACACAGAAAAGAACGAAAGAGGGGTTTCGGATTGCCGTTCATCGAAGGGAGGAGGTTTAAGATAAAATCCTGTTCATTTCCTGCATAAAGGCTTGAGAAGCGTTTTCCCAAGAAAAAGTTTCAGACAGGGCGGAAGCGTTTTTGGACCAAATCGGTAAATCTGGTGATCTTTTCATTTCATTCATGACGGGAGCAATGGCGCGGTGGTCAGATGGATCGGCGGTTCTACCAAGAGTGTTCTGTTGAACGACTTGTGCTACCTCAACCAGGTTGGAACCGAGTATTGGAAGTCCCGCGCGGATATAGTCGAAAAGTTTGTTTGGCAGTGCAAATCGATGATTCAAACAGGTGTCTTCGAGCATGGTAACTCCAACCGTAGCTCCTCGAAGCGCTGCCTGAACCTCTCGTGGCCCGACGGGTGGCACAAAATGCACGCGGGATTGCAGCATTTTTGCCGCCACCAGCGCTTCGAGTTTGGGCTGAATAGGACCAAAACCTAAAAATACCAGATGCGCGTCATCAACCAAAGTCATAGCCTCAACCAATTGCTCGCACCCCCGGTCGATTTTCATTTGGCCGAGGTGCACGAAAACAGGTAGGCCATCACCCGGAAAAACACCAGATATTTCGTGGGTCAATGCCCCTTCGTTGGTCATCTCGGGCACATTGTGGATCACGATAGGCCGCGAAACCCCGTAAGTTCGAGCCAAAAAATCGGCAATGCTATCGCTTACTGTGAACAAGCCCGCGGACCCGGGTAGTAATCTTCGTTCCAACCTCGACCAGTACCATCGGACCCAAGGTCGTCCTGCCGTGGCGGCAACGTGTGCGTACAATTCTCGAGAATCAAATGAGTACTTCGCGTTGGCACGCTTTGCGCTCTTTGCGCAGGTTTTTAGCACATATAAATCCGAAGCGTGATATAACCGGGCATTTACACCTTGGAGGGCTAAATGAAAGGCTTGGTGAATGCGGCGGAAGTAGAGGGGACCGCGACCGGATGGAACCCTAACGACCTGTTCCGAAACAAGCTTTGGCAGGGCTGTCTTTGCAGCATTTCCACCCAAATGAAACACCTTTACCGAGAAGCCACCGTCAGAAAGCGACCTGATTTGCTTAAGGGCGCGAATATTCCGGTGGAGATCGCCGGTGAGGACAAAGGCTATATCCGTGGTTGCCATGCGGGTTGAAACGCGGGCTTAGTAGGTTGTTTCCGGAAATGGAAGGCTTCATCTAATTCCCAGTTCTTAATTTGGGTTGATTTCATGTTTCAATATGCACGATTAGATCACCAAAAATGGTGAACGCGAATCCAACTACTGCGTATGAGGTTGCATTTCCTTTCACCCATCGTCTTGAATGACCCCTCTTCAGAATAAATCCTGGTCAGACCTTGGCCTTTTTTGGACTGTACCAAATGTGCTGAGCATGGCGCGATTGGTCATAATTTTACCCGTTTTCTGGTTGATTATGATTGATGGCCCGCTGTGGTGGATCATGATGTTGGTACTCCTCGCAATCGCCACGGACTATTTCGACGGGAGAGTCGCGAGGTGGTCCCATTCAGTTTCGGATTGGGGAAAGGTATTGGACCCGCTTGCGGATAAAATTGGCGGAGGAATGGTTGTGGCCGCGCTAGCGTTCAAAGGTGCTTTGCCGATGTGGTTTTTGTTACTTTTAGCAACGCGAGATTTATGTATTCTGGGTGGTGGCGCGGTTCTAAAACACAAAACCGGCCGCATTGTGCTCAGTTTGTGGGCAGGCAAAGTGGCTGTGACTGGGGTGGCCGTTACATCGTTGGCCGCATTGTTGAAGGCCGACCATCCTGTACTCGAATTTTGTATCTGGGCTACGGTCTTCCTATTGGCCTACTCGTTTTTCCGTTATTTCCTTCGGTTTTTTTCTTTGCTGAAAGCCGGTCCAACCAAGGGGCATGCTGAAGGCCCTCCGGCCAGTAATTCAAATTTGGACCCGTCGACGGAATTAAATACCGACACCGGTAATCCTGACGACCGTATTTTGCCACAAGCTTAATTGTAGGCGAGATTTAATTGTTTTTCTTTAATTGGATGTAGTTAGATGGGTCTGTTTAATCGAAAAAAAGTTCAACAGGAGTCGCTTGAGACTGGCCTGGAGAAAACCCGCACGTCATTTTTTGGAAAATTGAACAATCTGGTTCGGGGACGGGATCAAGTCGATGAATCTTTTTTGGACGGCCTCGAAGAACTCTTGGTAACGAGCGATGTGGGCGTTGCGACTACGCTTGATATCATCAAGAGAGTCGAAAAAAGGGTATCGCGGGATAGATTTGTTTCCACTTCCGATCTCAACGCATTGATCAGGGACGAGATAACGGGTTTGTTGCTGGGCGGTAGTCCTGATCGCCCCCTCGAATTTGAGGCACCGCTGCCGAATTCACCCCACGTAATTATGGTCGTTGGAGTCAATGGAGTTGGAAAAACGACAACTATCGGGAAATTGGCAGCCAGCTACAAAGAGGCGGGAAAATCGGTGTTAATGGGGGCAGGCGACACGTTTAGAGCCGCTGCCACCGAACAACTCGAAATTTGGGCGGAGCGGGCCGGTGTGCCGATTGTGAAACAGGGCCACGGGGCCGATCCAGCTGCCGTAGCGTACGATACCTTAGCGGCAGCCAAAGCGAAAAAAGTAGACGTCGTCCTGTTAGATACCGCTGGCCGCTTGCATACGAAGGGAGGCCTAATGGACGAATTGTCAAAGGTTAAGCGCGTAATGGAAAAGATCATTCCGAACGCTCCACACGAGGTATTGCTGGTGTTGGACGCGTCGACCGGTCAAAATGCGATTAGGCAGGCCGAAGAATTTTCACGTGCAGTCGAGGTGACG
>JAQBZH010000077.1 GCA_027622005.1 Bacteroidota bacterium | reverse complement strand
CCGCCCCACTTCTGGTTTATTCCGACTCCCCTTCCAACGCCCGACCGGTTCCACCATGGATACCCCAAACTGCATACGATTGGCATCCAATTCCATGGCCACACGCTTTGAATTGGTTCTTTATGGAGAGGATCCGGTAGGGCTCCGTGCGGCCGGAGAGGAAGCGCTCCGAGAAATCCGACGGATTGGCCTCCGATTTAACTTTTATGATCCATCCAGTGAACTGTCTCGGATCAACCAACATGCCTTTGACTCCGATGTCTCTGTAGCGGGCGACCTTTTTGAGCTCCTACAGATCTGTGAATCGATGTGGAGGCTGACAAAAGGGGCATTCGATCCAACCATGGGGCCTCTCATGGAAATTTGGAACTTTGGAAAAGAGCAAAAACGCATCCCATCACCCGAAAAAATCTTGGAGGTGCTTGGTCAAACGGGTTGGCAATATGTGAAATTGGATCCCCAGACCACCTCCGTGCGATTTATGAAAAGCGGAATTCGGATCGATTTGGGGGGTATCGCCAAGGGTTGGGCTCTGGACGAAGCGACCGTCCTGCTTAAACAGGCCGGGGTACGAAGTGGGCTCCTCCACGGCGGAACTAGCAGTGTGGTCGGTATCGGAAACCCGCCCGACGAAGAGACTTGGACCATCGGAATAGCGGATCCCTACGAGTCGACAGAAAATCCCAGTTGGTTTGACACGGCTTCACTCAATAATTCGGCGCTTTCCGTGTCGGCTGTCCACGGAAAATCGATGACGATTGGATCAGACGAATATGGTCACGTTATCGACCCAAAAACGGGATTTGCGCTGTCTGGACCTTTCGTAAGCCTAGTAGAGTCAACCAGAGCCGTTGCAGCGGATGCCATGTCGACTGCTCTTCTCGCAGGCTTCAATGCATCTACGGTTCTTCCCTTGGAATTTACTCGGGCGGAGCGCTTTCAAAAGATGGAAACTGGCTGGAAATTGAGTAGTCCCGGCTAAAACCTCAACGTTTTTTGACTGAATAGCCTATCTTCAATTCAACATTCACCTATTCGATTCGTCCTGTGTCTAGAAATCGTCTCTCGCGCCGCAATTTTTTAAAAACGAGTTCCTTTGGGACGCTTTCAGGAATTCTGGCTTCCGCTGAGCTTATACCCGCTGAAAGGACCGTTTTGGAACCATCGACTGCGACCGATGACGCCATCCCATGCGCTGTTATCGGTTTTGGCGAATGGGGCCGGGAGATAGCTAAAGCCGTTCATGAGCTCAAGGAGACGGAATTAACGGTTGTTTGCGATCATTTTCCGTTGATGCTTCGCCGCGTCCAGCGTGATTTTCCAACAGCCAAAACCGAAGCAGATTACCTTAAGGTGTTGGCCGATGAGTCCATCAAAGCGGTTTTTGTTGCAACCCCAACTCACCAGCATCGGGACATAGTGATCGCAGCTTTGAATGCAGGTAAACATGTTTACTGCGAAGCCCCGCTGGCTCACACCATCGAAGACGCCCGAGCCATAGCGCTAGCCGCCAAAAACGCAAAAGGCCTCATTTTTCAGACTGGTCTCCTCAATCGAACCGAACCTCAATATCGCTCTGTGTTTGGATTCATACGAAGTGGAGCACTCGGTACGTCGGCCATGACCCGGTCACAGTGGCATTTCAAGGATTCCTGGAGACGCACTTCATCTTCTGGTGATCGAACTGAGGAATTAAATTGGCGATTGGACGAAAAAGTCTCTCTCGGACTGATCGGCGAAATCGGAATCCAACAGATTGACACTTGCATGTGGATGAATTCTCAGATGCCCTTGTCCGTTTCAGGATTCGGTACCGTTGCCTTTTGGAAAGACGGCCGCACCGTTGCGGACACCATTCAAGCCGTGATAGAATATGCTAATGGCCAAAATCAACTTATGGATCTAACGCTCGTTAGCGGTTTTGACGAATCCTATGACCTTTATTTTGGCAGCGATTCGACCATCATTCTTAGGGACAACAAAGCTTGGATGTTTAAAGAAGTAGACGCTCCTCAGCTCGGATGGGAGGTTTATGCCCGAAAAGACCGTTTTTACAAAGAGACGGGCATCGCACTACTTGCAAACGCTACAAAACTTGACGCACTCGGAACGGACCCTACAGCGGACGATCCCAATGCCAAAGCGCCCATTTGGCATGCAGTCAAAGCGTTTGCCGACAATTTCAATTTTGGTCCCTTTGAGCCAATAGTAAACTATCAAATGGCCTACCAAGCTACGGTAGTGGCCATCAAGGCAAGTGAGGCAATACGAACAGGCACCAAAATCCAGTTTAAACCGGAGTGGTTTAGTATCGAAGGATAAGGTTTAAGGAAATCTTCTGAAAAGGATTGATGTTACTCAAGACCTTGCAGCCCAAAGACTTCGATTGCGTTACGTGACGTAATCGACTCGATTTCAGAAACGGTTAGACCGCGAATTGAAGCTAACTTTTCGGCGACGTATTGAAGCATCGATGGCTCGTTGCGCTTGCCCCTAAAAGGCGCTGGAGCCAAATAGGGCGCGTCCGTTTCCAGCACGATTCGGTCCAACGGGATGTCCGAAACGGCTTCGGGAACGCCTCCATTCTTAAAAGTGAACGTCCCTCCTAGTCCTACGTGAAATCCCAGGTCCAGAACAGCCTGTGAAATATGCGCCGGTCCTCCAAAGCAGTGAAAAACGCCTCGAATGCGCTCGGGATGAGGGCTCAAAGCTTTTTCTTCCCCCACGATGCGTACTAGATCCTCGGAAGCCTCCCGGTCATGAAATACGATCGGTTTGTTGACGCTCGCAGCCAATCGAATGTGTCGTCTAACAAAATCTTGCTGTTTTTCTTTAAACGTAGTGTCCCAGTAATAATCCAGCCCCGTTTCGCCAATGGCTATTATCCTCTCATCGCTGGCCCAATCAGTTATTTTCAGAAAATCAGCGTCCGTAGCGGCGTGCACTTCGCACGGGTGAATGGCGGCCATCACGTGAAAAATGGGCCACTTTTCCCTTAATTCTAAGGCCTTTTCTATCGAGGGTAAATCAATGGCGGGCAACAATATAGCCTTGATTCCTATTTGACTAGCTCGTTCTATAACCTGTTCAAGATCTTGCTCAAATTGATCCAGATACAGGTGGGCATGGGTGTCGATTTTCATCCTCTGCTAACGGCTTGAATGACTGGGAAAAAAGCTGTGTACGCTATGAACCTTCTGAACGCCTAGAGTTTCCGTTTTGCCTGTTTAAATGCTCCTTCAACCTGTCAGATTGAAAGGTTTTCAACTACATTGCTTTCGTGAAACAGACCCGATCCATATTTCAAGTTACGTTGATCCTCGCTTCCTTGCTGTCGTTGATTCCAATGATCAACGCCGCAATTGGTTGGATGGAAATCGCGCGGTATCAGGCCGATGACGGATTCGCGATTGAGCCCTCCGCAAGGGGTTCAGACTGGGTTGTTTGGCAAGAATCGGATGATGGGATCGTAGCAGGTTATGTTTTTCCCAATGGCCCCGGAGATCGGGGAGGAATCCGGCAAGGAGATCGCTTTTACATGCTGGAGTATCAACAATTTTTTGACTCTGAAGATTTAAAAAATGCCATTGCGGGTATCAAACCGGGGTTGTCCCGCAGTTACGTCGTTGTTAGAAACGATGAAATTATTAATTTGACGGTGGCGTTTGAACGGCACCCCACGTTTCTATACCCAAGATCTCCAGGCGTTTGGCAGTTTGCGATTTGGGGATTCACCATCGGCGCGTTTTTTCACCTCTTGGGATTGTTTATAGCTGGTCCGCTAGCACTCCATTCAACGAGAGCCCGATTTGAGGTATGGCTCATTCTGGTTTCCTCGCTCTGGATTATTGGTAATTTGGTGAGATTGATAGGTGTGGAGTTATTCGGCCCGGCTCCCGTTGGTACGACCTACGATACCGCGTTTCAGCTTTTCACCTTTGTCGGTCTTGTCGGTTGGATAGGATTTCCTGTTTTGCTCGTTCGAAAATTGTCGAAAGATGCTGGACTGAATGAGATCGGCGTTGGTCGGCTACTTCCTATTACCTACGTCCCTCCGCTTGTTTTATCCATAGCGGTCGTCATGACGTCACTTACGGGCCATATTGGGCCGTTGACGATGGAAGAATTGCTCGTACCGATCCTCTTTTATGCTTCTACCTATATTGGCGTTGCGGCCGTGGTTTCATTCGGATTGAGTTGGTCGGACACGACTCCTAGTGATCGCAAATCCATTCAGTGGGGCAGAACAGAGAGTTTAATCATCTTTGCAATCTCTTTGGTAGCAGCGCTCGCCGTACTGGACGTCATTCCCGTCCTTTCAGGATTTTCGGACCAAACGACGGCGTGGATTATTGTCGCAGCCCAGTTATTGGCTGTCCTCCCCGTAACGCTTTATAGCATAGGAACCCTTCGATATGGCAAAGTGGATGAGGTTCTGAGCGGCGCCTTCGTTTATGTTTTGGTTATCGGCCTCATATTTTTCTCGTTTGTAGGCGGTCTAACCCTCATGGACGCCTTTCTAACTGCTTCGGGGAAAACCCGAATCGTTTTGGAAGGAGTTTTCGTCGTCTTACTGCTGGTGGTATTTGAGCGGACAGCACGCAGGTTACGTCTTTTCGCATCCTCGTTTTTTGCCAATGAGCGGTTTCGGGGTCGCCAAATAATCAGTCAGTTCCAGGAAGAGCTACCAGATATTCTGGACGAAAGTCTACTTGCCCAACAAGCCATCGACGTAATAGGAAAGGTATTTGGGGCCAGAAGCGCAATTATATTTCTAAAAAGTCCCGCAGATCAGACCTGGATTGTCAAACGGTTTAATCCAGAGCCTCCCTATTTGACTGAAACCGTTTTCAATTCCATTTGGGAGCACTTTGAGTTCAAACCGACCATATGGGCCCGAAATCCGGAACTCAATCAGCACCCCTTACCTGCCGCAGATCGGGACCTTCTGCTGGACCACCGCGCGGCACTAGCCGTCCCTATTCGTGCAGACGCCGTATCGGTGGGACTAATCGTCCTCGGGTTTAAATCTCGTCGACGTTCTGTTTACAACCTTGAAGACATTGACCAACTTCGATCATTGGCGGGCAACCTGGCGCTCGCCATCGATCGGCTCGGCTTAGTTGAACGCGAAAAGAAATTAGCAGCCGAGAGTACACAAGCGCATTTAGTAGCCCTTCGTTCGCAAATCAATCCCCATTTCCTTTTTAATGCGCTCAATACGTTGATTTCGCTTATCGAGGAACGTCCACATGAGGCCGAAGCGGTGGTCGAACATTTGGCTGCCATTTTTAGACATACGCTAAACACCAGCAGCCGACCCTTCGTTAAAATGGAAGAGGAGTTCTCCATTGTGGAACACTATTTAGCCATAGAAAGAGCTCGTTTTGGATCAAAACTAGACATTTCCTGCGTCTTGGACGAAGAGTTACGTAGTCACTCTGTTCCAGCATTTCTCGTGCAGACACTCGTGGAAAACGCCGTTAAGCACGGGCTTGAAAAGCGCCGGGCAGGTGGTTCATTGTCTATTCGGGTGAAAAACGCTTTGGCCGAGGATGGTAATAAAACAGAAGACGCACTCATCATCATCATTGATTCTGGAGTCGGAATTCCAGAACTTTTTGGCCAAGAACATCCCGTGTCTGCTGGTTTATCTTTTTTCGGAATCGGCCTCACAAATGTCTACGAACGACTTGTCAAATTGTATGGTCGGGATGATTTGATGATGTTTAAAAGCGACCCCGTTTCCGGCACAACAGTAACCGTTTTAGTCCCCGTTTACAGAACCTCATAAAACATAGAATTGAATGTTAAATGTCGTAATCGCTGACGATGAAGCCCCGGCCAGAAAGCGCCTTCGCAAACTCCTAATGGAAAGTGACCATGCTAGTGAACTCAACATCGTAGCCGAAGCGAAAGATGGCGTCGAGACCCTAAAGGTTCTTACGGACCATTCGGTCGATCTGCTTTTTTTGGATATTCAAATGCCGGGTTATGACGGATTTGAAGTGCTCGACCGGTTGAGCCCGGAAAACCGGCCTGCCGTTATCTTCACGACGGCTTTTGATGAATATGCGATTCGCGCATTCGATGCCAATGCCGTGGATTATCTTCTGAAGCCGATCCCAGCAGACCGCCTGAACGTTTCGTTGGGACGGGTTTTAGGCGGCCCCCCTACCGCGAAAGCCCTGGAAAACATCGCACGCCTGCTTGACTGGGTTGATGCCCGGGCCATCGAGAAGGCTGGAGCGA
>JAQBZH010000022.1 GCA_027622005.1 Bacteroidota bacterium | reverse complement strand
CGCGGCGAGCGCTTTTGCTTCCGGCGGCCGGAGCGTTTCACTCGACCCTCATGGCGTATGCCACCGGTGGTTTGGGAAAAGCGCTCGCCGCGCTCCCCATCACCAAACCCAAGTGTCCTGTATTTCTAAACGTGACGGCCGCAGCAAGCACCGACCCCGAAGAAATTCGTTCGATGCTCGTCAAACAACTAACGGCTCCCGTTCGATGGGCGCAGAGTTTGGTGGCGATGGAAGCGGCAGGCGCGACTTCTTTTGTTGAAGTGGGTGCGGGGAAAGTGCTCAGCGGTTTAGCCAAGAGAAGTGTAAGCAAGGAAGCGGAGACGTCTGCGTTTGGAACCGCAACCGATCTGGGCGTAGTCTAACGACGATGCCGACGCGATATAATGTCACCAGAAAACAAGTTCATCATGTCTTTTGCCCATAAAAATGTTTTAGTAACCGGCGGAACGCGCGGCATTGGCCGCTCGATTGTGGAAGCTTTTGCGGCACAAGGGGCCAATGTGGCATTCACCTACCGCTCGTCTGCAACGGAGGCCGATGCTTTGGTCGCCGAACTGCAAGCGATGGGAGTTCAAGCCATGGGTATTCAGGCTGATGCCGCCGATTTTGAAGCAGCAGAAGCCGCGGTTTCCTCTATTATAGCTACTTGGGGGTCGATTGACGTACTGGTAAATAACGCCGGTGTGACCCGCGACGGACTCATGATTCGAATGAGCGAAGCCGATTGGGACGCCGTTGTAGGTACCAACCTCAAGAGCGTCTTCAACTATTCGAAAGCTGCGTATCGTCCGATGATGAAGCAGCGTTCGGGGCGTATTATTAACATGTCCTCGATTGTGGGCGTTACCGGTAACGCAGGTCAGACGAATTATTCGGCCTCTAAAGCTGGAATAATTGGGTTTTCGAAAAGTTTAGCCAAGGAATTAGGTGGACGAGGTGTTACAGTGAACGTTGTGGCCCCTGGTTACGTTGAAACGGATATGACCGCTAAACTTTCGGACGCAGCCCGGGAAGCAATGTTGAGTTCGGTACCAGTGGGACGCCCGGCGAGTCCTGCAGATATTTCAGCAGCTGTCATTTTTCTTGCATCGGAAGGTGCATCATACATTACCGGTCACGTATTACATGTGGACGGCGGCTTGGCCATGTAACCGCGGGTTACAACCAAGCACTTTTAGGCCTCGGAAAGGCCACATTTATTGAATTTTATGTCCAACGGAACCAGAAGGAGTTTCATTAAGGGAATAGATCTTACTAGTCGAGCCCAAGCTGAACGCAAGGAAGAAAACATTCGCTCGTCCATGTCGGAACCGGAAGAGAAGATGCCGGAACTCGATGTCGAAACCTTACCCCCAAAAATAAAAGAAGCTGTTAAGTCTGCCGGATGGTCTAAGCTGATGCCGGTTCAGGAGCAAGCGATTCCGTATTTGCTCGACGGCCGAGACATGATTGTCCAGTCGCGTACCGGATCCGGTAAAACCGGAGGCTTCTTGCTTCCGCTGTTTAACCTGCTGGATGAACGTCAATTTGGAGCCCAGGCGCTCATTTTGTCTCCCACACGTGAACTTGCTCGACAAATCCACGAAGAGTTTGACCGCCTGCGTGGCAAGCACAACTTTTCCAGTGTCGTGATTTATGGCGGAGTTAAGTACGAAGCGCAGATTAAAGCGCTGAAGGACGGAGCTCAGGTCATTATTGGTACACCAGGTCGAATTTTGGATCATATCCAACAAGGGCGACTGGTCCTAGACGACCTCCGTATGCTGGTTTTTGACGAAGCAGATGAAATGTTGTCGATGGGATTCTTCCCGGACATGCTCAAACTTAAGCGCTACTTGCCGGCCAAAAGGCAATCGTGCATGTTCAGTGCGACCATGCCAGCCCGTGTGCGCTACCTCTCCCACCAGTTCCTGAACGACCCCGTCTTCTTATCTCTATCGACCGGGAATGTGAGCGTCGATACCATCGAGCACCGGTATTACCGCGTGGATCGTATGCAGAAAGACCGGATTCTGGTGCGCATCATCGAAATGGAAAATCCGGATTCGGCCATCATTTTCGCTAACACCAAGCGGGATGTTGAGTATTTGGGCACCTTTTTGAAAAACTATGGCTACGATGTCGACCTGATTTCGGGTGATCTATCGCAGGCCGCCCGCGAGAAAGTGATGCAGAAAGTTCGCGACGGCCGTTGCCGCTTCTTGGTGGCAACCGACGTGGCGGCACGTGGAATTGATATCACGGATCTCAGCCACGTATTGATGTACGATATTCCCCAAGATCCGGAATATTATGTCCATCGAGCCGGCCGCACGGCCCGTGCCGGAAAAACCGGAACGGCCATCATCCTAATTACCATCCAAGAACAGCGCACCTTGTTGGCCATCGGCCAGCGTTACGGAATCCCTATGACACAGCACGATGTCCCCTCAGAAGACGATGTAGCCCATCGAGTTACCGACCGATTGACCGTTGTTTTGGAATCGTCATATCGCGACCGCGGCAACCTGGCCAAAGAGCGTTTACAGCGATTTCTACCTTTGGTAGAGAATTTGGCGAATGAAGAGCCCGAGTTGCTAGCGATGCTCCTTGATGATTTGTATCACAACGAAGTGCATCGAAGCAAAGAGTCCAACAAGTCTTCGGAGGATGATTCGTTTGATGATTCAATCCATTACAGTGATGCGGATGATAGGTCTGGTGGCGGTTCAGACGATCGTGGTGGTGACCGCGACGGCGGTGGTAAGAAAAATCAGGGAAACCGTGGCGGAAACAGCCGTCGGCGCTAGTTAGCGTTCGATAATACGGTCCAGATTGAGTACTTTTTAGGGCCGATTAATCTTCCCGAAAAGAGGTCCTGCTATGTTACTCACAATTCTGGCCTTCCTTTTAGCGAATCTGATTTCCGTTCCTGCAGATACCATTAAGGTTAAAGCAGAGCATTATCGGATTTATCGTTCGGATGGTACTCCGGCGACCATGGACGATATTCGCGCCGCCATCAAAAAAGTGGATGTCGTATTTGTCGGCGAACAGCATGATGACCCCGTTTCCCACTTTATTGAACAGCGTGTCCTCGAAGCCATGTTCGACACGTACGGAAATGCCGCAGCTCTATCGCTGGAAATGTTTTCGCGGGATGTCCAGTATATCGTGGATGAATACCTGGCAGGATTGATAACAGATGCGCACTTTCAACTCAGTAGCAGCCCGTGGTCGAACTATCCGCAGGACTATAAGCCACTAGTTGATTTCGCCAAAGACAAAAATCTCGCTGTCATTGCTGCTAACGCACCTCGGCGTTATGCCAACAGGGTTACCCGCAACGGCCGTCAGTCCTTGCATGACTTGTCTGATCAGGCATTGACCTATCTCGCCCCACTCCCTTACGGCGCAGCTAGTGCGAAATACACCGAGCAATGGAATAAGGTGATGTCGGATGCCATGGCCTCGATGCGGCCCGCGACACCTGTTGTACCTCCGTTCGCCCCTCCGGCTGTGCCAGCTGAAAAGGCGGCCATGGAGCATAAAATGGCGGAAGGAATGGAAATGAAGCACGAAGAAGGGGCTGGCCATGAAATGGTAGAAGGACATGAAATGGGCTCCGAGCACAAGATGGCGGAAGGAATGAAGATGGACTCCGAAGCTCACGCCAAAATGCACGTCGAGCATATGGCTTCGGGCAAAGAAGCCCAGCATGAGATGGGTGAAGAGCACAAGATGGGCGAGATGAAGCACGAAGAAGGCGCGGGTCACGAGATGGGTTCTGAGCACAAGATGGGCGAAGGAATGGCGATGAAACACGAGGCCAAAACCTCCGACACCCCGCCGCCCCCACCACCTCCACCGGCTCCTGCCCAACAACACGGTGGAGATACGATGCTTGACGCGCAGACGCTATGGGATGCAACCATGGCATGGTCGATCGCAGAACATTTAGCTCGCAAACCGGGCTCTAAAGTGGTCCATATGGTCGGCGGATTTCACTCGGAAACCGGCACCGGAACGCCTGAACACCTGGTTCAGTATCGTCCGGGAACGCGCTTTATGGTCATCACCATGAAAACGACGGACGATATCACCCAATTCAACAAAGAAACTCATTTGGGAATGGGTGATTTTGTGATTCTGGGAGACGAAACGCTCCCACGCACTTACGGAACGCGGACTCGATAGACTAAAAAAGGGCCAAGGCCCAGTGACCACCATGAGAATTACAGCACTTTTTGTTGCCTGTGCAGCCATTATTCTGTCAGGTTGTGCCCGTGAATCGACTATTACTTTTGACTGCGCAACGCATCTGGCCGAGGGAGGCACCATGAACAGCATCAACGTAACCATGACCGAAGGCTCAGGATTCGGACGGGATCTGCTTTCTAAATACACGTCATTTGCTCTCACGACGGACCTGTCCGTTTTGAGCGAAAATGAGTGCAAAATGCTGCCTCATTTATTCGCGGCAGCCGCAGAAATGGACGAGGTCTTCTGGCTTCAGGCGTATGGTGACAAGGAGGCTCTATTATCATCCATAGAAGATCCAGCCATTCGCGAGTTTGCCAAGATCAACTACGGCCCGTGGGATCGGATTGACGGAAATGCTCCGTTTGCCGAGGGTTTTGGACCGAAACCATTCGGAGCCAACCTCTATCCGGCGGATATGTCCAAATCTGAATTCGAAACGGCGGTTCTTCTCGACCCGACCCTTGCGGACCTATACACCGTTGTAGTTCGCGATTCAGACGAAAAGTTAAAGTCCATTCCTTACCACGAAGCGTTCGGACAGCAAATGGAAAACGCCGCAGCTCACTTGAGAGCCGCCGCCGAATTTGCGGACGATCCCGGATTGAAAAACTATCTCGCGCTTCGGGCGGATGCGCTTTTATCATCCGACTATCAAGCCAGCGATTTTGCGTGGATGGACATGAAAACCAATCGGATCGAAATGGTTATTGGTCCTATCGAGACGTATGAAGATGCCCTTTTTGGACAAAAAGCGGCAGCTGAGGCCTACGTGTTGATCAAAGACATGGCTTGGAGTGAGCGCTTGTCGAGATACGCTGCCCTTCTACCCCAGCTGCAAGTAGGTCTTCCCGTTCCTGACGCCTATAAACAGGAAATGCCGGGTACGGACTCGGACCTGAACGCCTACGACGTGATTTATTACGCCGGCGACACGAACGCCGGCTCAAAGACGATAGCCATCAATCTCCCGAATGATGAAGAAGTTCAGCTATCGCGCGGAACGCGTCGTCTGCAACTTAAGAACTCGATGCAGGCCAAATTTGATAAGATCCTTGTCCCGATTGCCGATCAATTGATTGCGGAAGATCAGCGCGGAAATATTTCCTTTGACGCCTTTTTCGGTAACACGATGTTTCACGAAGTGGCGCACGGATTGGGAATCAAAAACACCATCACCGGAAAAGGGACCGTCCGGGAAGCCTTAAAGGAACATGCTTCAGCGCTCGAAGAAGGCAAAGCCGACATTTTAGGGCTTTACATGGTGCTGAGTCTCATTAATTCCAAGG
The DNA here is from genome assembly GCA_027622005.1 of Bacteroidota bacterium. Lineage (GTDB taxonomy): Bacteria > Bacteroidota > Rhodothermia > Rhodothermales > UBA10348 > UBA10348. The sequence goes on along the minus strand of JAQBZH010000022.1, from coordinate 30,788 downwards.
ACTATGAAGCCAATCCATCGGACCACATGGTGACATTTATGGCCGGTATTTTCCGGTCGGTGCGATTTGGGGCTTCCAGCGCCCACGGGAAAGCCAATATGATCCGGTTTAATTTCTTCCAAGAGATGGGCGCTTTCGCGAGAGACGCCGATTCTGGAACGTATCGGGTCGATTTTGAGAAGATGGAACTAGCCATGGCAGCACTTTCTGAGACGATTCTCAAGCTTCAAGGAGTCGGAGACTACAACGCAGTTGGAGCTTTCGTAGACACCTATGGACAAGTAGGTTCGCAGCTTCAAGCGGACCTGGATAGGTTGTCAGACGCCGGCATCCCTGTTGATATTGTGTTTGAGCAGGGTTTGAGTGTTGTAGGCCGCGGAAACTAGATGGGTACTCGTTCTGCGGCAAGCGACCTACCGATCCATCCCGGTGTCCGAATAGGGCACGTCCACTTAAAGGTGGCGGATTTGGACCGTTCGCTAGGTTTTTATTGCGGCGTGCTGGGTTTTGAGCTGAAACAACGCGTGGGCGACAGTGCCGCGTTTATTGCTGCAGGTGGATACCATCACCACATCGGACTCAACACGTGGGAAAGTGCAGACGGACATCCCCCGGCGCGGGGTACGACCGGACTTTTTCACCTTGCCATTTTGTACCCAACCCGGCGCGAATTGGCCGATGCGCTTCGCCGCCTTAAGGGCGCCGGAATCCGGCTGGACGGGGCGAGCGACCACGGCGTGAGTCACGCCTTGTACCTGCGCGACCCCGATCAGAACGGCGTTGAGTTGTGTTGGGATTTACCCGAAGATGAATGGCCTAGATCTGCGGATGGTGAGCTGCAAATGGGGACTTATCGGCTGGATTTGGATGATTTACTGGCTGAACTGAAGTGAATCACTCACGACGCTGACCTTGTTAGTACATCCTCTTTCCTTGACTAGTCGAGAGGACTTCGAACAGAAATACCCCGATTTAATACGTGTGTATAGATCATAGTTGTTCTTAAGTCTTTGTGTCCCAACAACTCCTGGACTGTTCGGATATCGGAGCCGGTCTCGAGAAGGTGGGTTGCAAAGCTGTGCCGGAGTGTATGACAGGACGCTTTTTTGGGAATCCCAGCGTTTTTTAATGCCGATTTAAACGCTTTTTGGACCGTACTATTGGCAATGTGATGGCGCGCGGTTTCTCCGGTTGACGTGTTGATTGTTAGCCGCCTGCTGGGAAATACATATTGCCAGGCCCAATCAGTCGCGGCCGTTGTCGACTTACGATCGTAGGCATAAGGAAGTGGGACATGGCCATATCCAGCCTCGATATCTTCGTTATGAATCCCTTTGACTCGCCCCAGATGCGTGGACAGCGGAGTCTTGAGTAGATCAGGAAGTACCGTTACGCGATCTTTTTGGCCCTTTGCGGCCTGTAAATTAACGATTCCGTATTCAAAGTCGATGTCTTTGACTCTTAACGTCAAGGCTTCGGACACTCGAAGGCCAGCGCCGTACAACAGGCGAGCGGCAAGCCCTGTTGTTCCTTTCATAAAAGAAAGGACTAAGCGAACCTCTTGACGGGAAAGCACAACTGGGAGCCGTTTGGGTTTCCGTGCCCTCACAAAATCATCCAATTCGGTCAGGTTTGTCCCAAGAACATCACGATACAGAAAGACCAAAGCATTAAATGCCTGGTTCTGGGTCGATGCCGCCACGTGACGTTTCGTTGCCAGGTGATCCAGATACCCAGCCACTTCTGCTGCACCCATGGCCATGGGATGTTTCGTCTGATTGAACCTAATAAATCGTTTAATCCAATTCAGGTACAGTCGCTCTGTAGTCATGGCTAGGTTTCTCCTTCGACAGGTCGTTCGAATGTCACGGACTAGTTGTCCCCGACGCGGGGTAGTTGTCATGGGCGTGTTGAGTCTTTAAACAAAGACGCAGCCCCTGCAATTTCATAACCTATTTTCCAAAGTGTGATATCACGCAATTTTTTTGGGCGAAAGTATGACTTTGATATCAGGAATTATTTCAATTGGTAAGCGCCCTTCGAGACGGGCAATATCTAGAATTTAGATCGTGGCGCTTAGTTGATATTAAATGTCGAAAACAGGAACCAAAAAGCTCCTCAAGGCCAAATTTAGCAGTTTGAAGAGTTGTAAGTTAATATCACAACAACTAGACTAAGAGTACGGCTAGCCAGCCCTTCAGCGATATTCTGAAAGCGAGTCTGGCCGTATAATCCATGTTAGACTGCTTCTGTAATCTTGGGAGCAATTCGTGAACGATCTCGTTACTATCCCCAAGCCAAATTTTGAGATAGAGTTATGACGACCGCACATCTTGAAGCAGAAATATTAAAACTTCCCCGTTCCGTACGAGCACAACTCGCAGAGCGGTTGATTGCTAGCCTTGACGAAGAAACAGATATAGAAAAGGCTTGGATCCTAGAAGCCGACCGTAGATATCAAGCTTATTTGAATGGTGAGGGCAGTGTTGTCTCAGCCTCATCAGTGATGGCTGCAATCCGAAAAGAGTTCAACCTGTGATGGACGTCACGTATTCGTCATGGGCCTCTGAAGATTTTCGATCAGCAACCAGGTATTATTCTGAACAATCACCGACCCTTGCTCGATCATTTTTATCGGAAGTAGATGCGGCAGTAGAGTTGATTTCCGGCTCCCCGCATATTGGTATGGAAGTGGGGGATGGTAATCGAAGAATAATCGTTCGGCGATTCCCATTTGTTTTGATTTATAGGGTAGAATCTGACCGGATCCTCATTTTGACGGTTGGGCATCAGCGGCAGCATCCCGATCATTGGAAGTCTAGATAATGTCTTTCGCAGTCTAACAAGGGCATGTTACGGACTCGCACGACTGGCTGAGTTGGTTTGAAACAGTTACTTTCTGTAAGGTGAGCGCTCGCTCGCCGACCGTCGAGGTAAATCCCCCAGCCGTTATCTGCTCTAGTTAGATTAAGAATGAGAATAGGAATTCTACTTTTGTCGATTTTTATAGTCCTATCCGCCTTTCATTTCTACTGGGCCGCCGGAGGGCAGAGGGGGGTGAAAGGCGTATTTCCTACTAAAGAGAATGGCGAACACATTTTTAGGTCTCATGAGGACGGTACTTCGCGTCCTGGAATCGTTGCAACGCTCGTCGTAGCAACTTTGCTGTTAGCTTGCGCAATGATCATCGCTATAAGGAGCCAATTAATCCTCGATCTGGATCCTAATCATCCCGTATATAACCTTTCAAAGTGGGGTAGTTGGGCTATCGCCACTGTGTTTTTCCTTCGTTGTATTGGTGACTTTCGCTACGTCGGTTTTTTTAAGAATGTAAAAGGCACCTACTTTGCAGAGTTAGACACGACGTTATTTAGTCCGCTTTGCTTAATTATTGCTATTCTTTCCGTTTGGGTTGCTCGGCGTGGGATGTAAAAGGCGCATTTTGCGGACTCGCACGACTGAAAAGCCCGGAGGGCGAGTAAATGGAGAAGCCGAAGGATTTGTATAAACCCCCCCAACCTATATGTGGAAGCCAAAGACATAATCATGAAAGAGTTCAGGAAGAGTATCGCGGTGCTTCTCACAGCATCGACAATCACCCTCGAATTGCGGGATTCCATTGCACAGATCGAGGGCAGGCTGTCATGAAGTGGGTTCTGATCATTTTACTGACGTTTGGGTGGGCCCCACCGACCTCATCGGCCCAGTCGGTTCCGGAGTGCACGGAGCTGTCGCTGTATTGCATTCAGCTGCTTCCCACCCGCGATTACCTGGGTGCCCTTGGTCACGTCGAAATGGCCCGCCCGTCATCGCCTTTTGGTCTGACGGTGACCCGGGAGGGCCGCCAGCGATACGAACTTTTGCTGGATATCGATGGATTACCCGAGCTCGGTCGTGGAGAAGGTCATTATGTCTTGTGGGCGTCGACCCTGACTCTGGATCCGGTGATCAACTTGGGTGAGGTGGGCAACGGCCACCATGAGGTCGGGGAGATCAGCTTCAACAAGTTCATGCTCATCGTCAGCCGCGAAGCCGAATTGGGTGGAGAGCAGCGGAAAGGATCACTCGTTCTTCGTGGACGGTCGCCGTCCAGTCGGATGGAACCGCACGACATGTTCCAGCTGGCGTCTTATACGGAATCGGCCGAGACGCACGTGCACGGGGAAGGCGACAAGATGTCCGCGAAGGAGTGGCCGCATCCGGTCATGCATCCGCGTATTGACATGATGCCCTACATGATGGGGCTGAAGCCCTCAGTCAATCCCTGGTTGCCCGACTCGACCATGACGGTACCCCTCGCCGCGCCCCGATCCGTCCGATCCATGGCTGACGGAGACTCCCTCGAGCTCAGGGCGCATTTTGTTCGCAAGCGGCTGGCCGGACGCGACTTGATCATGCTGGGTTACAACGGTCAGATTCCCGGACCCCTGATCGACGTCCCTCAAGCAACCACCATCACGGTGACCTTTATCAATGACACGCCCTTCGAAAGCTCCATCCATTGGCACGGCTTGAGGCATGACAACCGGTTTGATGGGGTGCCGGGTCTTACCCAGGATCCCGTCCCGCCCGGAGGATCGTTTGTTTATACCGTCCACTTTCCCGATCCGGGCATCTACTGGTATCATCCGCACCACCGGGAGGACATCCAGCAGGATCTGGGACTCTACGGCAACATGCTTGTCCGGTCGCCCGATCTCTTTACGGGAACGGCCCGAGAGGAAATCCTGGTGTTCGACGACCTTACCCTGACCCCGACAGATAATGTCCCTTACGGTCAGGAAGAGGCCAATTACGCCCTCATGGGGCGTTTCGGCAACGTGTTGCTGGTTAATGGCGAACAACGCGTCGAATTGAATGCCCGCACCGGTGAACCTGTTCGTTGGTTCCTGACCAATGTGGCCAATACACGCACCATGAACCTGTCGGTGGACGGAATGGCGCTGAAACTGGTGGCGTCCGACCTGGGTGCGTTTGAGCAGGAGACATGGGTGGAAAGCGTACCCATCGCTCCCGCCGAGCGCTACATCGTGGAAATGGCATTCTCCGATCCTGGGTCTTACGCGCTGGTCAACCATGTCCAGGCGCTGAACCATACCACCGGGGTCTTCTTCCCGGAACGGGATACGCTGGCCATCATCACGGTGGAAGGTCCGCCCACAGATGCCGGGGCGAACACAACCGTGGTGCGACACGATGTGATGGCAGGTATGGATCCATTTCGCGAGTGGATAGACGTAGAGCCGACCCACGAAGTGGAGTTGCTTCTCAGGACGGAGGGTCTTGTACCGGTGGTGGATTGGGTGATGAAGGTAGACCAAGTCTATTTCCATCCAATCGAGTGGTCTGGCACCATGCCCATGATGAACTGGAGCGCAACCGCCCGGGAAGTGGAGTGGGTTATCCGGGAGCCGTCCACAGGTTTGGAGAACATGGACGTCCACTGGCACTTCGACGTGGGATCCACAGCCAAAATCCGCATACACAACCTGCGGGATGCCATGCACGGCATGCAGCACCCCATTCATCTTCACGGGCAGCGCTTCCTCGTGGTGGATTACAACGGTCGCCCTACCGACAATCTGGTCTGGAAGGATACCGTCCTGATTCCGGCCGGTATGAGCGCGGACATCGTGGTCGAATTCACGAATCCCGGAGACTGGATGATGCATTGCCACATCGCAGAGCATCTAGAATCCGGCATGATGACGATGTTTACGGTGAAGTAACCTGCGAGCTTCCCAGTCGGAGCCGAAGGGACGGCGATGGCGAATGCTTGGCGAAACGGATTGGCTTCGCTATAATGGGCTACCATCAATCCCACCCTTACCATGAAACACCTTTTCCTCGTAGCGCTGATGGCGCTGTCAACCCTTTCTGTCCAAGCACAGGAGACCTTTTCAGCCACTGTTGATCGACTGATCGACTACCACAGAGGGCTAGTCGCGCTCGAAAATGTGACCGTTTTCGATGGTACAGGCGCCGCGGCCCGGACCGGCCAAACCATCATTATCAACGGAGGCACCATACAGACCGTCGGTTCATCTACCGAAGTCATTGTCCCCGAGGGAGCCATCCGAGTTGACCTAAAGGGTCATACCGTCACGCCGGGACTTGTCGGTCTCCACAACCATACGTTCTACACCACGAGTCAGCGAAACATCCAGCTAAACTACTCCGCCCCGATGCTCTACCTGGCCTCGGGAGTCACCACCATCCGGACCACAGGTAGCGTGGCTCCGTACTCGGAGATTAATCTTCGAGCCTCCATCGAAAGTGGGGAGGCCGCCGGACCGTATATGTTCATCACGGGTCCTTACCTGCGGGGCGATGAGGCGTGGCTTCAGGGTCCGGAGGATGCAGCCCGTGTTACGGCCTATTGGGGTGAAGAGGGAGTGGACTGGATGAAAGTCTACACCCAGGTGACCCGGGACGAACTGAAAGCCATCGTCAAGGCCGCCCACGCTAAAGGCGTCAAAGTGACCGGTCATTTGTGCTCGATCAGTCACACGGAAGCCGTCGAATTGGGCATCGACTCGATCGAACATGACCTTTCAACAAACACCGACTACGTCAAGGACAAGGAGCCCGACAAGTGTCCGACCGGTCCATGGCGAGCCGAATATGTAAACTTGGATCTTGACTCCGAAGAGGTGCAGCACACCTTCCGGACCATGATCGACAATGGAATTGGACGGACAACGACCCCTGCCGTTTTTGAAATGTATGTCCAGGGCCGCCCCATGGCAGACGAACGATCCCTGGCCGCCATGTCGCCGGAGACTCGTGAAGAATACCTCGCGACCTATCAACACATGTCGGCAAATGGAACGCCGGTGGACCAGTGGAACAAGTCCCTTGCCTACGATCTGGCATTCTACCGGGCAGGTGGGTTGCTAGCGGCCGGCGTGGACCCGACGGGATACGGTGGAGCCTTGCCGGGATACGGTGACCAGCGCAACTATCAGCTCTTGCTCGAAGCCGGGTTCACGCCGGCCGAAGCCGTCCAGATCTCGACGCTGAACGGCGCCAAGATCCTGGGCATTGAGGACGAGACTGGATCTATCGTGGAGGGCAAGCGCGCCGATCTGGTCGTATTCGAAGGTGATCTGATCTCGGACGACACAACGATTACCCGTGCGCGAATCGTCTTCAAGGACGGCGTCGGTTTCAATTCTGGCCGAATGGAAAAAGCGGTCGAAGGAAATATCGGCGTTCGATGAGCACCTTCAAACGGTCCAGCGTTGGCTACATGAAGCGGGGCGTTCTCTCTTGGGCCATCCTGCTCATTTCGTCCGCTTCGGTATTAATCTTGGGGCATAAGCAGCGGAATAGACTGCTGTTTTTTTTGAAGGCACAATACGTACAACTGCAGGTTGCAGATGGGGACAGTTGCCCCGTGATTATCGTCCCGAATGTAGACGCCCGTCAGTACGCGGCTAAGGCAAGATGGCCCAGATGCGAACCTGTCCTCCGGAGCCTCCCTCTAGCTTGATCGGAGCCACGATAAGGTGGGCTCCAGTTGGCGGTAAAAGATGCATGTTGGCCACATTTTGCGAGTTGATCTGTGCTTTTGTTACCCACCGTTTTTGACTAGGTAGTATTACATTTTATGAAGAGAACCTTGGGATTTTGGCGCACTTGGGGCCTTGTTGTGGGTGTCATGATTGGCAACGGAATTTTGCTTCTTCCGGCTCTGTTGGCTCCTTACGGCAACTTGAGTTTGTTGGGGTGGATCTTTGCGGGAGGAGGAACCCTCTTTATAGCAATGATGCTAGGATCCCTTGCCCGACGAATGCCTAAAATCGGGGGTCCTTATGCCTACACCCGCGCCGCGTTTGGCGATCTTACAGGATTTCTGATCGGTTGGGGTTATTGGCTGTCGTTGTGTCTGGCAACGGCAGCTGGTGGTGTCGCTTTTGCTGGTTATTTCGGTGTTTTCATCCCTTCAATAAGTTCCGAAGCGATTCCTGGAGCCATGACGGCCCTTTTGGTTATCTGGATCTTTACTGGAATTTGTGTGTCCGGGATGAAGTCTGCAGGGACCGTCCAATTGATCACGACTCTTTTAAAGTTGCTGCCTCTTTTTTTGATTGCGGGTGCGGGCATGCTTCTTGGCGACGTAACGTCTGTATCAACCTCAAACCCTACCGATGAGTCCTTTTTTGTGATGGTGGCAAGCATGATTACGATCACAATGTGGGCCTTTGTAGGGGTCGAAGCTGCCACCATTCCCGCCGACGACGTCATTCAACCGGAAAAAACGATTCCCAAGGCCCTCTTGGTTGGGACGCTCACTGTGACCGGCGTATACATTTTGGCAACCTATGGCGTCATGGCTCTGATCCCTGGGCCTGAGCTGGCGGTGTCGACCTCTCCGTTCGCAGATGCGGCCAAGGTCGTCTTTGGACCCTGGGGATCAACACTTGTGGCTATAGGCGCCCTGATTTCCATTGTAGGCGGGCTTAACGGGAATATTTTACTGAGTGGAATGACGTTGCGAGCCGTGGCTTTGGACCGACTCTTTCCCGCTCGGTTCGCTAGCACAAATAAGGCGGGCGCGCCAGCCTTTGCCTTAATATTTACAGGATTATTAGCATCTTTACTCGTGGCCATGAACTATTTGGATGGACTTGTATCGGCGTACAAAACGCTCATCATCCTTTCCACTCTAACTTCGGTCTTGCCTTATGCCTCCTCTTCCGTTGCCGATTTGGTGCTTCAAAAGCGTGCCGCCCCTTCTGAGGGATGGCGTTGGAAGTCGGTTTTGGTGGCCACAGGAGCCTTGGCTTTTTCTATTTTCGTCATATTCGGCGCTGGGCTAAAAGACGCCTCCTTGGGACTCATCTTACTCGCCGCGGGGCTACCGATCTACTATTGGTTGAAGAGGAAGTCCGCCAATTCATCTTCCGAGTAAGGCATACGATTACTTTCCAATCTCCCGAATGAAAACGTTTTTCCAGCGTATCTCTCCGCCGTGGGTCTGCAATTGAATAGGACCCCTTTCGAAAATCGGAATGGATCGGTCAAAGTAATTTTCCATTTCGGCCTGATCGACCACCTTTTCGCCGTTAAAATAGACCGTTACCCGATTTCCTATCATCAGAATCCGAAAACTATTCCACTCTCCGAACGGTTTGTCCATCAATTTGGAGGGGTCTTTCCCAGGTGCGCCCGCGCTGTTATTCCACAGGCCTCCCGAGCCCTTATCGGCTCCGATATTCCATTTTCCCCCCTCTTCGGTGGTGTCCCAAATCTGCACCTGCGGAACGCCGCGAAGGTAAATGCCGCTATCAGCTAACCGAACCGTTTTATACTCCAGTAAAAGCTCGAAATCACCGAAGTCCTTATTGGTGGTTAAATAGAGTCCTTCGCCATCGTTAACCAACTCGCCGTTCTCAACGCTCCAATGCCCGCGAACGTCTTCGCGCGTTTTTTCTTTGTGGGATTCGAGCGCTTCGGGCGTCATTTTCCAAAGCGTTCGGGGATCCTCTGTGCCATGGCCAAACCAACCACTTAGGTCCGTTCCGTTGAATAAGGCTGTGAAACCCTCCGGGGGATTGTTTTGGGCCGATGCATTCGTCGTAGTCAAAATCGTGATAAAGCAGGCAACGAATAGGTAAGAGCAATGGCGCATGGGGGTCCTGTTTTTGGTGATGAAGGCAATTTAGCTATAAGAATCACCGCACCAAAGAAAACAATCGATCTGCCAGCACGATCGTCCTCAAACTGTCAGTAATTCTGCCGACCAAGCGTTTCGACAAGCTGCCTGGCCCGAGACTTTCCTTTTGCCCCCTTTTTCCATCCGGGTATTTGGGGTTCGATACCAGCCAACTCGTTTTCTCCGTCGGCTCGACCTCGCATGCAGTCGGACATAAAAATGCGGAGATGGGTGTTCTCCAAATACACTTTGATTCCATCGTTGGTATACCCACAGCCGGCTCCGTAGGTCTTCTCCCCGACAATTGTGGCCGCACTATTCATCTCCAAAAGGGTTGCAAATTGCTCGGTAGCAGATGCGCTCCCACCGTCTACAATTACAAATAAAGGTCCATCATATAAGCCAACCTTTTCCGGGTGCCGGATTACGGTGAAAAGAACTTCGTTGGAAGAGAGAGAGGACACTTCCTCCTTTTCAAAACTAGAAACCAAATTCATTCCATGGGGGTCCTGAACAAGTCTCTCACAGGCTAGGCGCGCATTGGACGTCTCCCAAAGGGAAGACGCGGGGCATCCCGCCATGACTTCTTTTAAAAGCACCACATGATCTTCCAGCGAAGTGCGCAAAAGAGTATTCAACTCCGGGGAGCGGTCACTTTTTAAAAGATCTGCCTTCAAAGCCTCTATTTCTTCCGTAATCGGGCCTACCCAGTGCGGGTGCCTTACGAAGACTGAACTCGGGCCGCGCAGGTGTTTCGTCGTTAAAAGTCGTGCAACATCCTCGACCCACTCCGTGCCTCCGCCATTTCCGGTCACATCCATGGCAATTGCATCGACTCCAGAAGCCTCCAGCGCTTCGACACTTTCCTGGAGATATTCCATCAATCGGGTTCGAACTTGATGTCGGAAATCCCTCCAGCATTCGGTACCACACGTATCGGTAGTCATCTTGGGACTAAAATCACGCCAAATGGCTTCCGCCACCGCGTAGTAACGATCCTCGCCGAAGTACTCGATCCGAATGAGACCCCATATCCGCCCATCCTTCATCGGAAGAATGGCGGTTGGAAATGGATTGTCCTCGCTAGCGACACGTTTGAAGCCGTCCATTTTGTCAAAATCGATCCCGAAGTCATAACTCGCTTTCCGGTATCCCAACACCTTAAGGGCTTGTTTAGCCGATGCGGTTTTTGACGGTCCTACCCATTCCTCCTCAGAATAGGGTCCGTTGACAGGAGGATCCGATTTCTCGGCTCTCAGGTGCGGATCATTGAATGAAGCAATAAAATCCTTGATGATGCTACGCGCTTGTCGCTCTGAAGAGGCCTTTGCTAGCTTAGCTTCAGTCTCACTTGCCAGCTTCGCCAAATCCAACTGGTTGTGTTCTGCAGCCCATTCCAGATTGGCGTATCCGCCGGCGAGTTCTGATTTGAGATGCTCAAAATCGCTGAGCCATTTGTCAGGGTTACCATTTGGAAGGCCGATAACCAAGCCCCCAAGCAACACTAAACCGGCAAGGACGGTAAGGACAATTTTGGACTGCATGATCTGATGTGGGTGGATGATCTTTTCGGGAGTGAAGTTCAGTTACGGAATGGCGTCGGGCTGGTTGCGCGTTGATCTTGGACGGTCTTTTGCGGCCTTTGTCCCTTTTGCGGCACTTTCTAGAGGATTGAGGCATAGCGTGCGTCAACACGCAATATTCCCGCGACTGTGTGGGGGTTTAACCTCAGGCACAACCCACAGAATTGTCGGTTTTTCTTGAGTTATTGTGCAGCTTTCCGGCTGTAAGCCATTGCTACTCCGATCGCGATACCTATCGAGATTCCGATAGCTATGTTACCCATGGCCACACCCACACCGGATCCGATAGCGATACCCACCCCAATCCAAACGCCAACTCTATCTTCGGGCTGTTTGTCCTGGGCTGCGTTTTTTTTGGGTGATTGGTCTTTTTTCATGGATGCGTGAGGTTTTAAATCAACTTAACAAAAGTTCGATAGGTTCTAAACCTTGGGGCGAGGCAATGATCTGCAATTACCCACTTTAAGTTCAGAAAAGGACCTACCTACCCTAGGGTAGGGGTTAGGGCAAAAGGAAACGCCAGAAAGCGGTCATCCGCAACCAACTGCAATACTTAAGGTAAAGACCGACAACCTAAGCCTCCGAACCAGTTTTCAGGGCGAAGTACCTCCTCATCTTCCGCATTACTTTTTCTATGCGCACTCCAAACTCGTCAAAAACACTCTCAATTCTGCTGCTTTTGGCATTCGTGACCCTTAGTTCTTCGGGCCAGATCAGTTTCACCCGAAACTTTTCTCAGCCCCCAGCACAGGTAACGGGGGATTCGAGAGGCGTTTCCTGGATTGATGTCAACGGCGATAGCTTTGATGACCTGTTCATCACCCGAAGTGCGGGACAGACCGACCTAGTATTTATAAATGACGGTGACGGAGACCTCATCAGAAGTACGTCCGGGGATTTCGTTCAAGCTGCTCGTTCCAATAATGGCCAATGCTGGGCTGATTATGACAATGATGGGGATGCGGATCTGTTTACAACTGGCGGCTCAGGAAGTGTTTTGTTCACGAACGATGGCACGGGTAACCTATCATCAACGAATTTCCTCACCATTTTTGGAATCAGTTTGGCAACGGGCTGGGCCTGCGCCTGGGGCGATATGGATCGCGATGGATGGGTTGATCTCGTCATCACGCACCCAGCTGGTTTTGTGGGTGGAACGATTACGTCCAATTGGCTCTTCCGCAACCGGGGTGATGGAAAATTTGAGCGACTGACTAGCACTCCCGTGGATGATGTGTTTGCGCCCTTTACCATTCCCACGTGGTATGATTTTGATTTGGATGGCGATTTGGACCTATTTATCGGGTCAGGTCCCGCAACTAATTCTCCAGGACCTGATAATGTTTATGTCAACCAGCTTGTCGAAACGGGCACTTTTTCGTTAGTCAAACAGACATCCGGCCCAATTGCAAATGGGCTTCGCGACGGACAGGTAATTAACTGGATTGATGTCGACAATGATCGTGATCTGGACGCTTTTATCACGAACTGGGGCGGCGGGTTGGGCGGAGGGCTCGCCGACGAGCTTTTTCGGAATAACAATGGGGTGATGGTAAAGGACCAGAACAATCCGCTCACCAATGCCACGTTTGTATCGCTCGGGCAAGCTTGGGGTGATTATGACAATGATGGGGATCTGGATGTTTTTATCGCAGAAGGAAGTACCAATCGGCCTAATCAGATTTTTTCGAATGACGGCCAGGGCATTTTTACTCGTGTCAATTCAGCATCGGTTAATGCCGCCATCGCGGCATCTTGGGGAATCGCAGCAGGGGATTATGATAATGATGGAGATCTGGACGTCGCTGTCGCCAACACGGGATCTTCGGTCGCCCCTAACTACTTGTTTATCAATGATTACGCGGGTAGCAATAGTTGGTTAAAGGTCAAGCTGCAGGGTGCTACGTCCAATCGAGCGGGAATTGGTGCGCGTGTGCACATCCAGACCACCGAAGGGAACGACAAAAAGTGGCAAGTGAGAGATGTTTCTAGCCAAAACTCATTTAATGGAATGAATTCGTTAGTTCAACATTTCGGCTTAGGTAGCGCAACGGTCGTCGATTCCCTTGTTGTTGAGTGGCCAAGCGGGATGGTTACGTCCATCCGGCAAATCATGCCCAACCAAAGGCTCGATATCATAGAAGGCCGACTGGTCACGGCGGTCGAACCAGGAAATGAAATCCCTGTAGAAGTTCGACCTCTGCAAGTGTATCCAAATCCCGTTCGGATCGGCGATTCGATTCAAATTCCTTCGATGGACGCCAGCGTTAGGCGCGTGTATTTCATGGATATATTAGGGCGGACTTTTTCTGTTGATGATTCGCATCGGGGCGGAAACTTCGTTGTTTCAGATTTAAATCCGGGTAGCTATCTCCTCGTGGTTGAAAGATTGACCGGTCGGCAAGCAGCGCCGGTTGTGATTTTGCGATAGATTGCATCTTGGGGCCGTCTTTCATCGAAGTCTGGGCCCCATATTAAATCGGACCTTTCGCTTTCACTTCGAAACAGCAAGTATCGACCCATGGAATCAGTTTTTACTCATATAGAGGCCCTTCTGGTACGCGACCTCGGAGGGATGAAAAGAGAAATTGAAGCATATCCCGACGATGCGCAAATATGGGCGGTCGTTCCAGGGATTGCAAATCCTGCTGGGACGCTTGCCATTCATGGTTGCGGCAATCTAAAACACTACATCGGGTTCGTTTTGGGGGGCGTGCCCTATACTCGGGATCGAGCGAACGAATTTGCGAATCGTACCATGACCCGAAACGAGATCTATCGCGAAATTGAAAGCACGATCAGCGTACTTGAAATGGTTTTGCCCCAACTAGACGAATCGGTTTTGGGGACGACTTATCCGGAAGCTGTCGGCGGTTTTCAGCTAAATACACAGCAGTTTTTGATGCATCTGTGTTCCCATTTAAGCCTTCATTTGGGTCAAATGGGGTATTTACGACGGTTTCTCTCGGGCGCCAATCAATCTACCAGTCCTGCTTTGTTGGCGGAAATAGCAGAGAACAAGTGATTGAAGTCGGCTAATAGCACGCTAAGAACAGTCGAATAGAAGGCTGCCGGCCACCATTCGGTTTGATGGCCGGCACCTGATATCCGTTTCCTCAATTCACCTTGCGAGGTGGAAGAACCTTGCGGACGGGTTTGCGGCGAGGGTTATTCATATTTCGAGGTGATTCCCACTTAAATTCCCCACCCTGCTTGTATACCGTGCCGTCTTTCATGACGAAATGAACCCCGCGCAATGCGGTAACGTCCTTTAGAGGATCGCCATCAAAAGCCACGATGTCTGCGGCAAGTCCTGCTTTGATTTGCCCCGTTTCGACACCAAGAAGATCAGCAGCGTTCATTGTAAACATCCGCAGGATGTAATCATTCGGAATACCCGCCAGCGTAAAGCTTTCTAAAAACTCCAACGTCAGTTCACCCCGGGTCCAACCTGGTCTCGAATAGGTCACATCGGAGCCAAAAGCCATCGGAGTGCCCGCTGCATAAGCTCGGCGGTTGCGTGCCAAAATCAATTCGAAACGTTCTTGTCCCGATTGAGAGGCGGGAAAATCGGTACCCACCAAATAGGTACCCATTTTTTTCATGAGCGCAAGCGTTTCGTCCGAAGGATTATTGCCGTGCTCGATCGACGCCACGCCTGCCACGACCGCGTTATTAATGGCTTCTGGGCTGTAGGCATGGGCGGCAACTTTCAATCCAACATCCCCGGCTTCGTCCACCGCTGCAGCGATATCTTCAACCGAATAGATGTAAGGTTGATTGTCTACAATGATTTTGATGACCGTAGCGCCATAGTGGATATTTTCACGAATAGCTTTTCGGATTTCATCTATCGAATCGGCATAATAGTATTCGGGATTGCCGAGACCGGGTTTTTCCGGTTGCATTTGGAATTGGCCGCCAAAGGGTGAAATGAGCCTTCCAGACGCAATTACGTTGGGGCCGGGGATCCATCCTCCCTCAATGGCGCGACGAATTTCGATATCGGCATACAACGCGTTGTTTCCCACATCCCGGATATAGGTAAAGCCTGATTCCAGGAGGGATTGAGCCTGCGTAACGCCTTGGATAGCCCGAAACGCCGTCGTTTCAACCAGCCCCGTGTAATAGTAAGCCCCAAAGTCGTTGATATCGGCGCCGGCCATAGTCGTCATCGTCACATGCGTGTGGGAATCGATGAATCCAGGCATGACGTAAGATTTGGAGAGATCGATCACTTCGGCGCCATCAGGCGTTTTGATGTTACTGCCAACTTCCTTGATAATCCCATCAACAATCAGAATCATCTGGTTTTTCGTTGCCGTTCCGGAAGCCACATCAACAAGATGCCCTGCCTTAATAACCGTAGTCTGTGCCGAAGCCGTCCAAGTCCATCCCAAAAACAAGACGGACCATAAAAGAATTGAACGTTGATTCATTTCGAATGCCTATTTCGTGATAACGTCTTTTGTGCCCGGGAGGTGGACCTGGACCCGTAGGCGTGTGAAAAAAGTAGTCGTTTATATATCGGCAATCAACACATCTCGGAGATGGCAAGAAGTTAAAAGGGGCAGGTTTTGATCTTGACGAAAGTCATATATTCGTCTTTCGCAGATCAAGTCGACCTATCGTAGATCAAGCCAACCTGTCATAGATCAAGTCAACCTGTCATAGATCAAGTCAACCTGCGAAATAGAGTCGATTAACCCCTAGCCGCTATTTATGAACTGGATGAACCTTCGAAAATCGATTTGGATATCGGCTTTGGCCGTGCTGGCGATCCTCATGGGTTGTCAACTGGCGGGTTGTCAATCGGTTGAAGAGGATCCCATCGCGGGAATTGAGGGCCTCTGGGGGGCCGATCATATCGAAATCGTGTCCGATAGCAATGGTATTCGGGTCGAGTACGATTGCGGGCGTGGGCAAATCAACGGGCCGTTTGTGGTTGATTCCACAGGAAGATTTCAGTTGACAGGTAACCATACTCCAGAAGGCGGGCCCGTGCCTACGGATCCGCCGGATCCCCTACCAGCCGTCTATCAAGGTCGAATCGTTGGGAATCGAATGGAACTGTCGGTAGTATTGGTCGACTCCGGCATCGAGCTCGGACCGTTTGTGCTTTTTAGCGGTCAATCCGGTCGACTCGTTAAGTGCAAATAACAACCCATGCCCGATTCAGCTTCAAAAGTCGATTTAAGGTTTTGGTTGACCGTACCGTTGGCCGGGATTATCACATGGACCATTCATGAGCTCGCCCACTATTTGATAGGGTCCTTGTTGGGCTACGAAATGTGGGTGTCACTCAATCAGGCAGGCTTGATTCACGGCGAATATGCAACAATCGGGCACAGATTGATGGTTGACATGGCCGGTCCCTGGACGACCTACCTGCAAGCCATCGTTTCCATGCTTTTGATTTATCGTCTGAAATGGAGGGCTGCCTACCCCTTCTTATTTTTTGCATGGTATATGCGGTCCCTTGCTTTGGGTATGAGTTTTATCATGCCCAACGACGAAGCAAGGGTAAGTCTAGAGCTCGGACTTCCAATGTGGCTTCTTCCCCTATTCGTTGTGGCCGTGCTTTCAGGAATGACCTTTTGGAGTAGTAAAAAGCTCCAATTGACCTGGAAAACAAACGCTATTTTGTACGTCGCCGCATCCATTATAACGGCATTGATTGTATTCTTAGATCCTAGAGTTGGGCGTATACTGGGAGCCTAAAAGCTGTCTGAGTGCTGTAGAGGTCGGTTGGCTTCGCGCGACTTAATCGCAATCGAAAGATTGATATGGAAATAAGACCCTTTTTGGTGGAAGATTGGCCGGCCGTTTGGGGCATCCTTGAACCTGCATTTCGGGCGGGTACTACGTATGTCTTTTCACCAGATATTTCGGAGGAAGAAGCACGCCGCTTCTGGGTAGACACCCCATCCCAAACCTTCGTTGCCGTCCTCCAGGGGACCATCGTTGGGACGTATTTTATCAAACCCAATCAGCCGGGACTAGGGTCTCATGTTTGTAATTGCGGGTACGTGGTTGACGAGATGTATCAGGGTCGGGGAATCGCTTCAACGATGTGCGAGCATTCACAAAAGGTAGCCGTTGAGGCCGGCTTTAGAGCCATGCAGTTCAACTTCGTCGTTTCCACCAACACGGGGGCGATCCGGCTTTGGAACAGGCTAGGCTTTGAAACAATCGGGGTGTTGCAAGGAGCTTTTGCTCACCCTCAATTAGGTGATATCGATGCCTTGGTCATGTATAAAAAATTCGCGGAGTAGGTAGATCATCATTAGAAATGGTCTGGAATTGACAAGTGTAGAAGTTCAGTTATTTCCCATCCGATCGGTCCCAAGTTGGTGTTTTACGAGGGTCGAGTAACCAATAGACGGGGCATTACGTAATCCCTACTCTTCTAAGACAGCTGGGCTCTGCTCAGTCAACACAGGCTTTTTTTAGTCAACACAGGGTACCAAATGAAAGCAACCTTTATTAATCCCGATACCGGTCGAATTCGTGCCGGATGGCGCATCTTGATTTGTTTGCTGCTGATGGCTCTCATCTCAGCCGTTTTGATGGTTGGGATTCGGACCATTCTAGGAAGCCTTAGAAAAGATTCAACCCTTCAATGGTCGCTGGTTGCGCTGTCTTCTACGTTAACGGTACTGATTGCAAGAAAGTACCTTGATAAAAAATCGATGGTGTCCCTAGGACTTAGATGGGATAAATATGCGATTCTGGATATTCTTTCTGGGGTTTTGAATAGCGCCGTTTTAATGGCTGGCGTCTTCTTCTTAATGCTTTGGACTGGCCTGATTGAATTCAAGGGATTTACGTTCTGGCAAGATCCGGAAGCTCTCGGTACCGTTATTCAAACATCTGCGTGGCTGATTGCGGGAGCCGTGGCTTACAAGCTGGCCATTGTTGCTTGGTGGGAAGAACTTTTTTTAGAGGCTACTTTATTCAAAACATGGTTGAAGGGACCAATTTGATTTGGACCATTGTCGTTTCGTCCTTGGTGTTTGGATTCGGGCATTATTTCAATCCGAATGCTGGGATTTTTGGTTCTTTTTTGATTGCCCTTGTCACCCCCCAGCTCATTTACGCCTATCTCAAAACAGGTCAGTTGTGGCTTCCCATGGGTCTGCACTTGGGTTGGAATTTCTTTCAAGCCTCTGTGTTTGGCTTTGCATCTAGCGGTCAAAAATCGCCATCGCTGATTGCTCAAGCTCCCATTGGCCCGGAATGGTTGTCGGGCGGGGAATTTGGGGCGGAAGGAAGTATTTTATTGATCCCATTTTTGATTCTTTCGATGGTGGCCATTCATTATTGGGTAAGGTGGAGTCGATTTCCAAAACAAGGTGCTTTTGAGATAGCTCCGGGCGTATTGGAAGGGTAAATTGACTCGGGATCAATGATTGGCCCCGACTCCAGCGTCAGCTATCAAGTTAAAATGGTATGTCGCTTATGAACCTTTCAAATGCTTCTGTCGCTCAATTGCTCATCCCGGTCGAAGACTTTGAAAAAGGCACCTCTTTTTATCGAGATGTCTTAGGGATTCCTTTTCTGTTTTCAGCACCGCCTCAAATGTCTTTTTTTGATTGCGGCGGGATTCGACTGTTGGTGGGCGTGATGCCGGAAACGGAGGTGGCCGGAAGAGGATCGGCCATATATTTTAAAGTCGAAGACATTCACGCGGTTTATTCCACGTTGTTAGACAAAGGGGTGACGTTTAGGGCAGCTCCACATTTGGTCCACAAAACTCCTCAGATGGAATTGTGGTTGTCGGAGTTCACGGATCCGGATGGTAATCAGCTGGCTCTTCTGAGCGAACTTCTTACCTCGGAGAAGATGTGAACCATCCAACCGATCGCTCTTTTCCCGTTTGGAAAGCCATGCCCAAAGGAATTTGGGTACTTGGACTGGGCTCTCTGTTTATGGATTTATCCTCAGAGCTTGTCCATAGCCTTTTGCCCGTATTTTTAGTTACGACGCTGGGGGTCTCTGTTTTGACGGTCGGTCTTATCGAAGGGATGGCCGAGGCTACGGCCGCGATCACCAAAGTCTTCTCCGGTGCGCTGAGCGATTACCTGAGAAAGCGAAAACTCTTGCTGATTTTAGGGTATGGATTGGCGGCGCTCACGAAGCCCATTTTTCCGCTAGCCTCATCGGCCGGATGGGTATTTACCGCACGGTTTGTAGACCGGATTGGAAAAGGAATTCGGGGTGCGCCGCGTGATGCTCTGGTCTCAGAAATCACCCCAAAAGCGCATCTAGGGGCGGCTTTCGGGCTGCGTCAAGCGCTGGACTCAGTGGGCGCCCTTCTGGGACCTTTAGTCGCCGTGATTTTGATGGTTGTCTTTGTAAATGACATTCGATCCGTGCTTTGGTTTGCCGTCATTCCAGCCTTTATCGCCGTCGCGATCCTAGTTTTTTTCTTGAAAGAGCCGGCGACTATTGCAGGTTCGGCTTCAGAGCCAAAACGACTTCCGATTACCATTCGGGATCTAAAGCTACTTCCGAAAGACTTTTGGTGGATCGTCGGGCTGGGCGCCGTGTTTTCGCTAGCCCGTTTCAGCGAGGCTTTTTTGGTGATCAGAGCGCAAGGAATCGGCCTCGAACTGGCCTACGTCCCGGTCGTGATGATCGTCATGAACGTGTTGTATGCTGCTGCGTCCTTTCCGGCTGGAGCGGCCGCAGATCGTTTCGACAAACGAAAGCTTTTACTCCTCGGATTGTTGCTTCTGATTGCGGCAGATGTGGTACTTGCCCTAGCAAGCACCACTAATATGGTTTTGATTGGCGCGGCCATTTGGGGGCTGCACATGGCGTTCACGCAGGGTTTGCTTTCAAAACTCGTTGCGGACGCAGCACCTCAAAACCTGTTGGGAACGGCCTTTGGTATCTTCAATTTAGTCAGTGGAATTTCGCTCCTTTTCGCCAGCCTCATTGCAGGGGCCATGTGGACTTCCATCGGCGCATCAGCCACGTTTTTCACAGGAGCAGCGTTGGCCACACTGGTCGTGATTGGATTGGGCTATGAATCGCTTCGAAATAAGACCGTCTCCGCGTAGTTCCACATCGAATGACGCGCCTCCTCGTACGGCGGGCAGCCCGAACTAAGCCCGATCGGACAAAGCCGCCCAGCGCTCGACATCCTTGTCCAACTTCTCGATTAGGACACCAAGCTCATTGGAAAGGGACGCCACCGCCTCAAAATCGCTCGGATTGCTGCCCAAAGCCGTTTCAATTTCGACCTTGCGTAATTCCGCCTTCTCGATTCGTTTTTCGATCTCGGCTAATTCCGTTTTTTCCTTAAACGAGAGTTTCCCGGGTGATGCTGCCTTGGCAGGAGCCGCCACTTCCACCGGCTTAGGTGCTGCTTGAGGTTTAGGAGCCGCCTGGGCGCTTTCTTCTCGAGCTTTGATTTCGAGATAGGCGCTGTAATCGCCAGGGTATGGACGAATAGTGCCGTCGCCCTCAAAGCGCAAAATATTATCGATGGTCCGGTCCAAAAACCAACGATCGTGCGATACTACAATGAGTACGCCAGCGAAGGTGTCTAAATACTCTTCAAGAGCCGCAAGGGTAGGAATATCGAGGTCATTCGTAGGCTCGTCGAGCAACAGAACGTTCGGCGCGCCCATCAAAACAAGGAGCAAGTGCAGACGACGACGCTCTCCTCCCGAAAGCTTGGCCACCGGCGTGTATTGTACGGCGGATGGAAAAAGGAAACGTTCGAGCATCACGCTGGCCGAAATAAGGGTTCCATCGGCCGTTCGAACGTGTTCTGCGACTTTGGTCACGGTGTCTATGACCCGAAGAGAATCATCGAGCGTCCGAACTTCCTGGTCGAAATAGCCGATGACCACTGTGGGTCCGACGTCAATTTTCCCAGAATCGGGTGCCACGCGGCCCGCTATCATCTCCAAAAGGGTCGTTTTTCCCGATCCGTTCGGCCCAATAATCCCAATTCGGTCTTCGCGGGTCAGAATGTGGGAATACTTTTTAACGAGAGTCAGGTCGCCGTACGATTTGGATACCGCATCAATTTCCAACACCATCTTCCCAAGTCTTGTAGAAGCGGCTGTCAATTCAATGCCGGCTCCAGGACCCGAGCGACCTCCTTCCTGGAGAGCGTGCGCCCGCTCCAAGCGGTACTTAGATTTAGAAGTACGCGCCTTGGCGCCACGTCGAAGCCAAATAAGCTCTCGTTTGGCCAGGTTCTGGCGCGTTCGTTCGGTGGCTTCTGCTAGCTGTTCCTGAACTTCTTTAAGCTCGAGATATCGAGTGTAATTTCCCTCGTATTTTTTTACCCCGCCTGGCTCGACTTCGAGCATCCGATTGGTCACGCGGTCCAAAAAATACCGATCATGGGTAACCAAGAGAAGCGCTCCGGGATACCTTGCCAAGTAGGTTTCGAGCCACGAAATGGTTTCGGTGTCTAGGTGGTTGGTAGGCTCATCTAACAACAATAAATCAGGTTGAAGCAGCAGCGCCCGGGCTAATGCCACTCGTTTGCGTTGTCCCCCGGAAAGCGTACCTACCAATGCATCGGTATCGACAATACCGAGTCGGTCGAGAATGGCGTGGGCGTTGGCTTCCCGATCCCACCCACCAGTCACATCGAGCTGATGGCTTAGTTCAAATACCCTCGCCAACAAGGCTTCGTCAGAACCGTCAGTGGCTGAGAGCGCGTGGGTTGCCTCTTCATAGTCATGCAAGAGGCGAAGATTTGGATCTCCCTGGTCAAATACGGCGTCCAGGACCGACATACCGGCGTCAAATTCGGGGTTTTGGGGTAAAAACGCGACTCTTGAGCCACTTGGAATCATCACCCGGCCGCCATCTGCTTTTTCAATTCCGGCAATAATGCGCATGAGGGTCGTTTTTCCAGACCCGTTCGCGCCGATTAAGCCCATTTTTTCGTCGTCCGCCAAGCCAAACGTGACCGCATCCAAAAGGGGCTTCACACCGAAGTTTTTGCGTAAGCCTTCAATAGTAAGAATATTCATCAGGGTGGGTTAAATGACGGTGCGGGCTCTGGACTCAGGGAAGCTAAGGAAGGGAAATCGATTCAGATAACGAGGTTTGACGAAGAAACGACGTTTGCGATACTAAAACCTACCAGGCCGTGGTTTTCCCATTGCAGGAAACGAAAGCGTTTCTGATTTTGTACGTTCTGACTGCTGGAGAATCATCAACCAATATTATCGCACCGGCCATGGCTTCAACATTTAAACCAACTGGATACCCTTCAATATCTCCGTATTTAGTGGTGGCTGACATTCAGGCCTGTATCGATTTTATTTGCGCCACTTTGGACGGAACGCCTCTACGTCGAATAGAGCGTCCGGACGGCTGCATTATGCACGCTGAGGTGCGAGTGGACGACTCGGTCCTCATGATCGGTGGTGCTGGAGAATTGTGGCCAAGTGTACCATGTCACCTCCATATTTATGTGACAGACGTAGACGTCACCTTCAAAAAGGCCCTAACGAATGGAGCAACCGTCATTCATGAGCCCGAACAAAAAGAAGGCGACTCTGACAAACGGGGTGGAGTCCTGGGGCCGTGCGGGAATTCTTGGTGGTTTTCGACTCAAATGAACCCTTAGTCAGTAATATTATGGCCGTATCTGCCAGCTTTCGCGCATACGTTCTTGAGCAGCTTGAACGAATTCCTCACGTCACTTCCAAGAGCATGTTTGGAGGGGTGGGGGTCTACTCCGAAGAATTTTTCTTTGCGTTGCTAGACAATGACGGAATTTATTTAAAGGTGGACGATACGAACCGTCCCGACTTTGAGGCGGCGGAAATGGGGGCTTTTGAGCCGTACGGCGATGGACGAACGATGCAGTATTACGAAGTACCCGTTGGCGTTCTTGAGGGCGCGGATGAACTTCAAAAGTGGGCCCTCAAGGCCATTGAAGTGGCGCGATCCTCTAAAAAAGGGAAGAAAAAGAAATAAGCAATACCGCTTGAGAATCGGAATCGGAGCGAAACTTCATCCGATTCAATAAGGACGTTTCAAGGCATGCCCGAATTTTTGCCTGAGTACGGCGCAAACTAATTCGTGACAGAAGGGGTCTGTAGGGAGTAAACCCCGCTATTTCTGACTGATCACCCACCGGCCATGCTTCGAAACTATCTAACGACCAGCATTCGCGATATACTGCGCCACAAAGGATACTCATTCCTCAATATCGCTGGTCTCGCCGTCGGACTTGCTTGCGCGTTTTTCATCGTGCTTTGGATTCAGGATGAAGTAAGCACCGATCGATTTCATGAATCGGGGGATCGGATGTACTCGGTGATGCGCCACTCTACCTTCGGTGGTAATAAGGGTACAACCCGTGCTATTCCGAAGCCTCTCGCCGCTGCATTGGTCGAAAATTATCCTGAAGTTGAGAATGCGGTACTGATAAGTTGGGAAATGGAAACTCTGTTGTTTCGTGAAAACAACTCTTTTCGTCCCAGTGGCCGATGGGTAGGGCCCGACTTTTTCAAGGTTTTCAGTTATCCGCTTGCTTTGGGAGACAAAGAAACGGCCCTTCGTACTCCGGAATCAATCGTCCTATCAGCTGATTTGGCACAAGCCTACTTTGGAACGAATTGGCGTACCCGAAACGATATTCTAGGATCTACGCTTACGCTCGGGAAGCGACTTGAAGTAGCCATAACCGGGGTATTTGAAGCCATTCCTGCCAATTCGACGCTGAAGTTCGAGTTTGTGGTTCCGATTGAAGAATACACACGACGCAACGATTGGGTTGAGAGCTGGTCAAACAACGGCCTTCATTTGGTTGCGCGACTGGTTCCTGGTACCGATTTGGCTAGCTTCAACGCTAAAATTATCGACTTGGTTGACGAGCACGTCGATGTCTATGAGACGGATTTATTCTTCTATCCATTTTCGGAAATGTATCTCCGATCAGATTTTGAAAACGGTGTTTTGGTCGGAGGGCGCATCGACTATGTCCGAATTTTTGGTCTCGTCGCACTGGTAATAATCATTATTGCCAGTATCAATTTTATGAATCTGGCCACGGCGCGAAGCGCGGGAAGAGCCCGGGAAATTGGTGTGCGAAAATCCGTTGGCGCCACCCGCGCTATTCTAGCACGACAGTTTATGGGTGAGTCGGTGCTGAAGGCGGGATTGGCATTTGTGATCTCGATCGTACTAATCATTTTACTCATGCCAGCCTTTAATTCGGTAACAGGAAAGGTGGTTGGGGTGCTTACCTTGAAACCTCTCATTTGGCTTGAATTTGCTGGAATTGCCCTTGTGACCGGTTTACTTGCCGGATCCTATCCGGCGCTTTACCTGTCAAATTTTAACGTAATTGGCGTTTTTAGGTCCAACAGGAGAGGGAAAAGCCGCGGAGCTGGTCTCCGGAAGGCATTAGTGGTCGTCCAATTTGGTTTGTCTATTGTGCTCATCGTGGGCACTTTTACGGTCTACAACCAATTGAGCTACATTCGCGGAAAAGACTTGGGTATCAACCGCGAAAATGTGGCAATGGTCGATTTTGTTGGGGGTATCAAAAGCCAATACGATAGCTTTAAAGGGGAATTGATGAACGTTCCGGGCGTTTTGTCTGTCTCTTCATCCAATAACAACCCTCTTTTTATTGGGAACGATACCATTGGGGTTCAGTGGGACGGCAAAGATCCGGATGATAATACCTTGTTCACGAATAGTGCCATCGGGTATGATTTCGTTGAAACAATGGGTATAAAAATGGCAGCGGGCCGCACCTTTTCGGAAGAATTCGGGACCGATTCCCTTAACTACATCATTAACTGGAAAGCGGCGGCCGCCATGGGAATGGAAGACCCGGTAGGCCAAACCATTCAGTTTTGGGAACAAGAAGGGACCATTATCGGGGTAATGGAAGACTTTCATATGAGTTCGATGTATCGGCCAATCTCTCCAGTCATTTTCCGATTAGAACCCGAAAACACCGGAATTCTGTTTGTTCGGATGGACGGCGACCAATCAAAAGATGCTCTGGCTGGATTGGAAGGCGTCTATAAACGGTTTAACCCTGAGTATCCGTTCCAATTCAAGTTCATGGATGAGGAGTTTGAGTTGGCCTACCGCAGCGAAGTGATAATCAGCTCACTATCCAATATTTTTGCGTTTGTGGCCATTTTCATAGCCTGTTTGGGTCTTTTTGGATTGGCATCCTTTACTGCAGAGCAGCGGACCCGAGAAATCGGCATTCGAAAAGTGCTTGGAGCCACTGTTCCAGGAGTCGTTGCCCTTCTATCAAGGGAATTCCTCATTCTAGTAGGCGGTGCGTTTCTGGTTGCAGCGCCTATCGCCTACATCATGATGAACAATTGGCTGAACGAATTTGAATATCACACGGAACTCGGGGTCGGCATTTTGGCCGCTTCCGGCGTCGCCGCTCTCGTGATTGCCTGGCTTACGGTCAGCTATCAAGCGATCAAAACGGCGGTTGCCAATCCGGTGCATGCATTAAAGTCGGAATAGACCACGCTACAACAAATGACTCCTGCAAACCACGCTTAGTGCTTGCGGACCATCCGCTCGAGTGCTTGGGGGCTCCGCGGAAGCGACGCAGTCAGCACATCCGCGCCATTCTGAGTGACCAAAATCACATCCTCGAGAAATACGGAAATGTCCTCGTCGTGGTTGTAATACCAGGGCTCCACGGTGAAAATCATTCCGGGTTCGAGGGGAGCATCTAATAAACTGGGATCGCCGGAAGACATGCCTATGTGATGTCCGAAGAAGCTCCCCGTTTGCATGTACGGGCGCTCACCTTCCGGAATGGCCGCTATGGCCACGTCAAGCAACTCCTGTAGCGTGATTCCCGGCCGAATGGCGGCTATAATGGCATCGGAAACGGCCGTGATCATGGCCAGTTTTTCGGCCTGCTTTTCGGAAAAGGTACCCGAAACGGGAAACGTCCTGCCTACATCGCTAATGTAATAGTCCAATTCCGTCCCCACATCAAAAATGACCAATTCACCGTCGTGCATGGTTCGATTGCGTCGGTCGTAGTGCGTAGCGAGGATGCGCCAAGGCCAAAGCGAATTGGGTCCGGATTTAATGATGGATGCGAAGGACAGTCGCTGGGCACCGTTTCGTTTGTACACGGCTTCGAGTTCGGCTTCCAAGGTTCGTTCATCCACCCCATCTCTAACAAATCCGGCGGCGGCTTTAATCGCTTCTGCAGTGAGCGAAGCCACCCGCCTCATGGTTGCGATCTCTTCTGGCCCCTTCACCATGCGTAGCTTGGCTACCTGCTCGAACGCGTTCTCCAGTTTGACCAACGGATAGAGCGAATGGATACGATCTTGGAGAGTGGAAACCGGACTCCAGCTCATAATAAATGTCTTTTCAACCGCGCCCACATCACCACTTTTCCCAAGGTTGAGCGCGATCGAATTTCCCATGGCCACCCACTCACCCAAATGGGCTGAAAACTCTTCGACTGGGAGAATCATATGGATTCCTGATAGACGGGAGATATCGGGGTCATCCGCCAAAGGTCGACCGGGAAAGTCGTTCGGTCGTGAGCTGCTTTCAAATCGAGGATCTCGCCCAGGAGCAAAAATGAGCGTTTCCTGATTGATTAGATCTAGAACCAGTAGTGCGTTTGGAATCTCTAGACCCGTGAAATACAAAAAATCATTGGTCTGACGAAACGTCGAGCCATCCGAATAGCCGTCGGCGCCGGGTATCACCAAAAAATCGAGCCCCTCATCATGTAAGAGACTCATCATGCGCATCCTTCGATCCGCGTACACAGCGGGCGAATGCGGTAACTCTGCCCAATCGAAATAGCGCTGTTCTGGCGTACCCTGGGCCGTAGCCGTTTCGGAACCGATTAAAAAACAAACCCCAATTAGGGCCGCAACCAGTGTACTCTCGATAGTCAATTTCATACCTCACTCCGTTAAACAGGCTCGGTTTACAGGCCTTTCTTCTCGATTTTGGCGAATCCGTCCGACTCAATCGCCGTTGTAACGGTCAAGCTGGCCACTTCCAAGTGGCAAAACCGACCTTCTTTGCTGGTCGATTCCACAAAAAAAGTTGAAGGAAGTCGTAAGTTACTCTGGACAACGAATCGTTGCTAATTAGCGCACCTATCGCATGAAAAGAGAATCACAACCGGCTGCCAATTTCGACGACTACATCGCTGCATTTAGCCCAGAAATCCAGACCATCCTCCAGCAAATTCGGCGGACGATTCAAGAAGTCGCTCCCGAAGCAACGGAAGCGATCAAATATCAAATCCCCACCTTTGTTTTAAAGGAGAATCTAGTCCACTTTGCTGCTTATAAAAATCACATTGGATTTTACCCCGCTCCTAGAGCGCTTGAGAGGTTTAAAGCAGAGCTTGTTGGGTACAAAGGCTCAAAAGGTGCCGTGCAGTTTCCGCTCGATAAACCGATTCCGTACGATTTGATTCGACGGATAACGGAGTTCAGAAGGAATGAAGTGATGGGGTAAGCGTCTAAGCGAGAAAGGTGGTCAATATTTCCCAGTGAGCCATCTATAACCTCGATATTTTAGAACAAAATATTTCATTATTAGAGAGATATGATCCATAAGATTCTTATCTTTTGACCCTACATAAACTGCCTTTTTGGCCGCATATAATGAATATCGACCGCGTTTTTACCATCGTCTTGCTGCTTTGCTCGACCGTTTTTGTCTCGGCTTGTTCATCGACTGGAAATATGGCGTCGGAGTCTACCGCGAATGTTTCCACGACCAAAAGTGACGCTGCTTTGGAAGCTGAGTTTTGGGCAAAAATCCAGGCGGCAAAAATGACCTTCGTCCAGGCCGATGTCGACTTCATGACCGGGATGATCGGGCATCATGCCCAGGCCCTAATTATGTCAGAAATGGCCCCGAAAAACGGAGCTGGGTCTGAAGTTCAGATTCTTACATCCCGAATCATCAATGCTCAAAAAGATGAAATCGCGACCATGCAAAATTGGCTAAAAGAGCGCGGCCGTGAGGCGCCCCAGGTTCATATCGATGGTACGACGCTAATGGTCCACGGTGGCGGCGATCATGCGATGCAAATGCCAGGGATGTTAACCCAGGAGCAATTGGAGGAATTGAACGCCGCCAAAGGGGTCGATTATGATCGATTATTCTTGACGTATATGATTCAACACCATCAGGGCGCCGTTTCTATGGTGAAGGAGCTATTTAGTCATGACGGTGCTGGTCAAGAAGAAACGTCCTTCAAATTGGCCAATGACATTCAGGTAGATCAAATAACAGAGATTGCCCGAATGGAGCTGATGCTCAAAGCACTGAGCGAAACCAACTGAATTTCTTTCTAGAAGTCTTTTTAACCTAAAATGAGTTACATTTGGCAGTTCCGCCGAATTGTAAATCGCGTCCCCGTTTTAATAACCCATCTATCAACTATGAAAGGTCATCCTCTACATATCGGTTCCTTGATAGGAACGAAGGCCGGCCGGCTTTGGCTAGGTCTAGTCATTGCCGTCTCTGTCGGTATTTCTGCTTGTGCTCCGAATCCAATGGCATCTTCGTCTTCGACATCCATGGCCATGAGCTCGCAAGCGAACATGTCAACAAAAGCTCCAAGTCCTGACCCCAGAGTCGGATTGAAGCCAGGCCTTTTTGATGCAGAAGAAGCGTTTTGGAATCTAAGCAAGGTCTCGACAACCAAGCCGTCAGCACCATTCCTTGGTGTAACGAGTTCAGATCTTGCATTCAAAGGCAATTTGGTTTTCCAAGGCAACTATAACGGCGTTATGGTTTGGGATATTTCGAACCCGAAAAGTCCAAAATTAGCCAAGGAATTTGTTTGTCCAGCTTCTCAAAGCGACGTTTCCGTCTACGGTGACTTGCTGTTCATTTCAGGAGAAGGCCTTACGGGTCGAATTGACTGTGGAGGCCAGGGTGTAGCTGAAGCCGTTAGCCACGACCGTCTGCGCGGAATTCGCATTTTTGATATTTCAGATCTGCAAAATCCCAAAAACGTAGCAAACGTTCAAACATGTCGCGGTTCACACACGCATTCCGTGTTGAAAGACCCTAAGGACAACGACAACATCTATATCTACATCTCAGGTTCTTCAGGTGTTCGATCTGAAGAAGAAGTACCAGGTTGTATCGCGGCGCCTCCAAGCGAAGATCCAAATTCGGCTCTTTTCCGCATTGAAATCATCAAAGTGCCTCTTGCTCACCCTGAAAATTCAGCAGTTGTGAGTGCGCCCAGGATTTTTGAAGGTCTGGTAGCTCCTCCGCAACACGGTGCTTCTCCAGCTGATGCCATTGAAATGGCAGAAGCCAAAGCTCGTGGCGAGTTCACCGCCGACATATTTGGCCAAGAACGTATTATTCCACGCCAAATATTAGGTCAACTTCTCGAGTCTTTCCTAAAAGAGCGTAATAAAACTTTGGCTACGATGAACGCAGCCGATAGCGCTGCGGCTAGAGCAGCTTTACCTGCGCTTATTGCAGCGGCATTTCCTCCTCAACCTCCTCGTCCACAACAGACAGGCCCTCGGCCCGGACCAACTCAGTGCCATGACATTACCCTTTATCCAGAAATTGGACGTGCGGGTGGTGCTTGTGGTGGCTATGGACTGTTGTTAGACATTACGGACCCGGTCAATCCATTCCGCATGGACGCCGTTGCGGACTCTAACTTCTCATATTGGCATTCTGCTACGTTTAACAATGACGGTTCCAAAGTATTGTTTACGGATGAATGGGGCGGAGGCGGCCAGCCAAAATGCCGTGCTGACGATCCAAAAGAATGGGGTGCTAACGCCTATTTTAGCATCGATAAGGGCAAAATGAAGTTTCAGAGCTATTACAAGCTTCCTGCCCCTCAGACCAACATTGAGAATTGTGTTGCCCACAACGGCTCACTTATCCCAGTTCCCGGTCGCGAAATTATGGTTCAGTCTTGGTACCAGGGCGGAATCTCTATTTTTGATTGGACGGACCTGAAAAACGTATATGAAATTGCGTTCCACGACCGTGGTCCAAGTGCAGCCGACACCCAAGGTCCAGGTGGTAGCTGGTCCGTCTATTGGTACAATGGACTCCTAGTTAGCTCGGAAATTTCCAGAGGCTTGGATATTTTCGAATTGAAGCCAAGTGGATTTCTTTCAGCGAATGAGATTGCAGCTGCTAACACGGTTAAGCTGTCCTATCTCAATGCTCAAGGCCAGCCAACCTACACTTGGCCAACCACGTATGTATTGGCTAAAGCTTATGTCGATCAGCTAGAAAGATCTAAAGGTCTTTCTCCTGCACAGATTGAGTCCACCCGCAAAGCTTTGGCAGCTGCTGAAGGTTCGACTGGTGCAGCTCGCAAGTCAGCCCTTTCTGCACTTGCTACTGACCTAGGCAAAAACACGTCAGATGCAAAGGTGAAAGCACTTGCAGGTGTCGTTAAAGATCTAGGTGCCATGTAATTTTGGGAATTTGGTTGAGGAAACATCATTTCCTTAGCTAGACCCAACACGGCCAATAGAAGCAAATTCTATTTCGGCGGTGACAATTGAAAAGCG